>JBCDDS010000004.1:0-73637 GCA_039180185.1 Pseudomonadota bacterium | reverse complement strand
TGTCCCGGCTCGAGCCCGTGGTCTTCCAACGCCATGACGGCAAGCATTGCGGTGAAGCCTGCTGTACCAACAGCCATCGCACCGCGGGTATCAACACCGTCTGGAAGCGGCACCAACCATTCCGCTTTCACCCGGGCCTTTTGCGCATAACCACCCCAGTGCACCTCACCAACGCGCCAGCCCGTTAAGACGACTTTATCACCGGGCTTGTAGCATTGGTGGTCGCTGCTCTCGACGGTGCCGGCGAAATCTATGCCTGGCACATGCGGGTAATTTCGCACCAAACCGCCACCTGGGCCAATGCAAAGACCATCTTTGTAATTTACGGTTGAATACTCGACCGCGACCGTAACGTCGCCTTCGGGCAAATCATCTTCACCAATTTGCTTAACCGCAGCAGAGGTTTTGCCGCTGTCTTCGTCCTTTTCGACCATTAACGCGTTAAACATTGCATTCTCCTTCTGCCACAGGTGCAATTTCACCTGGTTTCATTCTGCCAAAAACATTGAAATCGACCACCCTCATGCCCAGAACTCCGACTGAACAACCGCAGGGAACTGACCGTCTTGGGTTTCAACGGTGAGCGTCGTCCCCTCATCCCAATGCGAAGCGGCGACCATCGAAATCGACACGTTGGTTTCAAAATCTGGGCTCCAGGCGCAGGAGGTTACCTGTCCAACCGGCCCATCGCCATCCCATAGTGGCCAGGCACGGTCACACGCCGGAAGATTGCCCTCAATCGCGACCGCCCGGATCATCTGTTTGCTGCCCGCCTCACGCTCTTCGCGCAACGCCCTGCCACCAAAACACGTCGCCAACTGACTATCGCTCACAAACCTCCCCATACCGCATTCCAGTGGTGAGTTTTCCATCGTCATGTCGTTGCCGTAGCTGAGCAAGCCGCCCTCAACGCGCTCAATCAGATTTGGACAACCTGGGCGCACTTCCAGATCACGTCCAGCTTCGAAAAATGCGTCCCAAAGCGGCATGCCATGCTCTGAGCCATCGACATAAATTTCGAATCCGCCTTGTTTGGAATATCCAGAGCGAGAAATAAGAAACTTTTTTCCCCGAAATGCGAACCAACCGCAGCCGAAGAACTTAAGGCCGGTCACAGCGTCGCCAAAGACGCGGCTCATCAACTTGTCTGAAAGCGGACCTTGTATTGCGAGCGGTGAGACATCTGGCTCAAAAACTTCGACATCAAAATCGTTGCAGCCCGCAACGGCCTTGGCCCAAAATAGAAAATCGCTGTCGGCCACGGAAATCCAAAACCGATCTTCGTCCACCTGCAGCAGCACAGGATCGTTCAGCATTCCTCCGCTCTGATCAGTGACCGGAATGTACATGCCTCGATCAGGGCTGAGTTTCGTTAAATCACGCGGGGTAAGAATTTGGATCAAACGGCTGGCGTGCGGTCCACGAACCTCAACCTGCCGTTCGACGGCAACGTCCCAGACCTGAACGGCGCTCTTCAGATGACGATAATCCTCTTGGACCGAGGCAAAAACCGTCGGAAGCAGCATATGATTGTAGACCGTATAGGCCTTCACGCCACAGGCTTCTACACCATCAGAAAACGGCGTGCGCCGTACGCGACGCGAGGGGGAGAGCAACGCGCTCATTCAAAATCCTCTGGCAAAAATGCCAAATCCGTAACAGACGTATGGATGTCCGCTCCCGTCATCATGGCGTGGACCTGACCGCGGTGATGAGTCTGATGGTTGAACATATGGGTTATGCACTTACCCAAGGCAGTCTTCGCCTCACGTCCCAGCGAGCCGGAAAACCATGTGAGGTCGCCCGTGACATCGGACACGGTCAAGCCGTCAGCCCAGGTGATAAGCTCTTCATCCATTTTCTTGCGGGCGTTGCGATAGGCATCAAACGTCGCGTGCAGTTTAGGGCTGTCGACGACACCTTGTTCTGGTCTTTGATAGTGTTCAGTAAATCGGCTCATCCAAAAGACATCTGCCCAAAGAATATGGTTCAACGTCCCAAGGATAGAGCCAAAGAATGCTTTCCGGTCTTTCGTCAGGATCTCATGCGATTGTGCAGCCAAGTTATCGACGACAAACTCATTCTGCCAACGGTTATAGCGCGCCATCATCTGGACGTAATCAGGCGTAATCATGGGCGTTTTCCTTACTTTGGCCCGTGCCAGTCGATGGGACAAATCTCGGCTGATTTTCCACCGAAATCCCATATCTTGCCGAAATCGCGCACTTTAGATTTGGTACCGCGTGCAGCGATTATGTCTGGACCCATCCAGTATTTGGAGTTGGTGATCATCACCGGGTGATCGGGATCCCCACCGTCAATCATTTCAATCTCGCCTTGGATTTTTCTGCCGATGTAGAGTCCGCGCTTTTTACCGTCGCGCACAATCTCCACCTTCTCGCGTTCGGCACCGACAATGTCGCTCACCAGCATGGTGAAAAGACCCGTCGTCCCCCCGGCCTGGCCTGAGAAGATTTGTAGAATACCGTTATAGGCTTTGCCGCTGGCGCGCTCATCTACATAGGCCGCCACCTTCCAGCCGCCCTCTGCCATGCGGCCCGGGATCTCAACCATAAGCCCGACGTTGAGACCGGAAAGGTCTTCGCCTTCGAAATGGCCCTCATCAATGGCAATGGCCATCCAAGCGTTACAATGTCCTTCCGTCGGCGGGTGCTGACCCAGCGACACGACGCAGGGACAGAAAACAGTGCAGGAGCAATTCAGAAACAGCTCGCCCTTAATGACCCATTCTGTTGGGTTCATCTTGCGCCGCTTGGGGTTTGCCATGCGGTTGTCGATACGTTGCGAGACCGGCAGCTTATCCGCGTTCTTTCGGCGTTTTAGAGCCATCGTTTATCCTCCTGCAAAGAGTGGCGCGGCCAAAACGACCATACCGCCGATAATTAACAGTACACCCATTGGTCGGACCACATGATGGCCGATCTGGGGTAACTTCTCCAGCACCATAAAGAGCGTAGCAAGCCCCATCCAAAGCAGGCTCATCACGCCACCAACAAAACCGAGCGCCATAAAACCCCAACAGCAGCCGACACAAAACGCGCCGAGGCCGAGCCCCATTCTCATGCCGCCAGCGAAACCTGTGCGCCATTGGCCAAGAAAATAGCTCATCGGGCTATGGCAAACCCCATGGCAAATTTCCTTTGCCCGCGTGAACTGAAAAAGCCCTACTACAATCAATAAACCACCAGCGATCCATGTCGACCGGGCAATGCCCAGCATATCAATCACACCACCAAAGAGCAGCGCCAGTTGCACACCAGCGATCACCGCGGCGAAGCCAACCCAAGCGATGAAATAGCCAAGAAGTACGCCAAACCAACCTGCTCGACTGCCATCGGCGCTTTTGATCAGATCATCATAGCTGCGCAGCGTCGGAACCATCGTCGGCAACATCATTGCTGCCATCATCGCGGCCCACATCACAAAAAGCGGCATGAAACTAGCCATCGGCATGCCGCGGTTTTCCCAGGGATCCATCATGCGCATTTTCTGCGCCATGGCCCCAGGGCGACCGATCAGATCAAGGTTCATACCAGTCGCCATCATGAACATCATGGCCCATGCCGCTAAAATCACGGCGAAAAAGGACAACCAACCGATGTTTCTGAGAGATAAAGCCGACACGATCGAAAAGTCTCTTGGAGTGAGTCGAAACAGGATTTATAAATGTCAGACAATTAAAGGTCTGACAAATGAAAATTGAAAAATCAGAAGACCTCTCCGCACAGATCGCCCAAGCCATCCGGGATGCTATCATCGAGGGGCGAATGATCGTCGATGAACGCCTGCCGTCTGAGGCAGAATTGTCAGAGCAATTTGGCGTTTCACGTTCCACGGTGCGCGAAGCTCTGAAACGTCTTGCCGCACAAGCGCTTATCCGAACGCAACGCGGTGCTTTCGGCGGAGCTTTTGTGAACCGGCTGTCCTATGAAGAAGCATACGGACAAAACGTGACGACCTCTACGTTGCTTTTGTCGATGAACGCGGTGAGTTTTGAAACCGCGTGTGAAGCGCGATACGCGATGGAGCGCGCCTGTGCGCCCCTTGCCGCAGAACGGCGCACTGCCGATCATTTGGCAACGATGCGGGCCGAGATTCACCGGCAAGCGCAGCCAGGTCTTAGCGATGAGAGCTTTTGCGCCTCTGACGTGGCTCTGCACCGTGCGCTGGTCGATGCCGCCGGCAACCCGGTTCTAAGCTATCAACTAGCCGGTGCGGTCGAGGCAATGCAGCCGCTGATGAACATGATCACCTTCACCGCCCGCTCGCGGGAAGAAATCGTGACACTTCACACCAAGCTGGCCAACGCACTCGAAAGCAATGACGCCGACGGCGCCGACGCGGCGCTTTGCGATCTGGAGCTATACACTTTGAGTTTGGGTCAGAAGTTCATGGCAAGCCGAGCGAGCAACCGCTAATCGTCCAGCCGCCGCGCTTCATCCATCAGCAGCACAGGAATGCCGGACCGGATCGGAAAAGCCAGCCCAGCTGTACGGCTGATAAGTTCTTTGGCGTCGGCATAATAATCTAGTCGAGCATGTGTCTGTGGACAAACGAGAGCCTCCAGCATGCGGCGATCAAACTCCGCTTCGCTTTCTTCGTTCATTGCATCAATTCCTGCTCGCTTCCACCGCGCAGTGCATATTCAATGAGCGTCACCAGCGTCTCCCGGCGCGTACGGAGGCTGGGTGCCTCTAACAGTGCCTGTTTGTCTTCCGGTTCAAATTCCAGGAGCATTGAGAGTGAATTGATCAAAAGTTCGTCTTCCGCCTGCTTTAGCGTGTCCCAATCGATACGGAGTTCCTTGTTTTCAAAAAACCGCGCCAAAAGCGCCATGAACTTTTCGCGATTGAACCCCTCATCCACATCGGAGCTTCCGAGGTCGCTCTCAAACCCAGTCCAAGACACCTCGGCCCGCCGGTAAGGCGTAAAACCCTCCACCTCTGACAGGACGCGGAACCGCGATATACCCGAGAGTGTGATCATGTACCGGCCGTCTTCGGTTTCAGACATCTGAGTGACGCGTCCTGCACAACCAATAATGTGAAGTCCTGAACCATTTCGCCCATTCGTCGGGTTAGGTTGGATCATGCCGATAAGTCGATGTGATGTCTTCAGCGTGTCGTCGAGCATGGCCAGATAACGCGGTTCAAACAGGTGCAATGGAAGACGCGATCTCGGCAACAAAAGAGCGCCGGGAAGCGGAAAAATCGGCACCATCTCTGGCAGATCACCCTGTTTGATCATGTCTTCGTACCTAGCGCTCCAAATGCGTTAGGCAAATATCATTGAGCTCAAACGACGTCTGCCGTTCAGCACCACCGGGTCGTTTGGTTTTAGCGCTTCGAAAATTGTGAAGAGCTGTGTTTTTGCGGCTTCATCGTTCCATTCACGGTCTCTGCGGAACAGCTCAAGCAACTCGTCCACCGCCTCTTGCGCCTGCCCTCCAGCATGGAGAGCTTGGGCCAAATCAAAGCGCGCCTGATGATCATCGGGATTGCTTTCAACAGCGGCGCGCAGCTCTGCCACGGGCCCCGCATCCGCAGCCTGTTTGGCCAGCGCAAGCTGCGCATGCGCTGCGTCAAGCTCTGCTGATGTTGCAATCGCTGCTGGCGCGCCGTTCAATATTGCCTCTGCCTGATCAAGATCATCAAGCGCGATATACGCCCCGACGAGACCGGCATAGGCGGCGGCGTTCTCACCATCTTCCTGCAGGATTGCGGCAAAGGTTTGCGCCGCATCCGCAGCTGCGCCTTGTTCAAGCATCTCCTGTGCTGCACTTACAGCGTCATCCAGCCCGCCGCTGGCATCGCCGCCAGCAGCTTTCACAACCCTTTCAATGAACTCATCGATCTCTGAGGGAGGTACAGCACCCTGAAATCCGTCAACTGGCTGACCCTTCCAAAAAGCATAAACCATCGGAATAGACTGAATGCGCAGCTGCCCTGCGATCATCTGGTTTTCGTCAATGTTGACCTTGGCCATTTTGACCGCGCCTTTGGTCTTGGTAACGGCCGCTTCAAGCGCGGGACCAAGGGTTTTGCACGGTCCACACCATGGCGCCCAGAAGTCTACGACGACAGGTACGGTTTGAGAGGCCTCAATAACTTCTGTCATGAAGTCAGCTTCGCTAACGTCTTTGATCAGGTCTTCCGCCTGCGGGGTCTGGCCGCCGAGTTCGAGCATGGTGCCCTCCGGGTGCTAATACGTCTTCGCGCTTAAATGGCGTAGGCAAGACGTTCTTGCAAGGGTCAACCCGCCTTTGGCAGCGGCAAGCACCCTGGCAAACCAGCCGGTAAAACAAGCCAGCCACCAGCGCGATAGAGAGTTGCACCCAAATCCGGCAAATTTGATCGAACCGCGATCCATGCCGTTCCACCACCAACGACTGCCGCGCCAGCCGGCAAGTCCGCAACAAATCGTTCAGCGGGGAACAATACGATCGCCCCCGGTGCAGCATCGGTCACCAACATTACGGTCAGCAGTGTTCCAATCCATCCGAAAAACACACAGATCAGCGCAAGGAACCAGCGTCTAATAGTCATGGATATGTTCCAACCGTAGGCCACCCTCCTCGGCTTCCATGGCTCGAAGGCGCGCTGCCAATTCGGTCACTTTGATCAGAATAAGGTGTCGTGTGTCGCCGTATCCCTGACGCGCGAAAGAGTGTAACGCGCCTTCTACATCCTCCGCCTCGGAAGTGGCTGTAAAGAGTATGTCGTCGTTGCCGGCAATTTCGACGAAATCCGCCCCCGCGCTTGCCAGGTATCTCAAGAGCTCGGTCAACGCACGGTAACGCGGAGTTTCAATTTCAAACGCCTCGCCTTGCGGGCCGATAACCGAAATATCCTCAAGAGCTTCGAGCGCGTCTTGATCAATACCCTGAACAATCATCCGCAAGGTCAGCTCGTCTGCGCCAATATCGGCAACAGCATCTGCAATCACACCGGCATAGGTTTGTTTGGCTGCGTATTCGAGACCCAGTGCAATCCGGCGCTCCATATCGCGCGGAGCCTCTGTGGCAGCGTCTGAAAGCGCTGCCGCATCCGCGGCAAAATCCCATTTGTACCACGGGGTCTGTTGTAGGAATAATGCGTAATTCGTAGCCTGTTGAGCGGAAAGATCATCAAGCGGCGTACGGTCATTTCCACGCGCCATGGTCATAACCCGCCCAATCGTTTCTTCATATGCAGCCTTGAACAGCAGTTCCGCTGTGAAGCTTGCCCCAATCACATAAATCGTCTGCTTGCTTTCTGCATTAAATCCGCCGTGATCCGCCGAGGCAAAAGACAGCGCACAAAGCGAGGACCAGAAACCACGGATTGCGCCCAGATAACTGAATTGGTGAGGATCAGCCTCTGAGATTACCTTCGCATAATCGTCGTAGGCGTGCACAATGTGCCATTCTGGATAGGTCATTAGAGTGCGCGACTCTGCGCGATGATGCTCGGGCGGCAGAATGGCTGCGTATTCGTTCGCACGTGGTTTTGGAATACAGGCAACCTCATTGTAACCCACCAGCCCGCCAATACCTATGGCCAAGACTGACAGTAAAAGCACCAGTCGCTTTATCCATTTGAACAGAAAACGGATCATACCGTCTCTTCCTTGTCCAATTTCAACCCAGCAAAAAGCGCAAAGCCTCCAAGTGCAATGTGCGGGAGGTTGGCCAAGATACGCGGAAGGCCGAGAGAGAAGCCCTCAGACGGGTTTGTGAAAATGCCAAAATCAAGAAAACCGTATGCCGTAAAGATGCCAAGCCCGCCGTCAGCGAGATAAAGCGCGCCAAATATCACCAGGAAAATCTTTGCTGCCCTGTGGCTGATCATTGCTGCTGACAAGGCCCAGAGAGCAGAGACCAAATGCAAAGCGTCATCGAACGGATCGAGCGCGAAAATCCCAAAGGCCAGCCCGTTTTCGTCCGTCAGACCGGGTACGTAGTTCAGTGATGCCGCGATGAGCAGCGACACAGTGTAGAAAAGACCGATTTTACGAAGAATACTCATAGCTTGCTCAAGTAGGTATCCCAAAGGTTGTTGCGAAAGGTTAAATCTGGGTCAAGAGCGCGTTTTGCAGCGGCAAAGTCGGCGGCTCTCGGGTACGCTCTTGCCAATTGTGCCACGGTCGCGTGCGGACGATATGGCAAGTAGTATGTCCCGCCAATTTGCGTCACGCCGTCGATCAGCGCACGCGTCATTCGTGCCATGTCCGCTTCAGCGCGCGCCGTCATTTCCTGACTAAACGACATGACTGCCGCGATGCGCGGCACCTTGGCATAGGCCAGCCAACTGTCCCGATCTGTATCAATGAAGCGCAATGTGACGTTCAGAAACTCCTGAAAAGAGCCGGGGATGACCGCACGACATACATCAATAAAATCAGCGAAACGATCCGGCGCGACGAAGTACTCGTGCAAGATATCGGTGCGATCCGGGTCACGGTCATCAAGAGTGACCACCGGTTCGTTGATGAGAGAGTTGCGCGTTACCGGCCCGTCGCCAAGCGCTGGTCCGAGCCCAGTCTCAAACCACCAGCGCAGCGATTTCATTGGCTCGTTGCCAAGCTGCCAACGATAGATTCGGCTGGCGATATGGGCCATCGTGCCTGATCCGCTGGCGGGTGGCAGATCGTCTTGATCCTGCGCTGGGCGATAAGTGATCATCAAAGCCTTTTCGAAGAACGCATCGCGCTCTACGTTCAGCCGACCGTAGGCCATGTTGATCTGCGGGTCATCCAACGCCTCTGGGAAGCGCACACCAAATTCCTTGGCGTCCAAAGCTTCAAAGGTGGGCTGCAGCCGCTGATTTGGCAGCATATCGACCACCATCTCGGTGATCGCACCTGTCAGACCATAGCCCCCCATTGTCTGCCCAAAAAGGTCAGTGTTTTCAGTGCGCGAGCAACTCACCAGCTCGCCATCCGGTAAAACCATTTTGAAGCTTTGCACGCCCGCGCCCATTGGCCCTTCTTTCACAGGCCAACCATGGGCGTTGACGCAAAAGGTCGCCGCAACTCCAAAATCGTGGTTCGACTGCATAACCTTCGGCCCAAACCCAATTGGATCAAGCGCCGTGATCACCTCTGACCAGCGCGTCCCTGCTTGTGTTCGGTATGTTGCAGCCGCAGTATCCGGTTCAACAAATCCGCCCTGATAGGTAATCGCATGCCCGTCACGTGGGATCGCTTGCCCGCCCATCGAATGCCGGGCAGCGCCGATGTTGATCGGGCGCCCATCGCTCTTGGCCGCCCTGATCTCCTCTCGCAAAGCATCGACAAGCGCTGTATCTCTCTGATTTTCTAGAATGATGTGTTTATGCACCGACGTTTCGCTAAGGCCACTCGCATCGTTGAGCATACCCTCCGCGCCGCTTGGCTTGATCCAATCCACACCATCATAGCTTGGAAGATCGGCACTGAAACGGTGCACGGTGATACCGCCAAGGACCGCACCGCCGCCAAGTAACAGGGCTCGTCTGGAAAACTTGCTCATCATCATTCCTCGCGCCGAGTATGTCACATTGGGTGGGCGTTCGGGGAATTACAGGGCGGATTTTTAGCAGTTTTTGTGCAGAGTTTCCGTCTGGCAACAGACTTGAAAGGTTCTTTGAAAGCTTAACTGGACCAACTTGAAAAATCGATCTCCAACCATTTTGACGGCTCTGACAGAACGAAATAAGCTTCAATGTGCGATAAAATCCGCCTTTGACCGGGGAAAGGCACCATTTCACGTGCCAGTTCAAACGAAACCCAGCGAAACTCGCTATGCTCTTCATTTAGGACCACCTCGCCCTGCTCCACGTATGCCACAAATACTGGTGCAATCGTAATAGCGTTGCGATGCGCCTCATAAAACTGCTCACAGATATCGGCTGAGTAAAACTTAGTCGGCGTAAGCCGAGTTTCTTCTTTCAACTCCCTCAAAGCGGCCCACCAAGCCGTCTCACCTTTCTCTATGCTTCCAGCGACTTGGCACCATTCGCCGGCAAGGCTTTGGGTGCGGCGCAGCAGCAATACCTGGACTCCATCTGCTGTTTCTCTCAAAGCGACCAGAGAGACCAAAAATGCGCGGATTGGGATCTCCGCCATTGTATCAAAGATCAAAAGTGGCGAAGACCGGAGCGTGATCGCTGGGCTTTTCCCATCCGCGCGCCGTGCGCAGAATGCGGCTCGAGTGCCCGGTCGATTTAATGTCCGAGCTGGCCCAGATATGATCAAGCCTGCGACCCTTGTCAGCCGTATCCCAATCCCGCGCGCGATAGCTCCACCAACTATAGAGTTGTCCCTCGGGGATATCGGCGCGGGTCACATCCGTCCAAGCCCCTGCTTCAATCACTTCGTTCAGGTGATCTACTTCGATAGGTGTGTGGCTCACCACTTTCAAAAGCTGTTTGTGCGACCACACGTCATCCTCTCGCGGGGCGATGTTGAGATCACCAACAAGGATCGACCGCTGTGGGCGCTCTGATTTGAACCAGTCGCGCATATCGGTGAGGTAGTCGAGCTTTTGGCCGAATTTCTCGTTCACACTGCGATCCGGTACATCCCCCCCGGCAGGGACATAGAAATTATGGATGACCACACCATTCTCAAGCCGCCCGGCCACGTGGCGGGCATGTCCCAGATTGGCAAAGTCTTTATCCCCAACATCCTCTATCGGTTGTTTTGAGAGGATCGCCACACCGTTGTATCCCTTCTGCCCCCGCGCAATCATGTGGCCGTAGCCAAGCGCCGCAAAGCTCTCCGCCGGGATTTTCTCCACCGGACTTTTGCATTCTTGCAGGCACAAGACGTCTGGCGCTTCCTCCTTCAGGAGTTTCGATACAATTGGCTCCCGCAGACGAACCGAATTGATATTCCAGGTGGCGAGAGTGAAGGGCATAGGACGTCCTGACGAAGGCTTAGTTCAAATCACTTGACGAAATAAGCCCCAGCGCCCGTTCCAGCGCAAGTAAGAACGCCTCGGGATCTTCAATTTGTGGAATATGGCCGACCCCCTTGATAACCAAAAGCTGTGATCCAGGCGTGATCGCACCTAACTCTTGCCCTTGCTCGAGCGGTGTAACGGTATCTTGCTCGCCCCATATGTAAACCACTGGCAGTGTTAGGTTTTGGTACGCCTCCGGTCGGGTGCTCCTAGCGTCTTTAGGTGGCACGAGCAGCGAGGGCACCCAAGCCGCATAAGCCGCAGTGGTGCCCTGCCGCGCCAACGGCATTTGCAGAACTGAGACGACCTCATCACTGGCCGCCTCTTTGACATGAATCAACCCCCGTAGAAAGAAACGCGTGGCCAATGGATTGGTCAAGCTGAGCGCCGTGACAGCCTCTCGGATAATCTTAAACCTTAGTGGAAGAAGGAGCGTCTTGCCCTGCTCATGTCCGTTTAGACCCAAGGCGCCATCGACCACAACAAGACCGGCAAACGCAGATTGGTCTTTCATCACAGCTTCAACTGCCGGACCTGCCCCTATAGAATGGGCAACCATGATCGGTTTGCTTTCGAATGTCTCGACTAAGCGCAGAATTCGGTCTGCTTGCGCCGTTCTGGAGTAATCCCCATCGGCGGCATGCCCAGAAAATCCGAAAGGCGGCATATCAAACCCAACAGCGCGCCAATCCTTTGTTCCCAACGCTCTCAGCGTCGGCTCCCAGAGACCCGACCAAGCCGCTGTACCATGCGCGAAGAGCAGCATTGGCCCATCCGCCGGCCCTTCCTCCAGAAGAAAGATCGAGTCTCGGCCAGCCTGCACCAAGCGGCCTTCTGGTGGTTTAATCACCTCCAGAGGTGCTGTTTCCCGTGACACAGCGATCAAACGCCCGATTGCCAAAACAACCAATATGGCAAACAGCGCCCAGTTCAGACTTTTGACGAGTTTCCACATGCCTTTGCGTAAAACGGCCCAGCAAAAAAAGAAAGCCCCGGCACAAAGCCGAGGCGATCAAGACGATTATGGGGGTCGTCATCCGCGGTAATACGCGGCCTTTACGAATGCGCGGTCAGCAGGAGGGACAAACTCTGCGGTGACCATACGCACCGGTATTATGCAAGTAACCGGTAGCCTCCTGACTCAGTGACCAAAAGGCGTGCGTTGGATGGATCGGGTTCGATCTTCTGACGCAAACGATAAATGTGCGTTTCAAGTGTGTGAGTGGTGACGCCGGCATTGTAACCCCAAACCTCGTGCAAGAGCACGTCGCGGGCCACGACACCGTCTGGTGAGCGGTATAGGAACTTCAAAATATTGGTTTCTTTTTCGGTCAGACGGATCTTGCGATTATCGTCTGTCATCAGCATCTTAAGCGCTGGTTTGAACGTGTACGGCCCAAGCGTAAAAATAGCATCTTCAGATTGCTCGTGCTGGCGTAGCTGCGCGCGGATACGCGCCAACAATACAGGGAATTTGAAAGGTTTTGTAACGTAGTCGTTGGCGCCAGCGTCCAAACCAAGGATGGTATCCGCATCGCCATCATGACCAGTCAGCATCATGATCGGAGCTTTGACCCCTTGCTTGCGCATCATACGGCACAATTCGCGACCGTCTGTATCAGGTAAGCCAACATCAAGTATCAAAAGGTCGAAAATACCGTCTTTGATCTTCGCCATAGCGTCTTGGCCTGTCGCTGCGTCGAAAACATCAAAGTCTTCTGTCATCATCAGTTGCTCAGCAATCGCCTCACGCAGGTCATCATCATCATCGACCAGCAGTATTTTTTTGAGTTGAGCCATGTAGCTTTCCTTCAATAAATTTACCCGTACTTGCGACAGTCTGTCGGGTTAGACAAGAATTGTGACACGTCAATCACGTCCAAGTGTATCAGTTGTTAAAATGTTTCAACCAACAGAAAAACCGATTGCGGCTGTCACGTAGAAACGCAAAATGGCGGCGTCATGAGCTTTGAGCCAACGATAAATGAACTTTTGGGTCGCGCCCGTGCGGATCTCCGCATGGGGCTGGGTGTCATTTTGCGCCAAGGTGAAGCACGCGCCCTGATTTTTGCAGCTGAAATGATTACAGACGCCCGTCTTAAAGATATGCGTACATTGTCCGGCTTACCTGTTGTCACCGTCACGGCACGACGCGCTGCGACGCTCAAGGCGCATCCTTATGACGGCGATATTGCGCGGATTATTCTGCCAAATCATGCTGATGCCTCATGGATCCGGAGTTTGGCTGATCCCGCAGACGACCTGAATGCACCGATGAAAGGTCCTTTGAGCGCCCAGCGAGACGGAGAGGCCTCCCTTCATCGACTGGCCATCAACATCGTCAAAACCGCGCATCTTTTGCCAGCTGTAGTTTTTGCGACTATTCCGACCGATACGGCAGGGATAGAAACGCTCACCGTTTTAGACGCAGATGCAGCGATCAACGCCATCAAGGACAAAACTTTGTTGAGCCGCGTCGTGGACGCGCGCCTGCCGCTGGAGGTTTCAGAGCAAGGCCGGTTGTACATCTATCGACCTGACGATGGCACGGAGGAGCACTATGCCATCGAAATTGGCAACCCAGATCGTGCGGCGCCCGTTTTAACAAGGTTGCATTCTGCCTGTTTGACCGGTGACATACTGGGAAGCTTGAAGTGCGATTGCGGACCGCAGTTGCGTGGTGCCATGGCGCAGATGGGTGAGGCCGGCGCCGGTATTCTGCTTTACCTTAATCAGGAAGGGCGCGGCATTGGACTTGCCAACAAGATGCGCGCCTACGCCCTGCAGGATCAGGGATTTGACACGGTAGAGGCCAATCACCGGCTTGGGTTTGAAGATGACGAACGCGACTTTCGGATCGGCTCAAGCATTTTAAAGGCGATGGGCGTGTCATCGGTGCGTTTGTTGACAAACAATCCAGCCAAGATTGACATGATGCAAAGCCAAGGCGTCAATGTGGTCGAACGCGTGCCACTTCAGGTAGGCGAAACGCAGCATAATCAGGCCTACCTTGCCACAAAAGCGCGCAAATCAGGGCACCTATTCTGAGTATTTCTGTCCACTGGGCGAAGCAACTTGCCATAATAGCGATCATGTTTTTGGTTCAAGCCGATCTTTAATCCTGCAGCAGGACCGAAAATCGCCCTAACGTGGGTTCACCACGTTTTGCCTATGCTCCACAGTTTTCGAATACCAAAAAGGGAACACCAGTAAGCCAGTCGTGGAATCGTCGATCCATTCGCCACCGTCGAATGATTGGACAGTCCAAGCGCATTCCATTTTCCCGCGCTTTACAACCTTTAACCTGCAATTGGTCGACAGGCCGAAAGCGAAACAATTCAAGGCCTCTTCCTGATCACTAAAGTGTTCATGCCAGCCACCGAAGTTCACTTGAAAACCGTCGCCGGTTGACTGGATAGAGACCTCGAAGCTAGCTTCATTTTCGCAGTTTACTGAAAGGAAACCATTCGTGGTTTCGATTTCGAAACCATCATACCGTTCAAGCATTTGCAGAATTTGGTCCTGCCAGGGCGACATTTGCTGTTACAGCCTTTGCATCAAGGTGAATCGTGGATGTCGTCGCTTACCAACTAAGGAACTTTGGTCTGAGTGTCACGATGGAAAGGCGATCAGCTGGCTTCAATAGAAAACATACTTACTAGTTTATCAGGTCTTTACGATCTGCCCGTCAAATCCGTCCGCAAACCCATTCTTGAGAAGACCTCGGCGCGCGACCAGGTCTTGCGGCATCAAATATCCAGCGCGTGCGCGGAAACGTCCGTTATAAGGTCCAAAATAGATCGCACGGCTTTGAGCCAATGGTGCCAGCATCACGTTTGGTGCGAAACTATGGCCAAGGCCCGCAACGCGAAAGCCAGGTCGTGCCGCTACAGGTTCTAAGAAACCCTCAACGGACAATTGTGTAAGAGACGGAACTCCATTGAAACGTCCGGTTTTTAGCGACTGAGCTTCAAACCTTGAGCGATTACCTCGTCCAATCGCAACACCATATTCTCCAGCTCCAGGGCGCGGGCCGCTAAACGCGATCTGCGCACCACCGATATCGAACCCACCCGCGCCGGAATGATTTACAGTCCCGGCGATGAGATCACGCGCATCAGGTGCAGGATCGACGCGGCTGGCAACGAAACCTTCTTTTGCCCATGCCCCGTTCAAAGCAACCCGCGCTCCATTATCGAACCGCCCTAACGCACCGGGCTCTAGAAAAACAGAAACGCCATTAACGGAAAAGTTGACGCCATCGCGCTGTGCCGTTCCGACGAGCGCGTAATCAACAGAGACCTGCCGCGCAATAATCGCGTCGCGGTTTCGCGTTGCATACACCGTAAGCGCCATACCGGGTGCCAGAACGTCCTGCGATACGACACCGTATGCCGAAACGACTTTTGTATCGTTTTCAACCTCCACCCTCAAACCATTGACGATAAGGCTGCCGAAATCTGTGAGCAGTCCGACGATACCTGTACCACCAATACCGCCTTCGAAAGGGTCATTTGCATCGCGAGAGACTATTTGCGGCGCGCTACAGGCCGCCAAAGCTGTGGAGCCAAGCAGGCCGAGGACCTTGCGCCGGGTGGTGCTAGTCACTTTCTTCATCCCTCGCCTTCACTTGCTCGGATCCGCCAGAACCTTCGCGGTAGAAGTAGACGCCAAACCGGTACCGCTCTTTTTGCCCAGAGCTTTCCTTATCTTCAACCTGTAACGCACTGCTTTCAGAGTTTAAATCCTCCAAAAGGCTTTGAGCCATTTCACGCGCACGCGCTTCGATTGCGTCCACTGATGTCGGCGAAAGATGGCTGTAAAACACCGCACGTTCGAAATAAGGTGGCTCTTCTGACAAAAGGTTTTCTGTCGCGGCGGCCAAATGATCACCCACGTTCGTCGCGAAGAACACCATTTTGTGTTCTTCTGAAGCAGGGCCTGCCAAAGCGCCTTCATTAACGGACAAAAGTCCATCCTCGCCCTCTGTTACAAGCCCCTGGCGAAAAAGTTCGTCAAGTATGGTGCGCGGACGAATGTCGCGGCTAACGTCTTGGACCAAACTTTCAAAATCCACGCCATCTTCGCCTGTACGAAGCAATGGACGAGGCCGGCCGTTTTCATCTTGATAATCTGGACGCGCAATCCATTGCCCCAAAACCGTCGCGAATGTCACTGTCTTGGAACGCGCACTTTCCCAACTCTCATCTTCATCAGACAGTATTGATTTCACATCCCGGCGATGCACACCAGTGATCATACTGACACGACTGTCGGTTGGCGGCATGTCGTCGATACGAAAGTCCTTGTGCGCAACCTCTACATACACGGATTTCAGCACTCTATAGAGCGCGGGTGCGCTAACGCCGCGGCTAATGAGCAAGCGAACGAGCGGTCTAAGCAAGCCTTTCAGGACCTGCAGCATTTCCCCAGAGTCTGTACCCTTCATCGCTCTCAGTTAAGACGTTGTGTGAAATTTTTCCACAATTTTCTTGACGAAAATCGAAACTGCGACATTTCGCTACGTGTGCAAATTACACACATACTACTTTGCACGGCCTTGTCGCTGTAGTCGCGACGCTAAAAGAGAGAAGAAATATGCAAGTAACTTACAATCGCCGCCATATTATGAAATTGGGTGTTGGACTGCTCGGAGCTGCAGGTCTGTCGGCCTGTGCAACTGAGCCAAGCGAGCCAGATATCGTTGATACGGCCATCGCAGCTGGATCATTCAATACACTCGTGGCCGCGGTTCAAGCCGCAGGTTTGGTTGAAACACTGCGCAGCCCAGGTCCTTTCACCGTCTTTGCCCCAACGGACGACGCATTCGCCGCCCTACCGGCCGGTACGGTCGAGTCATTGCTTGAACCTGAAAACAAAGACAAACTGGTCGACATTTTGACCTACCACGTGGTCGCCGGTGAAGCGCCTGCCGCTAGCCTTGTTGGTAAACGTGGCAGCCTTACAAGCGTTCAGGGCAGCAAACTGCATCTCGATGGACGCAACGGTGTCCGCATCGAGAATGCAAACGTTATCACACCTGACGTATTTGCCTCGAATGGTGTAATCCACGTCATCGACGCGGTTCTTTTGCCTTAAGAGATGGGCAAGGCGGTGCGGCAGCGTAGTCTTCAAGGCTGCATTGTCGCACTTTAGACGCCGTAATACTCCCGGTACCAGGCGACGAACCTGGCCACGCCATCACTCACGGATACTTGCGGACGATAGCCGGTAAGCGCGCTCAAAAGCGACGCATCGGCCCATGTCGCGGGCACGTCGCCGGGCTGCATATCCATGAAGTTTTTCTCAGCCGATTGACCGATGGCTGCTTCAAGAGCCTCGACGAATTCCATCAACTGTACGGGTTCCGAGTTACCGATATTGATCAGTCGGTACGGCGCAACCTCTGACAAGCTGTCATTCACAACGCTTGCTTTGCGTTCGCCAGGCTTTTCGGGCGCTTTATCGAGCAAAAGGCAAAGCGCCTCCACCAAGTCGTCGATATAGGTAAAGTCACGGCGCATATTACCGTGGTTGTAAATATCGATCGGCTGTCCACGCAGGATCGCATTGGTGAACTTAAAATGCGCCATATCCGGGCGACCCCACGGCCCGTAAACCGTAAAAAACCGGAACATCGTAATCGGCAGACCATAAAGATGGGCGTAGGAATGCGCCATCGCCTCTCCCGCCTTCTTCGTGGCCGCGTAGAACGACATCTGCGCATCAGCCTTATGCGCTTCCGCATAGGGCATCTCGGTATTGGCGCCGTAAACCGAAGAGGTCGACGCCATCAACATGTGCGTACACGGATGCGCGCGCGCCGCCTCCAATAGGTTGAACGTGCCAATCAGGTTCGCATCGACGTACGAACGTGGATTGTCGATGGAATAGCGCACGCCAGCCTGTGCAGCGAGATGCACCACCGCATTCGGACGTTCCCGCGCCATCAGATCAAGCAAAACGCCCTCGTCTTCGAGCCGCTCGTTGACAGCGAAAAACTTGCGGTCTTGAGACAGTATGTCTTGGCGCTTTTGCTTCAGCGTCACGTCGTAATAATCCGTGAGCGCATCGAAACCAATGACTTCGTGACCATCAGCGAGTAAGCGTCGCGTCAGAAAAAACCCGATGAAACCTGCTGAGCCCGTGACCAGAAACTTCGCCATGTCAGACCTGCCTTCGGGAATACCGCGCATGCGCGACGGCGTCTGGAAAAGACAGGATCAGCATCAATCAGCTCCGGCATCTTCATACTCAAAGCTGTTTTGAAAAAGAAACGCGCGACTTGCAAGCGGGCTGAGCCAGTTGACGACAGGGTGTTGCCGCGTGTCTGCAAGCAATTTGGTGTTTGGCTTAGAGGTACTGGCCGCCGCTTTGAATGGTGCCGACCGTGTCGCCAGGCAGATAGGTGGCCCCGGCCCCAGCTGTATCTACAACGCCATTGCCGGTGATTGCATAGCGCAGTGCGGTCGCACTGCCCGAAAAGCTCGTTCCCGTGAACCGCGCGCTGCTACCTGTGTCGCATCTGACAAAGGCGAAGGCGAAGGCAGGCGCGCCGTTCAGAGTGACACTCACGCTATCGCTGACAAATCGTGCGCCGTCAGACAGGTAAATATGCACCTCAGCTCCACCAGAGATGTCGTAATCCCCTTCAATGCGAAGCTGCGCATTTTCAGCCCGGATATGCTGACCAGATGCAGCAAAGTCGACGCGGTCAAGAGTGACGCGACCACCGTTTTTCACCTGGATCGCGGGCTTGGTGCCGCTGCTGTTTCCAACCTGGATGCCACGCAGAAGAAGCGCGCCTCCGGCGACATCGAAAACTTCATCTGATGCTGAAATTGTAACCTGGGTTGGAGCGGCAGTATTGCCCTCAATGATAAGTTGCTCCCCACCAATTACAGCGTGATTAATGCTCAAAGCGCCCGACAAGGCATAGCTGCCATCAGCAAGGCGGATCGTTATGGCATGTCCACTCGCATCAATGCCTTGAGCCACGCCAATCGCACGTGAAATCGTAGCGAAGGCCGCTGCGCCTGCGGAAAGCCCGTCATTGGCGTCATCTCCTAGAGCAGGGTCAACGAAATAGATGCGTGGCCCGTTCAGCACTTTTCGCCAACTTGCGACCGGCGCATCAACTTCACCAGTTGCCGCATCAATGACCAGAGCATCGTTCCAGTTTGCACCATCGGCAGTGACCTTTATCGAGAAATCGTCATTGCCAGCGGTACCCATCTCGGCACGGCCTGAAAAGCCGGTTTGAAATAGTAGGCTTGCAGTGTCACCCGAAGCTGCCTTGTTCACCTTAAGCTGGTGCCCTGCCCCTTCATGGTTCAGCAGGACCGCTTCCGATGAAACGGCAAATCGGTTGACCGGATCGGCGCTCGCGTTGACCCCCAGCGTATCCACCGCCCCCAAATCGGCGGTTTGCCATGTGCCACTTGCGAAAACGATACGTGCGCCTGTCCCAAGATCTTGTGCATGCCACCCTTCCCGCGCTGGCACGAACACCCAGTCATTGCCGTCAAAGATGGCGATTTCGCTGTCATGGCCTGCCCAGACATCCTGTGCACCCGTTGCCACAACGTATCGATCTCCCGCTGCGGGATCCGCAGGTGGCGTCGTCAGATTACGCGCCAGCACAGCCAGTTGCACGATGTGATCAAGCACCCGCAGGGCGTCATTATGGGTGACATGCTTTTGCGCCTGCGAGGGCTGTATATAGGGCAAATTTAAGATGAGCGAGGATTGCGGGTCTGCCATGGCTGCCTTCCGTTCAGGGTCCGGTCTGTTGCGGCGCGACGCTAGGAGCGGCACGTTACCGGAGTGTTAGGGCAGCGCACGTTGCTGGGCCGATCCCTCGGCCGACAACCGAAGGACGTATTATGAACGTGATTTCAAATGCTTTTGCGCCGGGCCACAAGGCGCGTACCCATTTCATGAATTTTTGCGCATCTCAGGTCAGGTCGTAGACAGAAACAACTTCCTTTGTTAAGCAGCGCGCGATTTGAACCGGGTACAAGAGGTCGTAAATGCTGGTCGAAAAGACGCCGCTTCCCGGATTATACGTTCTTACACCTGTACGACACGGTGATACGCGTGGATTTTTCTCCGAAAGCTACAGCGCCAAACTTCTGGCAGAGCACGGTATCGATACGGTTTTCGTCCAAGACAATCATTCGCTTTCAAGCGCTGCGGGCACGGTGCGCGGCCTGCATTTTCAAAACCCGCCGCATGCTCAGGACAAACTTGTAAGATGCGGCAAGGGTGCCTTATTCGATGTGGCTGTCGATATTCGCGCCGGTTCTCCAACCTACGGCCAATGGCACGGTGCTGAACTGAGCTTTGAAAACGGGCGCCAGATGCTTGTCCCTGCTGGATTTGCGCATGGCTTCGTCACGCGGGAGCCGGACACTGAGATTGTTTATAAGTGTTCCGATTACTATGCCCCAGAAACAGAGGGCGCGATCCGTTGGGATGACCCCGATATCGGCGTCGAGTGGGGCGCAGAGGCGGCTTTGGCAATTCTGTCTGACAAAGACAGTATCGCGCCGCCATTCTCGGCCTATCAGCCGATTTTTCAGTACAATGGGTAAGTCATGAAGATATTGGTCACAGGCGGTGCTGGTTTTATCGGCTCGGCGGTGGTGCGACACGCGGTGGCGCAAGGCAAAGCTGTGGTCAATGTCGATGCGCTGACCTATGCGGCCTGTCTCGAAAACGTGGCTTCCGTCGCGGACAATCCGCTCTATAAATTTGAAAAGGCTGATATTTGCGACCATGCTGCGATGACGCGCGTCTTTGCGGAGCATCAACCTGACGCCGTAATGCATCTGGCCGCAGAATCACACGTGGATCGCTCTATCGACGGTCCGGGTGCCTTTATCCAAACTAATGTCACGGGCACCTATATTCTGTTGGAGGCGGCGCGCAGCTATTGGGCGGAGCGCAACAAATTCTCCGAGTTTCGGTTCCATCATATCTCAACCGACGAGGTCTATGGCTCACTCGGGGCAGACGGTCAGTTCACCGAAACCACGCCCTACGACCCGCGCAGTCCCTACTCGGCCAGCAAGGCAGCAAGCGATCATCTGGTGCGCGCCTGGGCAGAGACCTATGGATTGCCCGTGGTGCTCACCAACTGCTCCAACAACTATGGCCCTTTCCACTTCCCGGAAAAGCTGATCCCTGTGGTGATCCTGAAGGCCCTCGCAGGTCAGCCGATCCCGATTTACGGCAAAGGAGAGAACGTGCGCGATTGGCTTTACGTCGAAGACCACGCCGACGCGCTACTACGCGTTCTGGCGGAGGGAGAGCTGGGACGCTGTTACAATATCGGCGGAGAGAATGAGGCTACTAATCTCGAACTCGTAAAAAAAATCTGCGCGATCCTTGATGCACGCAAACCAGACGGCGCACCACACGCCGATCTGATAACATTCGTCGAAGATCGCCCCGGTCATGACTTGCGTTACGCGATAGACCCATCGCGTATTCGCGAAGAACTCGGCTGGCGGCCATCAGTTACCCTTGATCAGGGGTTGGAGCGCACCGTTGATTGGTATCTTGAGAACGAGGACTGGTGGCGTGCGCTACAGGCACGCGAGGGCGTCGGACAACGTCTGGGTCGGGCGTAGGGCAAACCATGCACGTCCTCGTTTTTGGCAAAACTGGTCAGGTCGCGACGGAGCTTTCTCGCCTCGAAAAAAATGATCTACGCCTCACTCTGCTTGGCCGCGATGAAGCCGATCTCGCCCAGCCCGAGTTTTGTGCAGAAGCCATCGGCGTGCACCGACCCGACGCTGTCATCAACGCTGCCGCCTACACCGCCGTTGACAAGGCAGAGGAGGACGAGGCGCTCGCGATGGTGATCAACGCTGACGCGCCAGCTGCGATGGCTGCTACCTGTGCCGATCTGGGAATCCCATTTGTTTCGATCTCAACCGATTACGTCTTTTCCGGCGAGGGAACAGCGCCTTGGGCGCCAAGTGACCTAACCGATCCACAGGGCGCTTATGGTCGTACGAAACTTGCCGGAGAGAAGGCCGTATCGGAGGTTGGTGGGCTCTGTGCTGTATTGCGCACGTCCTGGGTTTTCTCGGCCTACGGCAACAACTTTGTGAAAACCATGCTGCGGCTTGGCCAAGAGCGCGATGCGCTGACAGTTGTTGCCGATCAAGTCGGGGGACCGACCCCCGCCGCCGATATCGCCAACGCTTGCATCACCGTGACGCGCCGCCTTGTCGAGCCTTCGCCCCCGACGGGCATCTTTCATTTCTCTGGCGGTCCGGATGTAAGCTGGGCCGATTTCGCGCGCGAGATTTTTACTCAATCCGGCGTCCCTTGTGTAGTGACGGACATTCCGTCCACCGATTACCCCACCCTAGCCAAACGACCCCTGAATTCTCGCCTGAACTGCGATAGCACGTCACAGGCTTTTGGCATTGAAAGGCCTGATTGGCGCGACGGGCTTGCCAAAATTTTGACAGAGCTCGGCGCTACACCTACGAGTTAAATGAGTGGAACACGCATTATGACAAGAAAACAGGCGCGCAAAGGCATCATTCTCGCAGGCGGTTCAGGCACGCGGCTTTATCCGATTACGGTAAGCGTCTCAAAACAACTCCTGCCGGTTTATGACAAACCGATGATCTACTATCCTCTGACCGCGCTTATGTTGGCCGGTATTCGCGAAATTGCGGTTATCACAACGCCACAAGATGCAGATCAGTTCAAACGCGCCTTGGGCGATGGCAGCCAATGGGGCGTCTCACTCACTTACATCGAACAGCCAAGCCCCGACGGACTGGCGCAGGCCTATATTCTTGCCGAAGACTTCCTGGACGGGGCGCCCTCTGCCATGGTGCTTGGGGACAACATCTTCTTTGGCCACGCCCTGCCCGAGCTTCTGGCCGAAGCAGATGCACAAACCCATGGTGGCACCGTCTTTGGCTACCGAGTGGCAGATCCTGAACGTTACGGTGTGGTGGACTTTGATGAAGAGGGCCGCGCCCAGCAAATCATTGAGAAACCCGACGTGCCGCCGTCAAACTATGCTGTTACAGGGCTTTATTTCCTCGACGCAGAAGCGCCCACTCGTGCCAAGAAGGTCAGGCCCTCTGATCGAGGCGAGCTTGAGATCACGACATTACTTGAAAGCTACCTTCAGGATGGGACGCTAAGCGTGAAACGTATGGGTCGAGGCTATGCCTGGCTCGACACCGGCACGCACAACAGCCTTCTGGACGCGGGTAACTTTGTTCGAACATTAGAAATGAGGCAAGGTCTGCAAACCGGCAGCCCTGATGAGATCGCCTATACCCAAGGCTGGATCACAGCGGAAGAGCTTGAAAACCGAGCTAAAATCTTTGCCAAGAATGACTATGGCGCATACCTTCTCAACCTCATGAAGTGAGCGTTAAAACAGCTATGGCGTTTCGCATTATGCCAGACTAGGCTTGAGTCCCAGCTAAGCCGCAAGCACATACCATTTCACTCTAAATCAGGTTGCTCATGCCAGAACATAGCGCACACTTGAATGCCGACCCTGAAAAGGTAATCGAGCCGCTCGCAGCGTTGGCGGAACAAAACGGTTTCGCCGTACTGCGCGAAAACGGTACCTGCACTATTGATGCGCCTCTGGGCTATGTGAAGATCATTGATCGGACCGGTGGCGCCGGTATCGTCTTTGGCGCAGATACGGCGGCCAAACTGCAGTCTTTGAAAGACCTTTACGCCCAGAGGATCGCCAACATAGGCATGATCGAGGCGATCGAATGGGAAACGCCCGAGGCGCGTATCCCGCTCAACCAGAAACTCACGCGTGTGATCTCAAAAGAGCAGATTTCCAAAAACTTCATGCGCGTGCGGCTAGAGGGTGATTTCACTGCGTTCATGGAGCCCGGAGCGGGCCTCCACTTTCGTTTGTTGTTCAATTTAAGTGGTTCTGAGCGCCCCAGTCTTGACGACAGAGGGATCACCCATTGGCCGGGTGGACCGGCAAACTGGCATAAGCCCGTCTACACAGTGCGCATCATGTCACCAGACGCTGATTGGATCGACATGGATGTCGTCCTTCATGACGGCGGGCGCGTAACAGAATGGTGCAGCGATTTAAAGGACGGCACTGAGATTGCTATTATGGGCCCTAATGGTGGCGGCATCCCGCAAGCAAGTTGGTTTGGTCTAATTGGCGATGAGACCGCTTTACCCGTCATGATGCGGATTATAGAGGCCGCGCCAGCGGAGGCTTCCGGACAGGCGATTATCTTCGTACGAGATTGGAATGACGCGCAAGAAATCGCGACGCATTCGAAAATCCAGGTGAGCTGGGCGCAGATGGGTAAGGACGACCCGGTAGAGGCGGTGCATCTTTTGCAGCCAGAGGGAGAGGATTATCACATATTCTTTGCTGCCGAACGCCGTCAAGCCAGCCAAGCTCGGGAGATTTTCAGAGAACGCGAATTTGCGCCAAGGCTTTGCAAGGCCGCGAGTTACTGGACTGCAAGTCAAAATTAATCGAACGGATTAATAGACGTCCCGCACGTAACGCTTCTCGCGTTTGAGCGTGTTTACGTATTCGATCGCAGCCTCATCAGACATGCCGCCATGGGTCTCAACAACCCGATGCAAAGCCGCGTCCACGTCTTTGGCCATGCGGGTAGCATCGCCGCAAACATAGAAATGCCCGCCTTCTTGCAACAGCCCATAAAGGTCTTTGCCATTCTGCGCCATGCGGTGCTGAACATAAATCTTTTCTTCCTGATCCCGGGAGAAAGCCAGATCGAGCCGGGAAAGCAAGCCAGAGGCGCTCATCGAGCTCATCTCTTCTTCGTAGATGAAGTCACTCGCCCGGTGCTGATCCCCAAAGAAGAGCCAATTCGTGCCGTCCGCCCCACGCTCACGACGCTCTTCAAGGAAGGCGCGGAACGGTGCGATGCCCGTTCCGGGACCGACCATAATCATGGGCCGACTATCATCTTCTGGTACCCGGAAGGATTTGTTGGGCGACATGAAAATACCTGCCGTGGCACCTTCTGGGACATCATCGGCAAGGAAAGTTGAACAAACACCTTTGTGGCCGCGCCCCTCATACATCCAGCGCACAGCTGCCACCGTCAAATGCACCTCGCCCGGATGCGCCTTGGGGCTGGAAGAGATCGAATATGCGCGATGCTGAAGCGGTTTCAGCCAACCAACGACCTGCTCCGGCTCGAGCGCGAGATCAGGATTGAGGTTCATTAGGTCGAGCGCGTCCTTACCCCACAGATAATGGTCCAGCGCCTCCTTGTCGCCATTGCTGATGATGTGGGTGAATTCCGGATCGTTTACTAGGGGCTCGAGCCAAGCGATAAATTCGCGGGACGGCGTCATAATCTCGAAGCTCTTGCTTAGTAGCTCGCCCAAGGGCGCATCACGCCCTTCAATTGCGGTGTCTGCCGCCACGCCCAGTCGCGCGAGCCAAGCATCCACCAAATCCGGCGCATTAACCGGCATAACGCCGAGAGCATCCCCTGCCTCATAACTCATTCCTTCCGCTGGAAGAGCGAAGGATATATGTCTGATTTCCTTGGCAGATTTCTTGCCAGACAACACCCTGTTTTCAACCATGGTAGAAACGTATGGATTTTTGCGATTCCAGCCAGATTTGGCGGGTTTGGACGGAACTGCGCCATCATCTACGATCGGACCACCGGCATCCGGGATCGCCTCTGAAAGCCAAGAGGTCGCCGCCTCTTCAAAATCTACGTCGCAATCAACCCGTGCCGCCAGTCGTTTAGCGCCAAGCTGTTCTAGCCGCATATCGATGAGCTTTCCGGCCTGGCAGAAATGCTCATAGCTCGTGTCGCCAAGCGCGAGAACACCATAGTTCAGAGACTCAAGTCGCGGTGCAGTACCGGCTGACAACGCATCCCAAAACAGCTCGGCGTTGTCCGGCATTTCGCCTTCGCCGTAGGTGGATATTACCACGACGAGATTTTCCATCGCGGCTAGCTGATCCATCTCAATCGCATCGAGATCGGCAACACGTGGTTGAAAGCCCTTTGATCGAGCCAGATCTGCTGCCTCATTAGCCACCTCTTCGGCATTGCCTGTTTGCGTTCCAAAGAGGATGTCCAATGGACGCGCCTTAACCTCGCTGCCCGCTGGCGCGATGTCGCCGCCTAAAACGGAACGAGCCTGATTAAGGCCAGCAAGAAAGCCAGACAGCCAGGCACGTTGATCTTCAGAAAATGGTGCTTCCTTAGGAATATACGGCGCGTTCATGAAGTTACTCCGCCGCTGTTCGCGCAACCACATCGGGCAGCGCTTTATGGGCAAAGAGCCGATCAAAGCTTGGAATATCGCCAAGTGCCGCGCGGTTCTTACGCGTTTGGTGCATAATCCATGAATACGTGCCGGGACTGTCCACCGAAAGGATGTTGCGCAAGCTCAAGGCACGCTTGAAATCATTCAAACGTTTATTTGCAACCAGCGTTGCAAGGCCCGCATCATCATAATCGGCCACTGCGGTGCGCGCATGTTTGGCCAGCGCCGACATAAGCGCGAAATCCTCAGTCATAATCAGGTTGCGCACTGCCTTGTCCCGCGCCTTGCGGTCCGCGCCAAAACGCTTTTCGGCCATCACTTGTGCGGTTTCCAGAACCGTGTAGCTGTTGAGCAAACGGAACATCTCTTCACTGTCGAGTTCGCCGTAATCGGGCGTCATACCGCGATGCACTGGCTTACCACGCTTCCACGCTTTCTTGAGCACAGTTATCTGGTGCGCAGCCAGTGCGGTGGCAAGCTCTTCAACCAACTCCTTACGACTGCGGGCGGCAAGAATTTCGTCAGCATCCTGATACTGCAACAGAGCACGTGGCATGATCCATGCGAAATCTCCGCGCACCTCATCCCATTTGTCCAGCAACGCGATCGCTTTCTTGGAACCAGTCGCTGCCACATGCCATTCTAGCAGTTGCTTGACCGCCTCCTGATGAACATCAGCCTCAACAGAACCGTCGGTCAACGTGCCCATTATGACAGAATCCTGACTTAGCATTTCTGGTAAACGGCCTTCTGGATCATACTGATAGGCGAAACCGCCGGACATGCCATTTCCATAGCCCTTTGAAAAACCGCCTAAATTTAGGATTGCACCGTTGGTCATGTACTCAGCACAGAAATCGCCTACACCTTCGACAACAGCGGTTGCACCGGAGTTGCGCACAGCGAACCTGTCACCCGCTTGGCCCTCAATAAAGGTTCGCCCGCCCGTGGCACCAAAGAGCGCGAAGTTTCCGATCAGAACGTTCTCGCCCTCTCCTGCACCACCGCCAGCCGGCGCGCGCACGATGATCTCGCCGCCGCAGGCGCCTTTGCCGACACCGTCATTACAGGTGCCAGTGTGTTCCATTACCATGCCGTCGTTACAGAACGCGGCAAAACTCTGACCGGCGGAACCTTGAGTGACCACGCGGATGGCTTTCTGATCAAGGAACTTCCGTCCCCGGCGATCTTCAAATGCGGCGGCCGGCGGCTCTTCCAGCTCGTGGTTCAGAATGCGTTCTATATCGATGGCAAGCTGACCACCGACGGTTTTGTTGCGATTATTCAGCGGCGCGTTGGGACGCAATTCAATAGACCGCTCATCGGCGTCAATCATGCGCGCTTTGACTTGTTCCAATAATCCGTCATCAACCTCAAAGTCACGTTCCAGATAAACCGGGTTTTCAACAGGGTTTTCTGGCACGCGGGTCAACATGGCGCGCAGATTTAATTGCCCGACAGACGACGGGTGATCCAGCAAGTGCAACAGATCGGCCCGTCCCCGAGCTTCATCAAGGCTCCGCAGGCCCAGATAGGCCAATATCTCACGCACCTCGTGGGCAATGTTCAGCAGATACTGAGCCAGGGCACGCGGATCGCCATCAAAAACCTCTGCATTCGTGGTGAGCCCCGCAGGACATTTCACGTTACAGTTCTTGGCCATCACACATTTCAGCATCATCAGCGCTGTAGTGCCGAACTCAAAGCTGTCTCCGCCCATAAGGGAGGCTTTAACTACGTCTGATCCGGTTTGCATCGCACCCGAGCAGCGCAGTACAACCTTTTGTCGGATGCCATTGGCACAGAGTGCCTGATGTACTTCGGCGATGCCAATCTCAGCAGCGCGGCCCGTGTATTTTAGCGATGTTACGCTGGCCGCACCCGTGCCGCCGGTGTTACCCGCAACGTTGATTACATCAGCGCCTGCTTTGGCCACACCAACGGCAATCGTGCCAATGCCCTCAGAGCTCACAAGCTTTACGATCACCCGCTTGCGCGCCGCTTTACAGTCATGAATCAACTGCGCGAGGTCTTCGATCGAATAAGTGTCGTGGTGCGGTGGAGGGCTCACAAGTTCCACGCCAGGGGTACCACCACGCGCTGCAGCTATCTCCACTGTCACCTTGGGCGCGGGCAACTGACCGCCCTCGCCCGGTTTCGCGCCTTGGCCAATCTTGATCTCAAGCTCTTCTAGGTTTGGATCAGCGAGATACCCTGCCCAAACGCCGAAGCGACCTGAAGCAAACTGCTTTATGCGGCTCGCCCGAATCGTACCGTAGCGCGACATGTGCTCGCCGCCCTCGCCAGAGTTCGACATGCCGCCAGCCATATTTGTACCATGAGCGACAGCTTCGTGCGCCGAGGCGACGAGCGCGCCATGCGACATAGCTCCAGAGGCTAGACGTGGCGTGATCTCTGATGCCGGCTGCACGTCGGCAAGCTCTATTTTGTCCATGGCTGGGCGTAGGCGCGACAGATAATCGAGCGCCCAACCCTTCGCGGCCACTTTCAGCGCGCCTTTAGTAATGTGGTGCCCTTCGATGTCCGTAGCGAACCGTTCAACAAGCGATTGCGCCAAGGCATCCAAACGACCCATGACGTCCGCCTTCGGACCAGTTAAACGCAGCAGAAACTCATCATTACCCAACGCTTCACAATCGACGCCGCGAATAACGAAATCTACGTTGCCCGCACGATTGAACAACATCATTTCCTTTTTGATGTCTTCAACGGCATCTAGGAAGGTGATATCCGCTGGAAATGCGAGCACATCGCGCAAAGCTGCAGGACGTTTGTTGCGCTCTTCCGCCATGGCGCGGCTAAATGCGCGATAGCCTGGCGTGATCTTAAATTCATCAATCTTTTCAGAGCTTAGCTTTTCAAAGCTCGTGTTAACATAGCCGCTGTCATCAATGCCAAAAGCGTCATCCATTTGCCGCAATGTGAGCAAGCGGAAAGGATCTGTTTCACCATCGATGTTTTCGTCAGTGGCAAAGCTGATCGGTTCTTCTGTGAGGTCAACAAAGCCACGCACCGCTGTAGTACCATAACTGTGCCCTGCGCCCTCGGAGCGCTCTTTGAAAAGGCCAAGGATTGGGATATCGGCATCACCTTCAACACTGAGCGCGCGCTCATGCCAATCGGCCACTGATTGGGCGATGGTATTGAACCTCACGCCACCCACGACCGTTTTCATATTCGGCAGATATTTCCGAAACACCGGATCATTGGTGTCTAGAAAGTTGGGTTCAAAAAACTCGCCGCCGGAATAGCTCTCCACCGTGCAAAGACCGACCTTACCCATGGTTTTCATCAAAGCTTTTTCAGCCGCCTTTTGGTACTTGTAATAGGCTTCGGTCGCTTTCTCACCGAACTGTTCTTCAGCACGTAAGCGTACGCCAAGTGGATAAACGGCGGAGGCTCCAAAACCCAATGCGCAGGCAATATGATGCGATGATGCGATCTGACCACTTTCGGCCAGAAGCGAAACTTTTAAACGTAAACCTTCCTCAATAAGTCTTTGGTTAATAGCAGAAATTGCCAAGGACATTGGGATAGCAGCTCGCGCTTTGGAAATGTGTCGGTCGGTCAGTATCGCAATACCACCCTTTTCCCTTGCAAATTTCACAACCTCATTGGCCACCTCGTCAATGGTGGACACCAGCGCGTCTTCATTTGCATCCGGATCGCCAAAAACCGGCTCATAAAGAATATCAAAACGCTCCCAAGGCGTTTCTTTCTGTGCCTTGATTTTCAGAACATCCGACATCCGTAAAATCGGGGTATTCACCACGATCTGCTTACTCCGGGATTGTCCCAAATGCGGCTTTTCACCAAGCGCCACACGCAATGTCATCCCGTCGGCTTCGCGAATGGAGTCGAGCGGTGGGTTTGTGACCTGTGCAAACCGTTGACTGAAATACTTTGCGACGCCACCTTCGTTATCCGACAAAGCATTGATTGCATTGCCATATCCCATTGCAGAGACCTTCTCGACACCGGTTTGCAGCATCGGGTCCATCAGGAATTTGAAGCTTTCCTGATTGTGGGTATACGCCACATAGCGGGCAGGCGTTTTCATGTCGCCGAAGTACCGAGTCGCGGCGAGCTTTGGGTCGGCATCAGCCGAGGGGAGACTATCGATATTGACCTGCGCCTCAGCCAATAAGGAGGCATAATCCTCCTTAGCCGCTAGCATTTCCAACGCGTCTTCGGTCTCGTACGTCTTCTGCTCAGCGTGATTGTAATAGATCATCCCGCCCGCCTCGACGCGGCCCCGGCGCAGAACTGTCTCAGGTGGGAAATTCACCTGACCCGCCTCTGACATAACGGTCAAATATTCATCGGTTTCCACCATGCGCAACGGACGAAGACCGAGCCGGTCAAGGCGCGCACCAATGATGTCACCATCACCAAATATCAGCGCGGCAGGGCCATCATTTTTTTCCTCGGAAAGAGAGAAGTACTCAAGCATTGCTCGAACTTGCGGCGAAATCCTAGTATCGTTTTCCCAGGCAGGCGGCATCATCGCAACGACCGCCGTTACCAGATCAAGACCTTCTTCAAAAACGCGGGAATTCAGCGTCTGATCAAGGCGACAGCTGTCCGATTGGCCCTTCGGTCGCACGATCGATTTGTTCCGCGCCAAAGCGATGGCCGCCTCTGACAGGCGGTTCTTCTTATCCGTATTCAACTCACCATTGTGTGCCATCAACCGAAAAGGCTGCGCCATGGACGGGTGCGGATCAGTATTGGTTGAAAACCGTGTGTGAAAATACATCGTATGCACGGCATGGGCTGGATCGGAAAGGTCTTCGAAGTAAGGAATTATTTCCCAAGAATTCAGCCGTCCTTTGAAGACCTGCATGCGCGAGGACAAAGAGAGCGGATAAAGGCCGTCAAGCTGCGGTTTGGTGTATGCGACTGCCTCAATATCGAGCAAAACTTGATGAATGCGAGCATCCAACGCTGCGCCTCGCACATCGTCGGGTGCCTCGAATATCCACTGTCGGATCGCGAGTTGCCACTTTTCGGACCGCGCACCAATCGCATCCGTATTGACCGGCAGATCGCGCACCATCAAAATTTTGAATCCAGCTTCAAAAAGCGCGTCAGAGATGCGCACGCTGGCCTCTTCGTTGGCGTCAACATCAGCAGGCATAAAGAAATTGCCCACGCCGAAAGCGCCCTTTTCCAGCAATTTGCCGGTCAGCTTGCTAAAAAACTCCAATGATAGGTCAACTGAAACACCAGCCCCATCGCCGACACCCTCAGACGACATCCCTCCCCGATGCGGCACCGCACAAAGCGCTTCATGGCCCTTGCGCAGCAAATCATGGGTCTGCACCCCATCTTTACGCGTCAAAAAGCCAACGCCACACGCGCTGTGCTCAAGCTCGGGGTCATAAAGACCGAAAGGGTTCAGGTCATCTTTCAAAGGCACGGCCTTGTTGGGTTGCTATCTCTGGTCTCGCTTACATAGCGCAAACCGGTCCGGCGGGTACGTAAGAATACCAAAAATCGAGGTATTCAACCATCATCAAACGTCAGGAAGCCTGACATACCTAGAAAGAGTCTTAAATTCAAGCATGCAGCTATAGCCAAATGCTGCATATCAAGAATACTTGGTTTAAACCTTTAAACAAAGACACTTTCTAGATTTAAGTATTGTGTTTTGCATGATTATTTCAGGATAATCGCAGTGCAATTGGTTTTGGGGTGAACCACATGACGTTACTGGATATCGCCAACTTGACCGTCGAATTCCCACACCGGAAGGGTGTTTTCGTGGCGGTGAATGGGGCCGACCTGACGGTTGAACCGGGGCAAATTCACGGTCTCGTAGGGGAATCAGGTGCTGGCAAATCCACTATAGGCTCAGCTGTTATGGGGCTTTTGGAGCGACCAGGTCGGATTTCGGGAGGCGAAATTGACTTTCAGGGAAGCGTTATAAACGGACTTGACCGAGACGCGATGCGCAGCCTGCGCGGCCGGCGGATCAGCATGATCTTCCAGGACCCGCTGACAAGTCTCAACCCCCTCTTCACCGTGCGCGAACAGTTGGTGGAAACGATCCTTGAAAACCTCGATGTCTCGAAGGCAGAAGCCAATGAGCGCGCGCGTAATCTGATTGACCGCGTGGGCATACCGAATGCCGAAGAGAGGCTCGACCAATACCCGCATCAGTTCTCCGGCGGTATGCGCCAGCGCGTCGTTATTGCGTTGGCGCTTTGCTCGGATCCCGAAGTGATAATTGCAGACGAGCCGACGACAGCGCTCGATGTTTCGGTACAGGCACAGATTCTTGAGCTGATCAAGGAGCTCGCAAGAGAGCGGCAGGTCGGCGTAATCCTAATCACCCATGATATCGGCGTGATTGCCGACACAACGGACCGGGTGACCGTTATGTATATGGGTGAGGTGGTTGAAACAGGTCTGACAGAGCAGATCATTGGTAACCCGCAGCACGAGTATACCAAATCACTGATCGCCGCGGTGCCGCGGCCCAGTGTGAAGCTCAAGCGCTTCCCTCAGATCAGTTATGGCGGTCGCTCCACCCGATTTGCCATAGACGATCTAAGTCGCGACTGGCATCCGGTATCGCGCGATCCGGCTAAGCCGCTTGTTGAGGCACGCAACCTTACCAAACGCTTCGTGATGAAGCGCAGCATTCTGCCCTGGGCACGGCAGTATTTCACCGCCGTCGATGATGTGAGCTTTGATATCATGCCTGGCGAGGTCTTTGGCGTTGTGGGCGAGTCTGGTTCCGGCAAATCGACAATCGCCAGGATGATCTGCGGGCTTTACGACGTGGATGGCGGCGAGGTCCATTTTGACGGCAAGGTTGTCAGTGACAAAAGCGACGCCAAAGCCCAAGAGGATTTCCGGCGCAAGATCCAAATGATCTTTCAGGATCCCTACTCCTCTCTTAATCCGCGGATGCGTGTCGATCACATCGTGGCTGAGCCGATCCTGCATCATAAGCTGCTGTCCGGTGCCGCGGTAACCAAACGTGTCGATGAATTGCTGGAACGCGTTGGGCTGGGCTCAGAGGCGGGCCTCAAATACCCCCATGAATTTTCTGGCGGCCAACGTCAGCGTATTTCCATCGCCCGCGCTCTAGCTACACAACCTGAGTTCCTGATCTGCGACGAACCTACAAGTGCTCTGGACGTCTCCATCCAGGCGCAAATACTGAACATTCTGAAAGATATTCAGGAGCACCTGGGCCTTACCATGCTCTTCATCAGCCACGACTTACCAGTGGTGCGCCAAATGTGCGATCGGGTCGCGGTGGTCAAAGACGGCAAGCTTGTGGAATTGCAAAAGACAGAGGCTCTTTTTGAATCCCCGCAGCAAGCTTATACGCGTGAGCTGCTAGAGCTTATGCCGAAGCTTGAAGGAATTTCGGACGCAAGCCTCGATGGCCTGGCAGAGAACGCTTGAAATCTCGCTTAAGCGTAGTTCTTGACCTTTGACATTTTGCCAAGCCCCGGGTTGAGGCTATTGGTTGGATCGCACTCTTTGTAGAACGCCGCGAGCCCCTGCTCGGCCGGATAGAGGTGCCCCACATTGTGTTCGGCTGGGTATTTCGCCCCGCGCTGGTCCAGCAATTCCAGCATCTTACGCTTGATCTTTGCCGGATCGTGACCTTGTTTCACCACATAGTCCTGGTGCAGCACGTGGCAGAAGAAATGCCCGTAATATAGCTTATGCTCAATCGCCGCCTCGATCTCTTCCGGCAGCACCTCAAACCACTCCTCGTCATTACGCCTCAGCGCAATGTCCAATGCGATGATGTCGGCCACCCTGCCCTCATTCACCGCCATGTAACGCACCGCTGCCCCTGCTGCAGCAAAGCGGTGAAGCCCTGCGATCTTGGCCTCCCGCGCATCACAGGCAAACCAGTCTGCGCCTTTCCCGTCGAACTCCTTTTTGAGATAATCCTCTGCCTCCGCGATCCCTCCATCGCGCATTTTCAGTATCAGGTGGTGTTCAAAACGGTCCCGAAATGCCTCCATCCGTTTCGGCAACGGATTGGGCCAAAGTTTCGAAATCACCTGCATCACCCGGTCGGTAAGATTTCTAGGCAAAAACGGCATCTTGCCGAACTGTGCATCGAAAAAGCCCTTGGCGGCGAAGATTGATGGAAGACGGTCAGTGCCAAGCTTATCGATCATCACCAGAGTATCTTTACCGAAGGTTTTTGAGATGTCGTAGGCCTCGGCATGCATGTATTCCGCGGAGACCGGCAGCGTCTTGAAATCGCGCAGCATATCGCGGCGCAGTTTCGTCAAAACGCCCGTGTCATTGGTCGCGATATAAAACGTCTTTTCCGCCTCATTTTTAGGATAAGTATCGAGCCGCGCGGCAAACACAGCGAGCTTGCCTGCACAGCCTGACGCCTCATACAAACGGCGCGGATCTGCATTGAACCGCGCGGGGCTTTCTGCATCCACGTCGCGCACCCGCTGCTGATACTCTGTGTCTGAGGCTTTGGCGTTGCTATCTTCAAAATCGTCTTCGGAAAAGTCGCCCGCCTGTAATCGGGTGAGTATCTCTTCCGGGTCCTCGCCAAGATCGACCCCCAGATGATTGACCAGCTTAAGCCGCCCATCTTCGGTGATCTGAGCATAGACCGAAAGCTCTGTGTACGATGGCCCGCGTTCGATCAACGAGCCCCCGGAATTGTTACACACCCCGCCCATGATTGAGGCGCCGATACAGGACGAACCGATCACCGAGTGCGGCAGGCGCCCCAGAGGCGCCAGTTGTTTTTCTAGCGAAAATAGCGTCGAGCCTGGTAGCGTGATCACCTGATGGCCGCTTTTTACCACATGAATCAGATCCATGCGTAGCGTACTGATCACCACCACGTCGCGGTCATATTCCCCGCTGGGCGCCGAACCTTCCGTAAGCCCTGTATTGGCCGCTTGCATGATGACGATCTTGTCCGCTGCCACACAGGCCTGAAGCACGCGCCACTGTTCCAATAGCGTGCCGGGTTGCACCACGGCTATCGCCTTACCCTGCCCTGACCGATAACCCTTGCAAAACCGCTCCATCGCGCGCGGTTTCGTAATGACATAACCCTGCCCAACAATGCGGGTGAGTTGATCGATCAATTGGGCGTTGGACATGTGAACGTCCTTGCGTTGGCCTCGCGGCTAGTGGCTACGATTGTGGAACCGCAAGTTCTCACGACTTAGCTGATCTAGCTTGGTAATTCCCATCAGTTTCATATCGCGTTCGATCTCTGTGCGGAAGTTTGAGAGTGTCTTTTCAACGCCCGCCTGTCCTGCTGCAGCAAGCGCATAAAGATAAAGTCGTCCGCCGGAACATGCCTTTGCACCAACCGAAAGTGCCTTAAGCACGTGCGTACCACGCTGAATGCCACCTTCGCAGACCACATCGATCTTATCGCCCACGGCGTCGCAAATCTCGGCCAGTTGATCAAACGGTGCGCGGGAGCCGTCGAGCTGCCGACCGCCATGGTTAGAAACCATGATGCCTGTACACCCAATATCGACCGCGCGTTTAGCATCCTCAACACTCATTATGCCCTTAAGTGCGAACTGCCCGTCCCATTTCTTGCAAAGTTCTTCCGCATCTTTCCAGTTCATCGACTGATCCAGCATGGAGGAAAAGTACTGCCCCACTGACACCGCCAGGTTGGTGCCTTCGCTGACATAGCCTGAGAGATGCGGCATATCGAATTTCTCTTTGGTCAGGAAGTTCCAGGCCCACATCGGATGGGTGGCGAAGCTGAACAGCGAGGCCGGAGTGAGCTTCGGTGGCGAAGTAAATCCTGTGCGGAGATCGCGTTCGCGGTTGCCTCCAGTGATTGTGTCTACGGTAAGCGCCATGACCTCGAACTTAGCCGCCTTTGCGCGTTCCAAAAGCGCGTCGTTCAAACCGCGGTCCTTGTGAAAATAAAACTGGAACATCTTCGGGCCTGGTGCGAGCTTTGCGATCTCTTCGACCGTCACCGTGGCTAGCGAGGACACACCGAACATAGTGCCAAACTTTGTGGCAGCCTGCGCCACTGCCCGCTCTCCTTCATGATGAAAGAGACGCTGCAGAGCCGTGGGTGCGCAATAAAGAGGCATGTCAAGCTTCTGGCCCATGACCTCAACGCTCATGTCGACCTCTTCCACGCCGGCCAGAACATTCGGCACCAAATCTACATCATCATAGGCCTCAGTATTGCGCCTATAGGTCAGTTCGTCATCGGCTGCGCCATCGATGTAGTGGAAGATCGGTCCGGGCAGACGCCGTTTGGCGAGTTTTCGGAACTGTTGGAAATTGTAGCAGCTGTCGAGGCCCATAGCGCACTCCTGAATATTTTGGTAAATTTATTTTACCAATTTAGCCAGCTTGTCTCGCATGTCCAAACTAAAGTCAAGCAGGTTGCCTAATTCGAGTGCAATGACGAATTTTTCTAGGCTCTTTCGCAATAAATTTGACCAGATAGTCAAAATTTATTGACAGCCTGCCCCTTCGCCTCAATCATGATCATACGGGAAATGACGACATTAGTATGAGCGATATGATCGACCTCCTCGATCCTAAGACGCCGACCGACGCCTTGCTCGCAAGTGCAAGCGCAGTTCGTGATGCGCATTGGGGGAAGGTCGTAACTTACTCACGCAAAGTCTTTGTTCCACTGACCAATATGTGCCGCGACACCTGTGGCTACTGCACCTTTGTCAAACATCCCTCCTCGCCTGCCGCACGGATTATGACACCTGATCAGGTTTTGCGCACAGCAAAGAAAGGTGAACAGACAGGCTGTAAGGAGCTCCTCTTCAGCCTCGGCGAAAAGCCAGAAGAGCGGTATGAGGCGGCGAAAGCAGCGTTGGCGCGATTGGGGTATTCGCGCATGACGGACTACTTGCGCGATATGTGCGCGCTGGTGCTGCGTGAAACAACCCTATTGCCGCACGTAAACGCGGGCACTTTGTCGACGGAAGAAATCGACATGTTGCGCCCTGTCTCGGCATCGATGGGAATGATGTTGGAAACCTCGAGCCGACGTCTCACCCGGCGTGGAGGGCCGCATTACGCATGCCCAGACAAAGTTCCATTGCAGAGGCTACGCACACTCGAGCGTGCTGGCAAGGCACACGTACCCTTCACCACGGGCTTGCTCATCGGTATTGGAGAGACCTGGGAAGAGCGCATCGAAGCACTGCACAAGATCAATGCTATGCACCTAAAGTATGGCCACATCCAGGAAGTCATTATCCAGAATTTTCAGCGCAAGCCAGATATCGCGATGGCCGGCCATCCAGAGCCTACGTTGAAGGACATGTTACGCACCATTGCGGCAGCACGTCTAATCCTTGCGCCAGAGATCAGTCTGCAAGCCCCGCCAAATCTTAGCGAGAGGCATATCGCCTATCTCAAAGCCGGGCTGAATGATTGGGGCGGAATTTCCCCGGTAACGATTGATTTCATAAACCCTCAGCATGCTTGGCCCGAAATTGATGCGCTCGCGGCGTCCTGTTCCTCCGCTGGCTTTGAACTCAAGGAGCGACTGACGATTTACCCCGACTTCCTGCGCGAAGGCACCGGTTTTGTCAGCGAAGCCATGCAAGTACGGATCACCGAAATGGCCGCAGTAGACGGGCTCGCCCGCACACAGGTGCCTTTATGAACGCGCCAGTTCCCATCGTCGACATTTACCGCGCTGCCAGCGCCGCTGTGCCGCAAGGTGAAGTATCCTCGCAGGTCAGACGTATTCTCGACACTGCTCTGGAGGGCCGACGCGACATCACCGAGACAGAAGCGGTTATACTCTTCAAAACACAGGGCGCAGACCGCGAAGCGGTGTTCATGGTGTCCGATGCGCTGCGGATGCGCGCCAGCGGTAATTTTGTGAGTTTCGTCGTCAACCGGAACATCAATTTCACCAACATCTGCTACATGGGCTGTCGTTTCTGCGGATTTGCCAAACGAGCCGACGACCCAGCTGCGGAATGGCTTTCCCCTGTAGAAGTAACCGAACGCGCACAGGAAGCATGGGATCGAGGCGGCACAGAGGTATGTATCCAAGGCGGGTTACATCCGAAATTGCCAGGGACGTTTTATCGTGAACTGATCGAAACAATAAAGACTGCCCTTCCTGATATGCATGTGCACGCCTACTCGCCCTTCGAGATTTGGTACGGCGCATCTAAGCAAAAAATCAGCTACCGTGATCATCTGACTGAACTTAAGGCGGCAGGGCTTGGCTCCATGCCGGGAACAGCGGCCGAAATCCTCGACACAGACATCCGCCGACAACTGACCAAGAATAAGCTCTCCGCTGAGGCCTGGGTCGATATTATCCGCACCGCCCACGAGCTGGGCATTCGCACATCGGCCACGATCATGTACGGCCATATCGACGGGCCCGAGCATTGGGCCACACATCTTAGCCTGTTGCGTTCGATACAAAGAGACACAGGCGGTTTCACAGAGCTGGTGCCGCTTTCCTTTGTGCATTCAGATTCACCGCTTTATCGCGACAATCCAGGTAAAGTCCGCCCCGGCCCGACCACGGATGAGGTGGAAAAGATGCACGCTGTTGCGCGGATCATGCTCGCCGGGCATATCGACAACATCCAGGTCAGTTGGACAAAACTCGGCGCAGAGAAAGCTCAACAAATGCTGACCCGAGGAGTCAATGACCTGGGCGGCACGTTGATGAACGAAAGCATCAGCCGCGCTGCAGGGTCCAAGCATGGTCAAGAGATCACTGCCAAAGAGCTTTGCGACATCATCCGCGCAGCGGGTCGCGTGCCGGTGCGGCGTAATACTGTCTACGACATCACCGAAATTTACGACGATCATGACCCAGAAGAGCTGACCCCACTGGTTGACCGCCATGGGCGCGATCCGCTCGATTTCCTAGCGATGTTCCCTGAACCGCCACGCATTGAGGCCGCCGAATGAGAGCGCGGCCCAAAGTGATCCTGCTCGCCGGTGGTGTCGGCGGCGCCAAGATGGCCGAAGGATTGGCCGCTGTAGATGGGATTGATCTGCAGATCATCGGCAATGTTGGTGACGATGAGGAGTTCCACGGGCTTTGGGTGTCACCCGATATCGACACGCTGACCTACAGCCTGTCGGGTCGGATCAACCGTGATCAAGGATGGGGCGTTGCCGATGAGGGGTTGTGCGCTCTTGAGACCCTTAACTCTCTGGGCCAAGAAACCTGGATGACGCTAGGAGACCGCGACCTAGGTCTGCACATCTACCGCACCATGCGGCGCGCACAGGGTGATCGGCCTTTTGATATTGCAAAGCACGTGGCAGAGGCATTCGGAGCGCCCTGTCCTATCCTTCTGCCAACCGATGACGTGGTGCAAACACGCCTACGCATCTCAGATGGTTGGCTAAGCTTTCAAGAGTATTTTGTGCGAGAGCGGTGTAAGCCCAGCGTTTTGGAAATCGCCTATAACGGCGCTGACGTTGCCAAAGCGACACCGGAGGCACTAGCTGCCATTGCACAGGCAGAAATCATCGTAATAGCACCGTCCAATCCTCTGGTCAGTATAGCGCCTATACTTGCTGTTCCGGGCGTTCGTGATGCAATCGCCCAAAGCCCCGCGCGCAAGATTGCCGTGAGCCCGTTGATCGCTGGACGCACCGTGAAAGGACCTGCAGCAGATATGATGACCAGCCTTGGCCATGAAGCCGACGCTCTGGGTGTTGCACGCCTCTATCAAGGGCTGCTCGATGATTTTGTGATCGACATTGCCGATACTGACCTGACCAGTGCTATCGAAGCGCTCGGCCTGCGCGTCATGAAAACAAATACACTGATGACCACGCTAGAAGACAAACGTCGCCTCGCCCACGAGGTACTCAACATCCATCGCTCAGAGGTCGCCGCATGAGACAGAATGACAGCTTAGTTGTTGTCCCGATGAAGGACCCGAAAGACGCCAAGACGCGGCTTGATGCTTGTCTGGAACCAACGCATCGGGCCGAACTTGCAACGCATCTATTCTCGCAAACCCTGCGCTGCCTGCGCGAGGCGCAGGAGATCGAAGATTTTGATGTCGCGATCATCTCAAGGAGCAAAAAAATACGCTTCATTACCCGCGGCAACGACATTGAATTTATCTGGGAACGGGCGCTTGGGCTTAACCTCGCTGTAGAACAGGCGCGGCAATGGGCCACCCATCGCGGTTATGCGCATATGTGCGTCATTCCGAGCGATATTGCGCATCCTTCGCCAATGGATATCAGCACATTGCTTCGCCAGACCAGGCATGCGGGTCAGGTCACGCTATGCCCGTCAACAGAGCTTGGCACCAACGGACTTGGCTTACCTTTGCCCAGTCGAATGCCCTTCGCTTATGGAACAGGTTCACTAAACGCGCATATCAAGAATGCGCTCAAGTTTAACCTTATGCCGGTCGTGCTACCGCTCAAAAGTCTGCAACGCGACATTGATGTGGCCGAAGATCTACAAGCTCTGCCAAAGGGCGCTATGAACCAACTGAACGGGGAGCAAGAGCATGATGCCGTCCGTCACGCTTACCGCCATTCCTGATCTTCCAGATTTCAAACCTGGCGATGATCTGGCGAAAGCAGTTGGCAATGCGCTGGTTGCGGCGGGTTTTGCGCCTCAAGATGGCGATATCCTTTGTGTCGCGCAAAAGGTTTTCTCCAAGGTCGAAGGCTGCATTGTAAAACTCGCAACTGTTAAACCTTCGCAAAGCGCGCAGGACTACGCTACTCAACTCAACAAAGACGCCCGCAAAGTCGAGGTGATCCTTGGTCAAAGCTCCAGAGTTCTACGCGCCTTCAAACACGAGGATCAGAACGAGGGTACGATGATCTGTCGTCACAAGCTCGGCTTTACCTCGGCGAATGCGGGCGTAGACGAATCCAACCTCGATGAACCTGGCACTGTAATGACGCTACCGGCGGACCCTGACGCAAGCGCACAGGAGTTAGCTGACGCATTGGGCGCTCGCTTTAGTGTCCAAATCGGCGTTGTCATGACTGATACATTCGGTCGTCCATGGCGGCTTGGCCAGGTTAATGTGGCCATCGGGCTTGCCAACGTGCCCGCCACGATGCGGCTGGAGGGGGAAGCTGACGGCTGGGGTCGTCCATTGACCGTCACAGAACCCGCTTTGGCCGATGAACTTTCCGCAGCAGCAGGCCTTGTGATGGCAAAGAGTGCCAAGACGCCTGTCGTTTTGGTGCGCGGATTGCGTTGGCACAGGACAGTAAGCTCTGCGGTTCAACTCGTACGGGCAGAGAAAGAGGATATGTTCACATGACACTCGCCATCATCGGCGGCACCGGGCCGCAAGGACAAGGCCTCGCGCTACGCTTTGCCCGCGCGGGTGTGCCAATCGTCATCGGGTCGCGTGACGGCGCGCGGGCGGCAGAAATCGCAGAAGAGCTCTCTGCTAAGCTAGCCTCAGATGCTGCGTCGATCACCGGTATGGAGAACCGCGCTGCAGTGGAAGCTGCAAGCGACATGGTGATGCTGGCCGTGCCGTGGTCGGGCCACAATGCCACGCTCGAGGCAATCAAGGACACACTCGACAGCAAAATTCTGATCGATATCGTTGTGCCACTCAAGGAGGGCGACCCTAAGAAGGTAGATATGCCACCAGAAGGTTCCGCGACAGAGGCTGCGCAGGCTTTACTTGGCTCAGACGTCCCCGTGATCGGCGCGCTGCACAATGTGTCAGCTACAACGCTCAATAATCTTGACTGGGCGATCAACTGCGATGTTCTGGTCTGCGGTAACAGCCTTGAGGCGCGCAAAACGGTAATGGCGCTGATCCGCAAGCTTGGCATTGAGGCCTATAACGCAGGGGATGCGGAAGCCGCCCGCGCCATCGAGGCGATCACGCCGATCCTTATCCGCATAAACATCTCAAAACAGGTGCCGTTTACGCATGCCGGTGTGCGCATCTGGCCGCCGGAACATTAAAGACAGGGAGCTATTGTTATGGAATTTGCCATTTGTTTCAAAGGATTTACCGAACCAAACCGGGCAAAGTACCTTGTCCGTCAGGCCGAAGAAGCGGGCTTCACCTATTGCTGGATCTATGACAGTCACATCCTCTGGCGCGAAAGCTTTGTGGTCATGGCTATGCTTATGGAACACACCACCAAGATGCGATTTGGTCCCTGTGTGACCAACCCGAACACGCGAGACTGGTCACACGCCGCCTCGCTTTTTGGCTCGCTCGCTAAGCAATCAAACGGCCGGTTTGATATTGGTGTCGGGCGCGGTGATAGCGCCGTGCGCGTAATGGGTAAGAAACCCTCGCCATTAGCGCGGATGGAAGAATTCATCCTCAAGGTCAAGGACATGGTGCGGGGCGATGAAGCGATTTATGGAGACGCGCCCAATCCTATTCAATTTCCCTGGGCCTGGGGCTATGAGCTTCCCGTTTGGGTCGCGGCCTACGGACCCAAGGCACTGAGCTCTGCAGGTCGCGTAGGTGACGGTTTGATCCTTCAAATTGCTGAACCTGCGATCTGTAAATGGCTTGCTGATCAGGCAAAAGCTGCGGGAGAAGCCGAAGGGCGCGATATGTCGAATTACCGTGTTATGTCCGCAGCCCCTGCCTATACCGGGCCAATGGATGAAGCCGTGGAAGCCACCAAGTGGTTCCCGGCGATGGTCGGCAATCACGTGGCTGATATCGTCGAGCGATATGGCAAGGACTCTGATGCGATACCTGAGGCGCTGAGTTCGTACATCGAAAATCGCAAAGGCTATGATTATTCTAAGCACGGGCAAAGCGATAATCCGTATCTCGATTTCATCACCGAAGATGTGGTCAAAAGCTTCTGCGTTCTAGGCGACCCGGACGCGCATATCGCCAAACTACGAGAGCTTGAAGCGGCGGGCGTGACTCAGTTCAATATCTATCTCGACAATGGCAACGAGGAGAAAATCATAGCCGACTACGCTGAGAAGATTATCCCTGCGTTTCAGTAGCTTAACCTTTTGTGTTGATTAGCTCCGCAGCGGTTTTCCTTCGAGATTTTCAGGGAACGGGATGAACTCGTCGGTGTCTCCTGGCGGTAGATGGAAAGGCCCACTCGTCCAGTCACCCTCACGCCATGCCGCCTTGGCCGCCTCGATCTTTTCCTCGGATGACGACACAAAATTCCACCAGATGTATCGCGGGCCATTGAGTGTGGCCCCGCCTAAAAGCATCAGACGCGCGCCTTCAGGACCGGCCTTGATACTGATCCGATCGCCCGGACGAAAGACCATCATTCGACCAGCGTCAAACCTGTCTCCCACCACCTCGATCTCACCTTGGGTCACATAGATTCCGCGATCCTCATGCTCGTCAGGCAGCGGGATATGCGCGCCCGGCTGCAGCGTCACGTCAGCATAAAATATCTCTGATTGCATAGTAACGGGTGACGTCTCTCCCCAAGCGGTGCCAAGGATCAACCGCGCAGTGGCACCATTCTCTTCCAGAAAAGGCAGTGATGCCTCTTTGTGATGCTCAAAGTCCGGCTCCATATCCTCGCGATCTTCTGGTAAAGCGACCCAAGTCTGAATTCCAAAGAGCTTGTGCCGGGTTGCGCGCGTCTCATCGCTGGTGCGTTCCGAATGGGTCACACCCTTTCCCGCCAGCATCCAGTTCACTTCACCGGGATAGATCATCTGATGCGTGCCCAAACTATCGCGGTGCTCAAACTCGCCTTGATACAGATAGGTTACCGTACCCAGTCCGATATGGGGATGCGGGCGCACGTCGATGCCACCATCTGTGATAAACTCCGCCGGGCCCATCTGATCAAAGAAAATGAAAGGACCGACCATCTTACGCTTGGGGCTTGGCAAGGCGCGTCGCACCTCAAACCCGCCCAGATCACGCGCGCGAGGGATAATCAATGTCTGCAGACTGTCGTTGCCTGCCTCAGGGCAATCCGGCCCTTGGGTGGGATTCCAACTCATTTTCTTGATCCTTTTACATCGAATTCAAACAATCAATTCCGGTAAGGCGCGTTCTATCTCATCGCGCCGCGCCTCGTATTGCGGTGGCAGCTTTAGCGATTGGCCCAAATGCTCCAAAGGTTCATCGTGGGCAAAACCGGGATCGTCGGTGGCAACTTCAAAAAGGACGCCACCCGGCGTTCGGAAGTAAATCGCCCAAAAGTAATTCCGGTCGATCACGGGCGTGACTTGGTAGCCGGTATCGAGCAACGCGTTACGGACTTCGAGCTGCGCAGACCGATCCAGCACCGCAAAGGCGATATGATGCACAGATCCTGTACCCTGCCCGGCGGATCGCGCATCGGGTATTTCTTCGATCTCGATCACATCTGCGCCATTGCCGCCATCGATCGCATATCGTGTCAAAGCGCCGTTTTTTTCAGAACGTTCATAGCCCATGAACTGCAAAAGCTCTTCGGTTGCGGCACCGTCTTGCAGGCGCAAACGCACCGACTTAAAGCCAAATATACCGACGTCTTCTGATACATCAGCACCTGTCCAAGGCGTACGACCGCCTGGTTCTTCCTCCACAAGCGCGAACCGCTCTCCATCTGGCCCATTAAAGACTATGCGTGCAGCACCGAAGGCGGGTTCTTCGACCAAGCCTTCGACCTTCGCCGCGGCCAGGCGCGCTTTCCAGTAATCGAGCGCACCCATTGGCACGGCAAATTCCGTCACGCCCACTTCGCCGTGTCCAGCTTGGCCTCGCGACATATGTGGAAACGGGAAATACGTCATCACCGACCCCGGTGAACCAGCCGCGTCACCATAATAGAGGTGATAGACATCAGGTGCGTCGAAATTCACCGTGGTCTTGACGCGACGCAGACCAAGCGTTTCCGTGAAAAACCTATTATTTTCATTGGCATCAGACGCCATGGATGTGACGTGATGCAAACCCTTGATCTGATGCAGCATGACCGCCTCCGCGTTGTATTTCGCTGTTGGAAGTCAAAATAACTGTGCGCTCAGAAGAATAAACTGTGATTTCAAGCGATATTTTGCGCGCAGACGCACAGAAAGATCTCAACCGCGGTTTTCTTTCAACCTTGCATCGACTTGAGCCACCATAGAGTCGACTTCCGGGTGGGAAATGTCCCGTGCCCGCGCAATCTGTTGTACCAACCGGTCAACCCTTTCGATATTCGTAGCGCCTGCTGCGATTGCGCGCGCTGCCGAAGACGGCTTCAATAGGTTTTCAGCGGCCTTCGCGTATTTCTCAAACGGAACCAAATCAGCAGGATCCGCGCCCAGAGATTGTGCCAAATCACCGACGAAGCCATACACCTCTTGGGATAAATCAGGCGCGCCGTGTACGGCATCGCGGATCGAGCGCGGCTCGTCTGCGGTTATGCAACGGTAGTTGCCGGTCAAGAGCATGCTCCATTTTGCCAACGGCACAAACAACGAGTCATAGGCACGCAATTTCACGGGCACGTCTTTGCCGTCGACCGTAACCGCGTCGATATCAGCCTCTAACTGATCCAGAACCTTGTTATGGGCGGCATCGGCGAACCGCGCGGCTTTGAAGTTTGTGGGCAGACCGACAAAGAGAATATTGGCTTTCTCCTCCGGCGGGCGGAAGGCTTGCGGATCCGGACTACAGAGCGTGACGAGGTCAGGATCAAACCCTTCCCAGACGCCTGGATCGGTAAAGGCGGCAGAAAGGTCCGCATCCTGCAGTCCTGGAATACGCTTGAGGTAGGGCAGCGGTGGCATATTCATGATCGACAGACATGGCACCCGGGCCGCGGCCACCCGTCCCATCAGATCGCGCAAAGCGTCGTTGCTATACTGCGGTTCCTGCATGGCCAGACCAACCATGTCATAGTTTTCCGGCTGCGCCTCTTCTGGCGTAAGCGCCCCAACGGCGCCAGGCAGGTCTTTCGAAAAAATAGAGCGATGGGAATCTTCGCCTTTAAACTTGAGACGAACTTCTGTTCCTTCAGTGTTGATCAAATCAGCGGTGGCGCGACGACATACCAAATCGACGTCGTGTCCGGCCATGGCAAGTTTCGTGCCCAAAAGCGATCCATACGATGCGCCTAGAATTAAAATCTTGTACCCCATAAGACCCCTCGTTGATTGATCGTGTTTGACTTCAAGTAGCGCAATAATTCGAGAAGCAACAGCGGCCATCGGTTGCAAATCAATCTTCACTATGCGCAGTAACATAAGCGAAAAGGGAGACGCGCGATGCTGCCAGAGACCATGAAAACCATAGAGATAAGAGAGCCGGGCGGGCCGGAAGTTTTGGAGGGCGGAACGCGGTCATTGCCAGATACTGGAGCAGGCGAGGTTTTGATCAAAGTTGCGGCCGCAGGTGTCAATGGACCTGATCAGCTGCAACGGCGCGGGCATTATCCACCTCCTAAAGGCGCGTCTGATCTTATGGGTTTAGAAGTATCTGGCACGGTTGCGGCTGTCGGTACGAATGTGAGTGACTGGAGTATTGGAGACACAATCTGCGGGCTTACCAATGGCGGCGGGTACGCAGAATATGTAGCAGTTGATGCGGGCCATTGTCTCCCGATCCCTGACGGCATGGATTTGATCGACGCAGCAGGACTTTGCGAGACGTTCTTCACAGTCTGGAGCAACCTTTTCCTGGACCATGACGCACCCGCAAATGGCGTGCTTTTGGTGCATGGCGGCGCCGGTGGGATCGGCTCCACCGCGATACAGCTTGGCCGCTCTATGGGGCTACGGGTTCTGGCCACATGTTCGGCTGAGGATAAGGAGTATGTTGCATCGCTCGGCGCGGAGCAGGCGATAGACTACAAGACAGAGGACTTTGTGGCGATTGCAAGAGAAGTGGGTGGTGCTAACCTGATCCTCGATATTGTTGGTGGAGACTATATTGCACGAAACATTAAGGCCACGGCGCCGGATGCACGCATTGTACAACTTGCCTTCCGCACCGGCTCGAAGATGGAACTCGACCTTATGCCAATAATGCTAAAAAGGCTGACGCTCACGGGATCCACCCTACGCTCCCGCTCGTCTTCGTTCAAAACGCGTGTCGCAACAGACCTAGGCAAACGCGTCTGGCCATTACTTGGCTCAGGCGAGGTCGGCACTCATACACACGCCACATTTCCTTTCGCGGATGCTGTAGCCGCTCATCAGATGATGGAAGACGGTGCGCACCGCGGCAAAATCCTACTAACTCCGTAACCGCGTGAAAGGCCAGTCACGATGCTGATCAAAGCCGCTGAGAGCTGTCTGGCAATCATTGATGTTCAGGCAAAGCTGGTACCCGCGATGCATGCATCAGAACCAGCCATTGAGAACATCCGAAAATTGATCTCAGGGGCAAACTGCTTTGACCTGCCTTGTCTTGCAACGGAACAAAACCCTTTGCGGCTCGGACCTACGTTGGAAAAACTGGGCGTACCTGAAACGGCGCAATGTCTGTCAAAAATGCATTTCGCCGCGATGCAAGATGGAGAGATTTCGGAGGCTTTTGCAAATTTGGGTCGGAATCAAGTTATTCTGACCGGTTTGGAGGCGCATATCTGCGTCATGCAAACCACGGCAGGACTGATCGAACGAAACTACGAGGTTTTCGTCGTAGCCGACGCAGTCATGACGCGCACCACCGAAAGCATGGATATGGCGTTGGAGCGGCTGCGCACCATGGGTGCAACGATCGTGAACACCGAAATGGTGCTTTTTGAATGGCTTGAACGCAGCGACCGGCCCGAATTCAAAGAGTTATTGCACGTGATAAAGTGAAGCTTGATGTCATGACCGCAACGGAAAATGCAGAAGAGCAATAACCTCGGGTATTGATCCTACGTTTAATAAATCGAACCAGACAACGCCTCACGTCCCAAATCAGGCCCAGCGCGCTATCGTTGTTCTAAGTCAAGCACGGTTTTGAGTTTTTGGTCGCCTCATCAAGACTCGCATAATACTTTTGCGCCGCAGTACGCTTTGTGACTTGCTCAAGATACGCAGCAATCGCGTCAAATTTTTTCTGATCCATGCCACTTGCAAATATTGCATGGTACACGCCATCGGAAGTCGACCAAATAAATGTCTGAACATTCGACTTGCTCGGAGCGTCAATCGATTCCTTGCCAAAGACATAGGAAAGTCGACATCCGTTCACACCTGAATAGTGCACCAATCCGCCATCAGGTAAATCCTGCAGATAAACTGGGGTGAGGTTGGCGATCGAAAGATCATAAAGCTTCTCTGATCCTTCGGCCTTTACCAAACGAAGATCGTCGCTGGACACCGAAAAAGGCTTTTCCAATAGCGCTTGATGGAAGGCAAGCGGCGTATCTGGTTTAGGTTTTTGAAGGCCAAATAAAACTATCATTGCAAGACAGGCAGCAAGCGCGCCACCGAAGAAAAACTTTTTTCCCAACGAAAATGGTTCCGTTACGACTTGCGGTCGCAGTTTAACTTGAGCGCCCTTCAAGCTTTCGGAAATTTGAGAAATTTGATCTACAGCAAGCGCCAATTCTTCATCTAACTTCAACCGTTTCTCAAAACGCACGGCATCTTTGCGAGAAAGCTCTCCATCATGATAGGCGTTGGCCAATTCCCAATCTTTATCGCATATCATATCAATCTAAGTCCTTTGATTGCATTGAACCATCACCATCGACCAAATCCAGCAAAGCCTTCCGCGCCCGGCTCACTCTGCTCATAATTGTACCTTTTGGAACGTTCAGCAGCTGAGCCGCTTCTGAGTATTTGAATTCCAACACGTCCACGAGATTAAGGATTTCGCGATGTGACGGTGCCAATTTTTCAAATGCCAACCGCACCAGGATATCGCGATCAATCGTAGTTCCCGAAGAGCTGTTACTAGATAGACGTTCTTCAGTGGCAGAATATTCCCTACGTACCCTACGTTTTCTAAGTTCATCATAGTGCAGGTTGCGAATTATCCTAATTACCCACGGTCTCAACTCATTACGACGGCTGGGCGGGTTCTCAAATCGCAAGGCACGCTCTATCGCATCTTGAACCAAGTCTTCCGCCTCGTCTTCTGGCCGGACGCAAATAGCCGCTGCATAAGCTCGCATTTCCGGTATCAGTGCTTCAATATGTGATCTAAGTGCCATTCCGGCAAATTGCATTTCGCACATATGGCGGTCAAAGTTTCATTAGTTTTATGCAATAGAAAGGCACTCAGATGTTATAATCCTTGGGTTGGCGAACAGAATTAACCCGTCTGACGAGCACTGTGCGAATTTTAAAGTGTGCCGCTCAGAATTGTGTTTGCTGTCAGCCAATTTTTCAAGCTATCGCAGGCGTTCTTTGCCTGTACGAGCGCGGTGTTCTCCCGGTAAATCGTTTAAACAGCGTGCACATATGGCTTTGCGATGAAAATCCTGTCGAGAAAGCGACTTCTGCCAGACTTTCATTCGTGTTCATGATCAAGTCTTGAGCGACCTCTAAACGTCGCAGCATTATGTAACGTTTTACACTCAAACCTGTCGCAGTTCGAAATGACCTCGCAAAGTGAAACTCGCTTTGGCCTGCAGCGCGGGCGATATCTTTGTGAAGGACCGGCTGATCGATATTCGCCTCGATAAACTCGAGCGCGCGTTGGATTGCAGGGCTATAAACAGATTTATCGCACTCTTTGTTTTCGATAAGCTGGATTAAACGAATTGCGAAAAGATCACGTAGAAACGCTTTCTTCTCGGCATAGCTCTCGCACAAGCCAGATCTCATATAGTCAATAAAGATCTCAGCAGCGCTGATCATTGGCGTATCGGGAACATTCCAGATCGCAGAACTTATTGAGTTCAACGCATCCTTGCCTGGAACGTTCTCTAAACTGTTCGGTTGGTACATAAACTGCACAGAGCTTCCTGAACGGGTGAATTGAAATTTGTGAGATTGCGCTGCTGGAATAAAACTAAAAGATCTGGCGTCGCTCCGTTCAGGCGCATCTTCAATACCGTTGAGGCTAAATTTGCCTTCGGTTGGCGCCAGATTGATGTCCAATAGAGCCCATCCCTTAGGGACTTCCTTTTCGTAGGAACCAGCGGGAACATGATTGATGCGGTACCCGGATGCCTCCACACATCTTTCCTTTTGACCGGTGCTTGGATCGAGCAAGTATGTATCTACCGTACTTTCAATAGCTTTGCTCGTAGGCTTTTTTGCATTCGCTGAAAAAACTTCCGATGTTTTGTTACTGTCAAGCGGCATGTTTTCCTCTCTGTTTAACAAGCAGCTTTGTTATCTGCTGTTCATAAAAAAGGACGTTCGCGCATTTCAAAATATTCCAGTTTCAAAAACATCGATTATGCGGGCTTGCACAGGTTTTTTGTACAAAATGTAGTTGGCACGCGGCTCTATTCTTGATGGATCAATGGCCTGGAAACGGCTTTGCCCGAGGTCACAAATATTACATAAAATATTGAATTTATTAATTATTAATCGCTTAACCTGTCCTCGGAACAGAGGCTCCACAACACAAAACCAATATCTCTATTGAGCGCATGGACCAAAAATGGTCGTTGGATTTCGTTGAAAGAAAACAGCAAGCTTATAGATCATTAATACCCCCATCAAAGTACGTTTCAACGCAGCCAATGGCCGTTTTGACGTCTTTTAATGTCGACAAGATTTCAGTTACTTCTAGACATTGATGCTCAACCAATTCCGCTTTATTAAACATTTGTTCAATTACACCCCAAGAGGATCGCCACATGGATTTCGCATTGACCCAGGAACAGACGGCAATCTTCGACATGGCTCATGGGTTTGGACAAGATGCAATCGCGCCATTCGCCCGAGAATGGGAGTCCAAAGGGACAATGCCCAAATCACTCTGGCCGCAAATAGGTGAGCTGGGTTTCGGGGGGCTTTATGTAAGTGAAGAGAGCGGCGGTTCAGGGCTCTCACGGCTTGACGCAACGCTTGTCTTTGAGGCGATGAGTATGGCCTGTCCTTCCGTTGCCGCGTTTCTGTCGATCCATAACATGTGTGCGCGGATGATCGACAGTTTTGCCAGTGATGAGATGAAGTCGCGGGTTCTGCCAGACGTAATTGCGATGAAAACGGTGCTGTCCTATTGCCTGACAGAGCCTGGGTCTGGTTCTGATGCCTCCGCACTGAAAACCCGCGCCAAACGTAGCAATGAGGGTTATGTGCTCAACGGCACAAAGGCCTTCATCTCGGGTGGCGGATATTCCGATGCCTATGTGGTGATGGTGCGTACCGGTGAGGATGGGCCAAAGGGCATCTCTACAGTTTATGTCGAAGACGGCACGCCGGGCCTCAGTTTCGGCGCGGAAGAGGAAAAAATGGGCTGGCGTTGCCAACCCACGGCGCAGGTGCAGTTTGATGATTGCGCTGTCGCCGCGGAAAACCTCGTCGGCGAAGAAGGCCTGGGGTTCAGCTATGCGATGGCGGGGCTTGATGGTGGCAGATTGAATATTTCCGCCTGCTCGCTCGGCGCCGCACAACAGGCGCTCAACCAAACCAAGGCTTACATGTCAGAGCGCAAGGCCTTTGGCCAAACCATCGACCAATTCCAGGCCCTGCAATTTCGGCTAGCTGATCTGGAGATCGAACTTCAAGCGGCGCGGACATTTCTGCGCCAAGCCGCATGGAAGCTGGACACTGGCGCGCCAGATGCCACGAAGTTCTGTGCCATGGCCAAGAAGTTTGTGACTGAGGCAGGCTCTCGGATTGTGAATCAGTGTCTGCAGCTGCATGGCGGCTACGGCTATCTGGCCGATTACGGCATCGAAAAGCTGGTCCGCGATTTGCGCGTGCATGAAATACTTGAGGGCACTAATGAGATCATGCGCCTGATCGTGGCGCGGCATATGCTGGCGGAGACATGAGCGACATCCATATCCGAAAAACCGGACGCGCGGGCCGCATCACTCTGACGCGCGCGCATGCGTTGAACGCGATGACCTATGACATGTGTCTGGCCATCGAGGCGGCGCTGGACGAATGGGCAGATGACAATGCGGTCGACTTGGTCATTATTGACGCTGAAGGCGAGAAAGCCTTTTGCGCGGGAGGCGATATTCAGGATCTCTATGACACAGGCCGCGCGGGCGACTTCGCCTTTGGTCAAAAGTTCTGGCGCGATGAATATCGACTCAACGCAAAGATTGCTGAGTACCCCAAGCCCTATGTCGCCTTCATGCAGGGTTTCACCATGGGCGGCGGTGTTGGCATTTCTTGTCATGGCTCGCATCGGATCGTATCTGAAAACAGCCAGATCGCCATGCCCGAATGCGGTATCGGCCTCGTGCCCGATGTGGGCGGCTCTTTGATCTTGGCGCGGGCGCCCGGTCGACTGGGCGAATATCTCGGCACTACCGGCACCCGCATGGGTGCCGCCGACGCTATCCTGGCAGGATTTGCAGACAGTTATGTGTTTTATGAAGCCTGGCCCGCGTTAATCGAGATGCTCGAAACTTCCGGTGATGTTTCCGCTGTTGCAACCGCATCAACGATACCGCCCGAAGGAAAGCTGGCCGCACTTCAGTCCGACATCGACAAGGTTTTTGGGGGTGAGGACCTGCGCGCGATAATCAATGCGCTGAAAATTGAAGACACGCCGTTCAATGCAGAAGCGCGTAAGCTATTAAGCCGCAATTCTCCATTATCCATGGCTTGCGCGATTGAGATCATTCACCGTCTGCGCGGCCCGACTGCTGACATCCGCAAGGCGCTGGAAATGGAGTATCGTTTCACCTTTCGCGCGATGGAAAAGGGTGATTTCCTCGAAGGTATCCGCGCGGCTGTGATCGATAAGGATCGGGCACCGCAATGGCAGCATAAGCTAGACAACCCACCATCTCTTGCGGCCACGCAGATGCTCATGCCGCTTGGCAAGGAAATGCTGCGCTTTGAACAAGAAGGAGAGCAAGCATGAAGATTGGATTCATTGGTCTGGGCAACATGGGCGCACCGATGGCGGCCAATCTGGCCACGGCCAGGCATGATGTCACGGGTTTTGACACCGCCGGAACCAGCGCCGAAGGCGTGGCTATGGTGGACAGCGCTCAGGTCGCCGCATCGGGCGCAGATGTGGTGATCACCATGTTGCCTAACGGCGCAATCCTTCGCGCAGTCGCGGATCAGGTAATTTCGGCCATGAAGTCTGGTGCAGTCTTGCTTGATTGCTCAACCGTCGATGTTGAAAGCGCCCGTGTGGTGGCGGATCAGGCCGAGGCAGCCGGTCTGGCGGCGCTCGACGCGCCGGTGTCGGGCGGCATCGGCGGCGCACAAGCGGGCACGCTGACCTTTATGGTTGGCGGATCTGACGAAGCCTTTGCCATTGCAGAGCCATTGTTCGACGTGATGGGGCAGAAGGCCGTACATTGCGGGCCATCCGGGAATGGCCAGGCCGCCAAGATCTGCAACAACATGATCCTCGGCGCGACCATGATCGTGACCTGTGAAGCATTCGCTTTGGCCGATAAACTCGGCCTCGACCGGCAGAAGATGTTTGACGTGGTCTCGACCTCTTCGGGCTATAGCTGGACGATGAATGCCTACTGCCCTGCCCCCGGTATTGGTCCGCAGTCGCCAGCCGATAACGACTACAAGCCCGGGTTTGCCGCTGAGTTGATGCTCAAGGATCTCAATCTCGCCATGCAGGCTGCAGAAGCAGCGGACGCAGACACCCCCATCGGAAATGCGGCATGCGCGCTTTACCAGCAATTTGTTGAAAAAGAAGACGGTAACGGAAAAGACTTCTCCGCCATGTTGCCCAGATTTGAAGTGCGTAAACGCACATAGCTATTGCTATCGCATATCAGAACGGACTCGTGTAAAAATGAGACCCAGGAAAATCGGAGTGACGTCATGCTAACGAAAAATGTTGGATTGTCTGACAGAGTTCTGCGCGTTGTATTGGGCGCGGCTCTAATTCTGGGCTTTTTTCTTGATACCGAAGCGACGTTTCGCTGGGCGTATCTGGTCGGTATTTTGTCCCTTGCGACCGGTGTGATGGGCCATTGCGGGATCTACAGCATGCTGGGTATCTCGACCTGTAAATCGGAGTGACCCTCCACGTGTTTTGAGCAGCGCAAGCAATGCCAAAACACCGCACAGCAAACCGATAGACGATGCCGGCAACGGCAAAACCACCAACTCTGGCGCGTCCTGAGCACTTGCTGAGACTGTGGAATTGATGCTGGTTGGCGCGTCATCATACCCAAATGCGCCAACAAACAACTGAGTAAATTCAGTGATTTGCGTCACAGCATCTTCAGTTTCGGAGAACAGCCCGGAGGCAAATGGCAATCCTTTGAGAAAAGCGAATGGATCGCCTGTGTTAGCCAAAGAAACAGCGGACACATTTCTTGTGGAGCGGGAAGAACGGAGAGGGCTGCTTGCCGGCTCGATTCCTTGCAACAAATCTGCGTATGGGATCGACAAGCGTGAGCTTCCTGATTGAGTTAGGCGTGCCGAACCCTGCACACTACGTTTTTTATCGGACGGTTGGACAATCCTGTACCCGGGTTTGGTACCGTACGCTGCTTGTTCGAGAGCGGTATTTTTCTCAGAAAACTGTTTCGCAACGACACTGAACTTCGAATTGAAAGCCACATGATCAAACACGGTGATCGTCGATGCATTCAATGGCTGCATGAACGCGAGCGTTGCGACAACAACCAAAAAGGTAACTCTCAACACCAACACGTTATCCATCCCTCCAACCTGCACAACAAATCCGTAGTGCCGGTGGAGCAACTTTAGGTTTACTGAGGTTAATTAAACCTAAACATGTTTTAGGTTTTGTAGAACACTCTTAGGGTGATGCGGCCGCGTTGACTGAGCCATGCTACTCTGCCGCAACTTTACGCGCGGAGAGCATGTCTTTCAGGTACTGTCCCGTATAGCTATTCTCCACGTCGGCGACGTCTTCCGGAGTGCCAGTTGCAACGATCTGGCCACCGCCGTCGCCGCCCTCTGGCCCTATATCGATGATCCAATCAGCCGTTTTGACAACGTCAAGATTGTGCTCAATCACGATCACCGTATTTCCACCTGCGACCAGTTCATGCAGCACCTCTAGAAGTTTTCGAACATCCTCAAAATGCAGACCTGTTGTCGGCTCATCCAAAATATATAGGGTGCGACCCGTGGAACGTTTGCTGAGCTCTTTTGAAAGCTTAACCCGTTGGGCTTCGCCGCCTGATAGCGTCGTCGCCTGCTGACCCACTTTGATATAGCCGAGCCCAACGCGCATCAGCGCATCCATCTTTTCACGAATGGAGGGGACAGCTTTGAAAAACTCCTGCGCATCCTCAACCGTCATATCAAGAACGTCCGCTATGCTTTTGCCTTTGAAAAGGATTTCCAGGGTTTCGCGATTGTACCGCTTACCTTTGCAGGTCTCGCAGGTGACATAAACATCCGGCAAAAAGTGCATCTCTATCTTGATCACACCATCGCCCTGGCAAGCCTCGCAACGACCACCTTTCACATTGAAGCTGAATCGGCCTGGTTTGTAGCCGCGCGCCTTCGCCTCGGGTAATCCGGCGAACCAATCGCGGATCGGGGTGAAGGCACCGGTATACGTGGCAGGATTGGATCTTGGGGTGCGTCCAATCGGCCGCTGATCGATATCAATAACCTTATCCAGATGCTCAAGTCCTTGAATGGTCTCGCACGGCGCAGGGGTTTGGCGCGCACCATTGAGGCGCATCGAAGCCGTCTTGAACAGCGTCTCAATCGTCAGCGTGGACTTGCCGCCCCCCGAGACACCTGTGACACAGACAAACTTGCCCAATGGAAATTCGGCATCCACCGCTTTAAGGTTATTGCCTGTCGCATTGACAATATTGACAGATTTACCATTACCAACTCGTCGTTCGAGCGGCACTGAAATCTCTCGTGTGCCAGACAAATACTGTCCAGTTATCGATGCGGTGTCAGACGCGACTGCGTCTGGCACACCTTGACTGACAACTTGCCCGCCATGCACGCCCGCGCCTGGACCGATATCAAAGACGTAATCTGCTGTGCGGATCGCTTCCTCATCATGCTCCACGACAATCACTGTATTGCCTTGATCACGTAAGTTCTGCAGTGTGGTGAGAAGACGCCCGTTGTCGCGTTGGTGCAAACCAATCGACGGCTCATCGAGAACGTAAAGCACGCCAGTCAGCCCAGAACCGATTTGGCTCGCAAGTCTAATCCTTTGGCTTTCCCCACCGGACAGAGTGCCAGCCGCACGTGAAAGTGTCAGATACTCCAGGCCAACATTGTTCAGAAACCCAAGCCGCTCGCGAATTTCCTTCAGGATCGCGTGGGCAATCTCGTTTTTCTGAGCGCTAAGCGTGCTCGGAACCGTCTCACACCAATCAAACGCCTCACGGATCGACATTTCCACGACCTGTCCCACATGCAGGCCTGCAATTTTCACAGCCAATGCCTCTTCACGCAGGCGGTATCCATCACAAGCGCCACAGGGACGATTGTTCTGATAGCGCTCAAACTCTTCACGAATCCAGTTGCTGTCCGTCTCGCGATAGCGACGCTCCATGTTGGGGATCACGCCCTCAAAAACGCGTGTCACTTGGTAAACCCGCCCGCCCTCGTCGTAACGAAACAAGATTTCCTCTTCGCCAGAGCCATACAGAAACACCTGCTTCACATGAGCTGGCAGGTCCTTCCAGCTCGACTGCTCGTCGAACTCATAGTGTTTTGCAATTGCTTCAATCGTTTGCAGGAAGTACGGTGACTTGCCTTTACGCCAGGGCGCCAGCGCACCGTCTGAAACACGTAGTGCTTCATCTGGCACAACGAGACGTTCGTCAAAATAAAGCTCGACGCCCAGACCATCGCACTCTGGGCAGGCTCCAAACGGCGCGTTGAAGGAAAACAAGCGCGGCTCTATCTCAGGAATTGTAAATCCGCTGACTGGACACGCGAAGTTTTCGCTGAAAGTGGTACGCTCGGGCTCCCCTTCTTTCGGTGCGGTTTCCAGAACCGCGATTCCATCAGCCAGATCCAAGGCTGTGCGCAAACTGTCGGCCAACCGGGTCTCAATACCTTCTTTCACAACCAAACGATCCACTACGACGTCAATATCGTGGCGGAACTTCTTGTCGAGAGTTGGCGGATCATCCAGTTCGTAGAATTCGCCATCGACCTTCACGCGTTGAAAACCCTGCTTGCGCAGTTCAAGGAACTCTTTGCGATACTCGCCTTTCCTATCACGCACGATTGGGGCCAAAAGATACGCGCGTGTACCCTCTTCCATCGCGATGATCCGGTCTACCATATCCTGGACCTGCTGCGCCTCAATCGGCTTGCCGGTTGCCGGGCTATAGGGCGTGCCAACACGCGCGAACAACAGACGCATGTAATCGTAAATTTCCGTTACTGTACCGACGGTGGAGCGCGGGTTCTTGCTGGTCGTTTTCTGCTCAATCGATATCGCTGGCGAAAGCCCGCTGATGTGATCCACATCGGGCTTTTCCATCATGTCGAGGAATTGACGCGCATAGGCGCTGAGAGATTCAACGTACCGACGCTGCCCTTCGGCATAGATCGTGTCAAAGGCCAAGGACGACTTGCCAGAGCCGCTAAGCCCGGTGATCACCACAAGCTCATTGCGCGGAATATCCACATCAATGCCCTTGAGATTATGCTCTCGCGCACCGCGTACTTCGATGTTTTTCAGCTCAGCCATCACTTACCTCTGATAGAGACTCAAACACATAGCGGTTGTCACGCGAGTCTCAATCCAAAGAATAGAACATTACAAGAACATTAACAATGAAAACACGAGTGACCGGAGAATTCCTGTGGATAAAGCTAAAAAGGAAGCCATTTGCAGGAATTTTCTCGTTTTGGATGTTCTTTCTTCTTTCAGTAAAACTCGAGTTCCACTTTGAACGTGGTCTCGAATGCAAAACACTTAAGAGGACTAATTTACTTGAAAGAGACTCTAGTGATGAGCCCTGAAACAGGTTAAACAAGCCTAAAACGAGCAGACACAAAATTCTCGTCAACAGGCGCTTTAAGTTACTAAAATATTTGATGACTTGGTCAATTTGCCTGTGACGTGAAAAGTCGTCGCTTCCGCGACGCATCGGAGAAAACAGGTTGAGCCTGGCCGCGGCACAAAAATGCGAAGAGTTCAAAGTAGGCTTCGAACACGTCTTTTCGCAGCAGTTTGTTCTTCATCCTAGTGGTGGACTTGATCTACCCGGCTTCGAGCAGCTGCCTTTCAGTGACAGCTTTTTATACTTCGGAAATACATTGCCTGTCGCATCCAGCAAAAGTGAACTACAAAATTTCGATCGAGAACTCATCGTTTTGGGGAGAGCCGTAGACGCCGAAGGGGAACTGGTAAATTCCCGTCGATTGAACAGGGTATTGAATAGTGTTTCGGACTTAGGCGCAATAACCTCGTACATTGAAACTTTAGCGGGTCGTTACGTTGTTCTCTTAAAATATGGTGCCGACAAAAGACTTTATCTCGACCCCAGCGGCACTATGGGGGTGGTCGTTAACACAGAAACGAACGCCATTGGCTCTACGAATTACATGGTGTTGGACCGTGGAGAGGAACCCGAACCGGACTACCCGCCTGGACACCAACGTTACAGGTGCGCCTTTGGGTATTCCATCGATCGCCGCATTCGCGTGCTACAACCCAATTTTTACTACGATCTGAGAACAGGCGAACAAATACGTCACTGGCCGAGGGACGGAGACTTTTCCTGCCGCACTCTCGAAGAACTCGACTCGCTTGTAGAACGGGTCGCGCGCAGACACAGCCAGATTATCGGTGCGTTATCGAAGGCGGAGGGTCCCGTCTTGCTGCCACTCAGTGGCGGACAGGACTCGCGCCAATTGTTTGCGATGACGCAAAAATTCAATTGCAAGATCGACCTTCATTTCACGCATGCTACAAATTGGTCATCAGGCGTGGATACAGAACTTGCGGCTCGATTGTGCGAAATAGAGAAAGTCGATCTGACGACGTATGACGCGCGCCATGAACAAAATACGCTTCGTCCACGTGCTGTTCGGCGTATTCTTTCGGAAAGATCGCTTGCACGCGGCGAGATAAACTGCAGCCCTGCGAACTTTGACCCAAAGGTGATGAAGGGTCGCATAAAGAGCGAAGGAAATATCATTTCAGTGACCCGCATGCCACCAAAGGGCGGCTGTCTATTGCGTGGTCATGTTTCTGATATCAGCAAAGCGGTTTTGTGGCGTGGTGCAGGTGTAAACGCCCAAGATAAAGTTGGCGATCCTTTGCGTTGGCCACGTATTGGTGTCAAACTCATGATGCTTGGAGAAGATGCGCATCGTTCCGAATGGTTTTCCTCGCAGTATCAAAGATGGCTAAGCGGTCTGCCTGATTGCGTTCGACATCGTTCAATCGACTTTATGGGGCTGGAGCTCTACCGGACATACACGCTTGGCGCGGGGTTTTATGCGCTGAACAATAACTTTTACATGTCGCCCGGATGCGACCGGCAGATCATTCGTGACTTGGTCTCGGTTCCAGTTCGCATTCGGCACGAACTTCAGTTCAATGATCGCCTTCTCGAACTGACAGCGCCGCAATTGCTTGACGTACCATACATGCGCAAAGCCGATAACGAATTGCGTAGAGTCAGACCAAGTTTGAAAGAAAATCTCGAGTATTATGGTTTGTCCGAAGGAGCATGGGTTTGAGTCAACTGCTAGAATTCGGGGGTTCGTCGAATAATCCAGTTTTCGGTTCTGCAAGTGGACCAATCGAGACGCCTTTTTTGCGGTTGCAAATGTCCGGTAACCGCACCTTTTGGATCAAAAACGAAGCAGACCAGCACGGTGGTTCCTTCAAGTTCAGAGGGCCAAGCGCTTTTCTTGCGCGAAATAAAGTTAAAAGCGGTGTGGTAACCACGGCTTCTACTGGCAATCACGCGATCGGGCTTTCACTTGCAGCTTCAAATAGAAACTTGGTCGCTCGCATATTCGTGCCGACCTCGACACCTGAGAGAAAGCTTTCAGCGATCCGTGCGGCGGGCGGCGAGATTACGATGGTTGATGGTGATTATGAAGAGGCGCTCAGACGCGCTGAACTCTTCGCGAAGGACCAAGATGCGGTGCTCGTACCAAGCTATGACCACGACGACATAATTGCAGGAAACCAACAAGTCTTCGAAGAGATCAAAAACACGCTGGATACCACGCAAAAGCCTGTGTTTGTGCCAATCGGCGGAGGCGGCATTCTTTCGGCCGCGATCCGCTCTTTTGATAAAATGAATACTTCGATTATCGGTGTTGAACTCGATTCGCATATTCGAACAAGCAAGATTGTTTGGGATGGCTTGAAAGAGATCGAATTGGAACATGCACAGCCCGAGCCTTCAACGGAAGGTATTGCTATCCGCTGCCTTGGGCGAATTCCACAAGATACTATTCGAACTGCGCGGAATCTGAGGCTTGAGAGCGTGGACGTTACTGAACTCAAAACTGCTTGTAGAATGCTGTGGTCTGAGCTTGGTATTCGGGCCGAACTGGGCGGTTGTGCCAGTTTCGCATGTGCACTTAGGTTGATTGGCTCGGAGCACATAGGTAATGAAGCCATCTGCGTGGTCACTGGCGGCAATATTGACCCAGTCCTTCATGAGAACATTCTTCTGAGCCAAAACACTTAGGGTGGAAGCACCAGTATCCTGTTCTGCCTGCTTGGATGCCTTCAAATCAAAACGACGGTGCCGAAGGCACCGTCGTCGAAACAAAGCATCCCGAAAGGGGAAGTGTAATGGGTGGGGAAGGTTCTTTCGGGTGCCCTACTGGTTACGTCAGCTTAGTGGTCAGTTCGCTGATTTCGTCTGACGAACCAAAAACCGCCTAGACCCACCGCAAGGAGCGGCAAGCCTGCCGGCAGCGGTACCGCCGGGACATTAGCTGTTTCTGGAAAAGCGTTTGCGATACCAAACTCTGCTCCGGCAAGATCCGGTGCTCCAAAGACAGACGTCAAAGCCCCTGCCAAAGGATCAGCGATTAGAAGTTGAATGCCAGATCCGTCAACTGTGCCAAAATCAAATAACACAGCTTGGTCCGTTGAACCGTTAACATTTCCGGATACCGTGCCAGCACCTACATCAATCAAAAAGTTGCTTACAGTCGCGTTGATTGTTGGGTCAGACAGCGCTGCTAGCGTTACACCGCTGCCGTCATGTTCAATCAGCGTATTACCGTTGGTTGAGCCGCCGGTGATTGGGAAAGAAAACACGGGGTTCGGCCCGGAGGTATCGACTGATGCAAAAAGGAATGGGGCGCCAGCAAGGCCCAGTCCATTCAAATCAGCAGTGATTTCAACTGTTGTATTGCCACCTATGAATGGAATGGTCGCTGAAAACGCCGTCCCTGGCAGCAACAAAAACACCACTGCAATAAGTTTACGTATCATTGACTTACTCCCATGAGATCCGCATACGTTACGGATGAGTGTGAAAATATCCCACGTGTGAAAATTTTCCACGACCATCACGAAACTGTGAACACACGTTGCAATTGAACAAGAAAAAGGCCGCCCCAAGGCGGCCTTTTCGCTATTATGTTGCTTTAAGTCATTAACCGTTAACGATCTTTTGCGTTTAGATATGAACCGCCTGTCCATATGCGTCGAGAACCGATTCGTGCATCATCTCGCTTAGTGTCGGGTGGGGGAACACTGTTTGCATCAGGTCCTCCTCAGTCGTTTCTAGTTGACGCCCAACCACATATCCCTGGATCAGCTCGGTAACTTCGGCACCAACCATGTGAGCGCCCAGCAACTCTCCGGTCTTGGCATCGAACACAGTTTTTATCATGCCCTCAGCCTCGCCTAGCGCGATTGCCTTGCCATTTCCTATGAATGGAAAACGCCCAACCTTTACTTCAATCCCAGCCTCTTTTGCTTTGGCCTCGGTCAAACCAACGCTCGCAACCTGAGGGTGACAATACGTACAGCCGGCTATCGACTCCGGCTTAACTTCATGCGGGTGCCCGCCGGCGATCAACTCTGCGACCATCACGCCTTCGTGGCTAGCTTTGTGAGCCAACCAAGGCGCGCCAGCCAGATCACCTATCGCATATATACCGCCCACGCCCGTGCGGCAGTACTTGTCAACAACCACATGGGTCTTCTCGACTTTGACGCCGAGTGCTTCCAACCCGAGCCCTTCGGTATTTCCAACGATCCCGACCGCAGAAATCACGGTATCGAATTCGTGCTTCTCAGCCTTGCCGTCCTTTTCAATATGCGCCGTGACTTTGCCTTTGCCGCGGTCAAGCTGTTTGACCATGGCTTTCTCCATGATCTTCATGCCTTGCTTCTCAAAGCTCTTTTTAGCGAAAGCAGCAATTTCGGGATCCTCAACCGGCAGTATCTGATCCATCACCTCCACGACGGTCGTGTCAGCTCCGAGCGTGTTGTAAAAACTGGCAAATTCGATTCCTATTGCCCCTGATCCGATCACCAATAACTTTTTAGGCATTCGTGGCGGCACTAATGCGTGTTTGTAGGTCCAAACTAAATCACCATCAGCTTCTAACCCGGGCAACTCGCGGGCGCGCGCACCGGTGGCAACGATGATGTTATTCGCTGAGAGCTCCTCTGTACCTTTATCGGTTTTAACAGCTACCTTGCCCCTGGCAGACAGGCTTGCTTCTCCCATGATGGCGGTCACTTTGTTTTTCTTCAGAAGATGTCCAACGCCGCTATTTAGCTGCTTTGAAACCGCCCGAGACCGTTTCACGACCGCGTCCAGATCATAATCAATGCCAGTAGCAGACAGTCCGAATTCCTTGGCTCGGTGCATGAGATGGAAAACCTCGGCAGAACGCAACATGGCCTTGGTCGGTATACAGCCCCAATTAAGGCAAATACCGCCCATGTGCTCCCGCTCAACAACACAGGCTTTTAATCCTAATTGCGCGGCGCGGATGGCTGCGACATAGCCTCCTGGGCCCGCTCCGATTACAATCAGATCGAATTTTTTCTCGGCCATAGCCTGCTCCACCAATGACTTGGATTTCAGATAAGTTTACCATTAAACTATTTTTTTAACGGTAACAACGCCGCCAAGACAAAAAGCGGCGTTAGGCCGCGTCCACTTTTTGTAACTCGCGAATTGCGGCGCCATATCCGCCCTGCTCGAGAAACGAAGCCTCAGCTTGCGTCGTTGTGCGCTTCAAGGCGTCATTGCGATAAGGGAAGCGTCCAAACTTGCGAATTACTTCTCTGTGTGCTCTCGCGTGTAGCATATTCTCCGCACCGTAATCTGGCATACGTTCGCAGATTAATCTGACACAACGGTCCTGATCACATAGGTTTTCAGAATGCATCAAAGGCAGATAGAAAAACTGTCTCGCCGGCTCATCGATGCGAAGATCCCAGCGCCTGTCGATTGCAGCTTTAGCAGCAGCGACGGCATGCTTGTCAGTTGCAAAGGATCTATCCGTCTCGCGAAACATATTCCGCGGGAATTGATCCATCAAAATAATGTAAGCCAAAGTGCCATTCGGATAAGTCAGCCATAATCCATACCGGCCTTCGCAAGCATGTTTATAGGCGTCTCCAAATTTATCACGGATTTCCTGGTCAAGCGCCTCTGACTGGTCGTACCAGCCTTTTGGACCAACCTCGTCCAACCAAAACTCTAAAATATCTTCGGGCGCTGCCATGTCCCTCTCCTAATTCAGCACGCGATCACTCTAGGTTAACGAGATAAGTTCCTATCTGAACAGTAAAAATTTACAACAGCAGCAATAGTTCGTGACATTGCCAGAAGCTCGGCAAAGTTCAAGTGTTGTCGCCATCCTGCGCTGCTTCAATGGCAAACTCTTGCGCAAAAGCAACAGCAGCAGGCGAGGCGCTTGGCGCGATCGCGGCATAACTGTCGGTCTGATCGACTGATGGTGCCGCTCTTTGTGTCGTTCGATAGGCCGCATATGCCACCATCGCGGCACACAGCAATCCAATGAAAAGAAAGAAACCGCTAGGCCCGACGACCGCCATAATCCAACCTGTCAAAATTGGGCCAAAAACCGCGCCCAGCCCATTGACGAACACCATGCCCCCCGCCGCAGCGGCCATGTCCTCATGCCCCAGGAAGTCATTGGTGTAGGCGATCAACAGAGAGTAGAGCGGATTTGACATCCCGCCCACGCAGAAAGCGGCGATCAGCAGCATTGGGAACACGCCGCCAAAAAGCATTCCAATAAGCGATCCGACAGCGCAGATAGCCGCGACTATCATGATAAGTATACGACGATCCATCCTGTCCGATAGCCAGCCAAGCGGGAACTGCACGACTAGCGCACCGATATAGAATGTGGCCACGAAAATCGAAATCTCGCCAATAGTGAGCCCCGCCTCTGCGCCGTAGACGGCGGCCATGCCAAACTGCGCGGCGAACACGCCCCCCAAAAGGAACATCCCGACGACGCCCAATGGCGAAACGGCAAAAATCTCCCTCAATGTCATTGGCTTAGCCGTGTCGAATTGAGGCGTTTGCTTACTTACCGTTAGCAGGATTGGTGCAAATGACAGAGACACCAGGATAGACGGGATTATGAAAAGGATAAAACCGCCCGGATCAGCCGCGACCATCAAGGCCTGTGCGCTTACAATGCCAAGCATTTGAACGATCATGTAAAGCGAAAGCGCCTTGCCACGATTTTCGTTGGTCGCCGCATTGTTGAGCCAGCTCTCTGCGGTGACATAGACACCCGAGAAGCAAAAGCCGATGAGAACCCGACCAGCGGCCCAAGCGTACACATTCGTAAATGTCGGATAGAGCAGGATAACCGCTGATATCAGAGACGCCAGCGCCGCGAACACGCGCACGTGTCCGACGCGCTGGATCATTACCGGTGCCCTGCGTGAGCCAGACAAAAATCCAACGAAGTAGCCAGACATCACCAACGACATCTCGAATGTGGAAAAGCCCTCCAGGTCTCCCCGAATACCAAGCAGCGTGCTTTGCATGCCGTTGCCAACCTGCAAGAGCATCATACCAAGCAAAAGAGCCCACGCGCCTGAGAGAACCGAGAACATTGGTTAACCTCAAATTGGTTTTAGCTTGCGGGTACGCTTCGCCGTCAAATTGGTCGCGTCCAAATACGACCTCGCATAGTCGCGCGACGATCAAGTAGAAAAAAAACTTCATAAGAGGACAGGCCTAAAAAGCGCGACCTGGAAATCATAACGCCGAGAAAGAATTCAGGGGATGAGCAGCGACGCATCGCCATAGGAAAAAAACCTATACTCTTCGCGCACAGCGTGCTGGTAAATCTGGCGAACTCGATCCTGACCCATCAGTGCCGAAACCAGCATCATGAGTGTCGACTTTGGCAAATGGAAATTGGTCATAAGCGCATCTGTGATCCGAAAATCGAAACCCGGATAGATGAAGATATCAGTCTCACCTGTCCAAGGCATTAATTCGCCGCCTTGTGCCGCACTTTCGATCAATCGCAGAGCAGTCGTTCCCACGGGCACAATACGCCCGCCCGATGCCTTTGTCGCTTTGATCTCGTCAACTGCCTTTTGACCAACCTCTCCCCATTCGGCATGCATTTTGTGTTTGGTGATATCGTTGACCTTAACAGGCAGAAATGTTCCGGCACCGACGTGCAAGGTGACAAAACTGAACGTGACGCCCATGTTTTTCAGATCCGCTATGAGTTGCTGGTCGAAATGAAGGGAAGCTGTAGGCGCAGCAACAGCCCCAGGTCGACGTGCAAAAACCGACTGATAATCGCGATTATCTTGCTCATCTGCTGGTCGTTTAGCTGCAATGTAAGGCGGCAGAGGCATGGCGCCGGCCTTTGTCAAGGCCCGATCAAAATGCGCGCCGACCATGTTGAACCGAAAAACGCCGCAGCCGTTTTCCTTACGCGTGAGTTCCCCTGTCAATCCTGCGCCAAACTCAACTGTTTCACCTTCGCGGATTTTTTTGAGCGGTTTAATCAGCGTGCGCCATTGGTCGTCAGACGTCGGATCAAGCAAAGTGACCTCCAGCGAGGCGCTAGTTACGCCTGCCTCTGATTTCCGGCGACGCAAACCGTTCAATCGTGCGGGCAGAACTTTAGTGTCGTTCAATACAAGTCGATCACCTGGGCGCAACCACTGTGTGAGGTCAAGGACCTTTGCATCCGTTAACTTCGTGCGCTCAGCAACGAGAAGTCTGGCAGAGGACCGTGGATTTGCAGGCCGTGTCGCGATAAGTGCGTCCGGAAGTTCAAAATCGAAGTCGTCTAGTTTCATCTATCAGAAGACGCATCACCATAATCGATGGTACTTCCAGTCACCCCCGATGATTGTTGTGGCCCCTCGGACTGTAATTCATCGGATGGGACTCCGTTGACACCACTGCTATCACGCGTCGCTACGTTTGGTTGCGGCGGCGACCTGCGGAAAAGGTTTCGAAACATTGCAGGCGTAAATGCCGTAAGTGGATTGACCTTAACTTTTAGATCATCCGTTGGGCCCTTGATTGAATAATTGAAACCAAAAAGCCCCTCCCCACGACGCGTAAATAAGGCGCCCACGGAGTTGAGTACATAAAGCGGTGAGACGACGCCCTGCATATCAACCTGTTTGGTTTCCGGAAAATAATAACCGTCCATGGATATTCCCATCGAAGCCCCGATTGCACTGCCTGAGTACAAAGTCACACGATCTGGCGAGAGCTGAAACCGCGCCTCAACTTCCTCGAAATGGATGCCATCTCCACCCATTTGCTCAAGCAGACCCACGATGCTCACTGCGTTAAGTACTGCAGCCATTGTTGGAGCTTCCTTGATGCGAATGTTACCGGTTGCTCTCAAGTACCCCTCATAAACACCCGGTTTTTCGCCTGGCAACAGGGAAACATCGAGCTTACCATTGCGCGCCTGCTGCAACAGACCAGCAGAGGCCAATACGGCAGCGGCATTATCGGATTGCAGGCGAAACGCGCTGCGCCCACCCTTTGGCACTATTTGGCCTTGGATAGGTGCGCCACCGTTTACTCGGCCAGTAAAAGCGCCGTCTAGACCATTTCTTGTGATCATATCGGCACGAAAATCTGTGAGAGCAATCGAATCTGAGATTTGCAAACGATCGAGAACTGCCTCGATTGGACCTGAGTTTCGCGCGCCCTCTTCTCCTGGTGATCGAGCGCTCGCAATTGACGTTTCACGCAGATCCAACACGCCACCCAGCACCCGAATTTGCGGCGCTTTGCCTGCGCCGCGACCGACGAATTCGAGAGGTGCATCTATCCAACGCCCGACCTTTACTTGTGTGAAAGACGCTCTATCCAACTGCCCGTTTGCTCTTAAGCTAACGTTGCCCGACGCACGCAATCCAGCCGCATCAATCAATACGCGGTCAATCACAGCAGGCTCGCCAAATCGTCCGCTAAACTCCAAAACACCTTTTGTCGCTCGCGGTAGAGTCCATCCAATTTGCGGTATCCGTAGTCCAAGACCTTCGAGATCCGACACTGCGCGAAACTCTGGTCTTTCGCCCTTTTGGAAATCGATCTCGACATCTGCCGAACCTTCGCCAGAAACTGTACCTGGAGGCAACCCGATCTTGAATTCATTCAGAAATCGGCTGGACAGCTCAATTTTGCCTTTGGCGTTGCTGCCTTTGTTGTCCGGGCCGAGAAATGTCTCGAATGTACCGGAAAAAGGCACCTCACCTATCGTACCGTCGCCCGAAAGTGTGAGCACCTCTTGCGTTGTCTTCAACTGCAAGGTCTTCGCGCTCAGTACTCTGTTTTTTACCAAAACTTCGCTACGAACGTTATCGAGTCGCCCGGTTACATTGAACGCAACATTGTCTGTTTCTACAGGTTTCGACAGGTTGACATCGATGACGCCGTCAAGCGCCACCCTGCCATCGGCCAGGGTGACTGGGAGTTCGGTTTTATCAATCAGGGATAAAGGGGCCTGATTTAACAACGACAACGCAGCAGTGATTGTGCTTTCGGTCTTAAGATGCACTTTGGCTGGCGTTGGTTTCGCGCGCACGTCGGGGATCTCAAAAACTGTTCCAGCAATATCCACTTTGCCACCTTGTGGCGGCGAAATATGGCCTCCATGACCCTCAACTGAGAAACGGTAGTCGACAAGCGTTGCGCGACCATAACCGCTTTCAACAATCGGGAATTCTCTTATGAATTGAGAATTAAAATCGCTGAACGCAAAGGCCATCGAAAAATCCGGCTTGTGCGTGGGCAAAGAGCGCACCGACACTTCAATGTTGCTGATGTCTATCGTACGAATGTTGTCTACCACCCAATTACGTGCTTTGTGCGCAAGCTTTTTGGGCCAAAGCTCGATAAGGCGATCTGGGTCCATCTGGTCCATGTGACCATCGACGATGAGATCCCACCCCTCAGCTTCAACACGCGCCTCGCCGGCGAGGGTGAATGTCTCCTCTTGGTCTACAATGCTGAACTCACGCAGACTTATGGCAAAGGGATCAAGCTGCAGTCGCATGTCCAGTTTCGCAGCATCCAGCGCAACGGGTTGGTCATAAAGCTCGGCAGGCGAAGCCAAAAGGCTGTTCACGTCAAACTGCACATCGATGCTGCTCGGCCAACCGTCCTGAACATCAATAAGGGTGGCTTGACCTTCACCAACGGCATCAAGCCATTTGCTATTAACCGCCACTTCAGAAACGGAAATGCGCTGCTCTTGTGGGTGATAAGTGAAGTAAACTTGCGCAGACTCAAAGGTGACGGGAAGCGTGTCATCTGTCGGTTGAATCGCGCCTTCGCCCATGCGCAAAGTGGCATTCAACGGACCAAGCGCGCCTGTTTCATCCACGCTTGCACGCAGGGCACCAGAAATCGGCGCATCAACTGCCGCCAACCAAGCTAAGGCCGGTGACTGACTTGAAATCGCTCGGGATGGCATATCCTCGAAGCTAAGACCGACCTCCGAAGCTGTTTGCCCGATACGACCAGTATAATTCATTGCAAGATTGGTCGCGTAATCTCTATTTCCAAGAAGGACAAAGTCTCCACGAAGGCGAACATTGTCGGTATCACGCGTGAGCGCCATGCTCCCCCCGTCCATCGTCCAGGTTTCGCCAGAGCGCGCGTCTTCATACTGTAGGGTTACGTTTCGTGCCTCTATCAGGGATAACTCGCGCAATCCGGGATGCAACAAAACCTCGTCAAGCTGCTGGATCAAAGAAGCAATATCAGGGGCAGATTCAACTGGTTCACTGACGTCCCCAACGGCAAGCTCCACTGCACCGTCGTTCGCTCGTTGCAGCTTCAATTGTGCGCCAGTCAAACGCACATAACTAGGATGTAGTTCACCGCGGAGCAGCGGTCGCAATGCAACGGCACTTTGCATATCCGATAGCCTTGCGATCGGATGACCCGTGTCGTCCATGATTGTAACGTCGCGCAACCAAAGCCTAGGCACAAAACCGTCGTCGATGACGACGGAAACATCTCCGAACTCGAAGCCCACGTCATCCACAGAGGCATTGATTTTTTCGGCGATGTTTTCGCGCAACCAATCTGGCGCAACAATGCGTGTGCCAACAATGCTAATGACCAAAACGAAGCTGACAACAATCACCAAAAGAAGGAAATTGAAGCATACGGCAACAATCCCATTCATGAGGGAGCCAGAGCTTAATTTGGATGCATTCTCTGCCATCTAATCGTCTTTGTTTTTTTGCCTGCCCGCGACCTTTATTCTCACCTTAACCGTCCTATTTTGAAAATCACTTTTTAAAAAGGAGAAAACATATGCTTGACGTCTCACAAATAGCTCCAGATTTTTCACTGCCCCGTGATGGAGGAGAGACAGTCTCGCTTTCTGATCAGCTCCCAAATTCAGTGGTTTTATTTTTCTACCCTCGAGCTGATACGGGCGGTTGCACAAAAGAAGCGATGGCGTTTACCGAACTCGCCGCAGATTTTGAGAAAGCTGGTGCAAGAGTATTCGGAATTTCCAAAGATCCAGTCAAAAAACTTGAGAAATTTCGCGACAAACACAGCCTGGGTGTGCCCCTGTTATCCGATGAGCACAGCGATGTCTGCGAGCAATACGGTGTTTGGAAAGAAAAAAGCATGTACGGAAAAACATATATGGGCATCGAACGTTCAACGTTTTTAGTTGGCAGTTCAGGAGAAATTATTCAGATGTGGCCGAAGGTTAAAGTTCCCGGACATGCAGAAGCTGTGCTGGAGGTAGTGAAAGCGCTTTGAAATTGATAGTGCCCGTTGTTGATCTCTAGTTGGCAACTGCAAGTTACTTCACAAAACAGTTGGCTTAGTGCGCCATCTTATTGGCGCGCACACAAAACTGTTCAATCCTTTTTTGCTCAAACACTCTGAAGACCAGTAAATGGCAGCGCTAAATGGTCGCTTCCACTTCTGGTCATCGCGATATTCCGTCAATCGCATCTTGTACTGATGCAAGCCGAAAGCGCTTTTGGATACCTCTTACGTATAAGCTCGACCCGAACCGCATGACCAGATATCGGCAATTTTCTGCTCATAAAGCAGGGCTTTAGCACTAACAATGTCACAAATGGTCAAAATTCTTGCCCATTCTTTTTGCAAACTGTACCCAGTTCCAATGGGACTGGCGTTCCGCATGAGAGTGCTCCGCGCTGGATGAACGAGACAGGTACAAGTCTAATAAAATAACCGACCGAGACGGTAGAGGGGTGCTTCGACGTGCATAAGCAGTTTGCTGATAAACTGACCCACTTTCTTGAAAAGCATTTTCCTGAACGACGCATTTTCCTCCGATCCGATGCGGACACGCGCTTCATAAGACTTAAACCCAAGTCTCAGTTCTTCGCGTTTATTGGCGCTTCCGCAGTTGTCGCATGGGCAATAATCGCCACGGCGGTATTGGTGATGGACTCGATCGGATCAGGTAACTTTCGAGAGCAGGCAAAACGCGACCAAAAGACGTACGAAGCGCGTCTGAATGCTCTTGAAGCCGAACGAGATAAACGCGCGGAGGAAGCTCTAGCTGCACAAAATCGTTTTGGTTCTGCGTTACGCCAAATCTCAAACATGCAGACGCAGTTATTAAACTCCGAGACACGCCGTATCGAACTCGAAACTGGAATTGAGGTTATTCAATCGACACTTCAACGCGCAATGAAAGAGCGCGATCAGTTTCAGAACGACGCTCTGCTTCTATCCGAAGCAATCGAAAACGCTGACGCAAACCCACTTATTGATCACAGCACGGACGTAGTTGATCAGGGCATGATAGACGCATTGACCGTCGCTTTGGCGCAAACTGCGCAAGAGCGCGACCAGGTTGTCGCTGATGCTCAAGCCGCGTTCTCCCGCGCTGATGAAATGGAAACGCAAATTCAGCTTATGCAAGATCAAAATGATCAGATTTTCCGTCAGCTTGAAGAAGCAATGACAATCTCTGTGGAGCCGCTAGACCGAATGTTCCGCGCGGCTGGGATGGATACTGATCGGATGATAGAGACTGTTCGCTCAGCCTATTCTGGACAAGGCGGGCCGTCGCTGCCGTTAAGGTTTTCCACCCGTGGCGAAGAACCATCCGCGGATGAAAACCGAGCAAACGGCATATTGCGTCAGATGGGAGAGTTAAATCTCTACCGGCTGGCGGCACAGAAAGCACCATTCGATCTTCCCGTTAAGTCTTCATTCCGCTACACCTCTGGCTTTGGGCTTCGTTGGGGTAGAATGCATAACGGCACAGATATGGCCGGACCACATGGAACACCGATCTACTCGACGGCTGACGGTGTCGTTACGCATGCGGGCTGGCTCGCTGGCTATGGTCGTTTGATAAAAATTAAGCATGAGTTTGGTATCGAGACACGGTATGCGCATCTGTCAAAAATTCGCATAAAAGAGGGGCAACGGGTCTCGCGTGGCGAACGGATCGGTGATATGGGGAACACTGGACGATCAACCGGCACGCATTTACACTATGAAATCCGTGTCAACGGTAAAGCAATCAACCCCATGATCTACATCAAGGCTGCAAGAGATGTTTTCTAAAAGCAAAATAAACGAACCCGCACCGAAGGCAGACAACGCGGCCAAATCTCCCGCCCCTGCCACAACGAAAGAGTCATCCATGAGCAAAAGCTCGACGAGCGAATTTAAGTCCTCCGCACCGAAGGCCAAACCGCCTGCTTCTGTGCTCTCCTCCGATCTTCATGTGACCGGTAACATCAAGACCACTGGCGATGTGCAAGTGGAAGGCACGATTGAAGGTGATATTCGCGCACATCTTCTCACCATCGGTGAAGGTGCCACCGTCAAAGGCGAAGTAATAGCAGATGATGTTGTGGTGAACGGACGTATCGTTGGACGTGTGCGTGGATTAAAAGTACGTCTTACGTCAACAGCTCGTGTCGAAGGCGATATCATTCACAAGACTATTGCAATCGAGTCGGGCGCCCACTTCGAAGGGTCGGTCCAACGTCAGGATGATCCGTTGAATTCTGGTGCTAAAGCGGCAACGCCAAAACCAGAGGCCGTAAAAGCTTCTTAAAAATCCCAAAACACTCAGTGAATAAGGCGCCTCTTGTAACGAGGCGCCTTATTTTTGCGTTCATTATATAATTTTCTAAGCTTCGAGCTCCGCATCCCAGTAAAGAAAGTCCATCCAGCTTTCGTGCAGGTGATTTGGTGGGAACTTTCGTCCAAGATTGCGCAACCGCTCCGCCTCCGGTGCACAAGGCGGACGGCGAAGCCGCATACCGCTCCTTTGCAGGCTTTTCGATCCTTTACGAAGATTGCATGGACCACAGGCAGCAACGACATTTTCCCAAGATGTGATGCCACCGCGAGAACGCGGTACAACATGATCAAAGGTCAGGTCCCCTTTTGCCCCGCAATACTGGCAGCTGAATTCATCACGAAGAAAAAGATTGAACCGTGTGAAAGCGACACGTTTCTGAGGCTTCACGTAGTCTCGCAAAACGATAACCGATGGTATCCTGATTTCCATCGAAGGACTGCGCACAGTACTCTCATATTCGGCGACAATTTGTACTCTCTCAAGATATACAGCCTTAATCGCGTCCTGCCAGGTCCAAAGAGATAGGGGATAATATGAGAGCGGTCGGTAGTCAGCGTTAAGAACGAGTGCCGGGTGCCTTTTCAGTGCAGCTGGCTCTCTGACAAAGTCATTCCTGAATTCCGGCTCCATTAATGTTGCACCCGCTCGTTAACTCTGTCTCAAATCCGCGTATTTCGCAGCCCATACTGTTACTCGCCACTATATATCGTGTTTATCAACTGACAAGACCAGCAAACCGCGTATATGTAGTTTCTCGGTAGTCGTTCCGCGTAATAATAATGTGACGCATTTCACCCGGAATACAACTTCGCGATTGTTCGGTGTTGCCATACTTGCGCGTGCGCGCCTTGTGGTTAGGCTATTGGTCGTTTCGATCACGAT
>JBCDDS010000003.1:0-74928 GCA_039180185.1 Pseudomonadota bacterium | reverse complement strand
TGCAGGTCTTGCACACATTGAACTACAGCTTGCGGCCTTAGAGGAAGGTTACGTTCTGTCAGATGCTACGGCCTACAACATGCAGTTTGTAGATGGCAAACCAATCCACATCGATGTGTTTTCTTTGGAACCCTACGAGGAGGGCAAGCCTTGGTCTGGGTACAATCAATTCTGCCGTCAGTTTTTGTTACCTCTGCTCATTGAAGCATGGGGCGGCGTATCGTTTCAGTCCCTGTACCGAGGATCGATTGACGGCATTACATTTGACGATGCGTTAGCCATTCTGCCAAATTGGAGACTGTTTTCTAGTATAACTGGTTTTTCGCATGTTTATCTTCACGGGCGTTCCGTCACCGCAGCTTCATCTGACGATTTCAAAGGCATAACGCGAAAGCAACCACATGTTTCCAAGAGCAGTTACTGCGCAATACTCAAGCAACTTCATAGCTTTTTGAGTGATCTCAAAAGCAGTAATCGCTCAGCGTCATATTGGAAAAGCTATGCTGTTCAAAACAGCTATTCTGATGAAATGCGCGAAACTAAATTGCAATTCGTGCGGAAATGGGCCGAAAAAGCCAAACCGAAGTTGATTTGGGACGTCGGCGGCAACTCAGGTGACTTTTCACTGGCTGCTATTGAGACTAGCGGTGGCAGCTCCGTCGTATTGGACAATGACTTGGACTCCCTTGAAACGCTGTATAGCACACGCACCGAAAAGGGCATTCCAATCTTGCCACTCAAAATGAACCTTTCTGACCCATCCGGGGATTATGGCTGGGGTCAGGCCGAGCGCAAAGGTCTAATGTCTCGTGCAAATGCGGATGGGATGCTTGCTTTAGCCGTAATCCATCACCTGGTAATAGGAGCAAACCTGCCGCTAAAGGAGGTATTGGATTGGTTTCTTGCCATTGCACCAACAGGGGTGATCGAATTTGTACCCAAAGAAGACCCGATGGTTCGTCAACTTTTAGCTGCGCGCGCTGATGTATTTCCAGACTACACAGAGGAGCGATTTCGCGAACTTTTGAAACAGCAATGCGCGATCAAAGATGAGTACAAGTTTGCTGATAATGGTCGATTGTTGATCTCTTTCTCGCGCCGATGACTGAAAGAAATAAAGAGAATATCTGCATTGGCCTGCTCGCGGCAGCGTTACCATTCACTCACTTGTTAGATGTTGGATACCGCCTGCCTTCGTTCGAGGTTTGGAGCGTTTCTGCGTTATACTTCCTGTTGGGCGCTTCACTTAGCAACTTACTGTCTCGGTTTAGTCTCCAACCCATTGTAGCAGCCACGACACTTTTTGCGTTTGGTTGCGTGTATTTCGTTAATGCTGCAAAATTGTCTACGCCGGTTTTGTTTGTTCTGTTCTTTTTGATTTTGATCTTGTTAATAAGAATGGGCAAATCACTTATTCCGGTTGCAGCAGTGTTCGCAGTGGTTTTCAGCCTTTCGAACGCATTGGTACCGGGAAAACAAAATTTCGCACGTCTTGAAGAGCCAGCAAAAAGCTTGAAACCAAAACCAGCGCCGCAAAACGCGTTGCTTCATATAATTCTGGACGAGCAGGCTTCCCTAGCCTCACTTGCTAGCACGATACCTGCAAATCACTCGGCACTGTCGATCTACGATGATTACAAAAAACGCGGTTTTAAACTTTATCCGACAGTACGTTCAAGTAACCCATTAACAAGACACTCCTTGACGGAACTCGTGTCTTTGAGAAACGATAAAGAGAACCTCGCTGAGCACGGTACGAAAGACTCTCACACGTTCGCTGCTAAGCGGAATGAAATGTTTGAACGTCTTCAAACAGAGGGTTACCATTTGCATGTTTTTCAAAGTGAATATCTGGACTTCTGCGCCGGCGATAATCTGATCAAATGCAATACGTATCCAATGTGGAACATGGATGTTTTTGAAAGATCTGGACTGAACCTTAGCGACAGGTTCGTGACAGCTCTTGATTTCGTATCAAACGAATACATGAACCCCGAGAGTGGCCGTTACTTCGGCGCATATGGCAAGCTAGCCGGGAACCTGGTTGCCAAAAGAAATGGTTACAAAATCTCTCCATGGCCATTGAAATCGTTCGAGGTGATGGAGCAATTGAAAATAGAGCTGGAAAACCTAGAACCCGGTGATGTTTTTTTTGCTCATTTATTGGTGCCGCATTATCCATATCTTATGCGCGCAGATTGCAAAGTCAAAGCGCCGAGCAAATGGGCCAGTCCAATTCGCACACAAAACAATTTACCTAGCAAACAAATAGAGGCTGCGTACTGGGATCAGGTGGCTTGCGTTCACAAAAAGATCTTGCAGATTTTGGATGTAATAGCTGATAAACCCTTCACCACTGTAATGATCCATGGCGATCATGGTGCACGTTTGTATTATGGGACCGTACAAGAAAATGAGAAAGACAATCTAGATACTTTTTTTGCCGTACAAAATCCTAACGGACAATATTTTTTAAACGAAACTAAGCCGTTTCTATCGAATGTCTTCGCGAAGGAATTCGAAGCTTTTCTAAAAGGTCGTGAGTTTGAAGAAGCGCTCGTCCCAACCAACTGAAAATGTGCTGAAAACTGTGTTTGTGGGGACTAACGGAACGAAAATAGACCGCGCTAGTGGATAAAGGACGTCCAAAGCTGCATTGGTTCGCTGACTTGACAAAGATTTCGATTAAAAAAAGACACCATTGGCAGGTAAGTTTGCCCGAAACTATGAATGCGCTGTCGAGATTTGTTGGTTAATGTGCCGGTATCATTTTGCAAATTACCAACGTAAGCTTGGGTGACTTCAATCGCACAAATTGAAACACAAACCGATGTCTTTTACCGATGCATCGACGCCCGCAGACTCAAAATATATTGAAGAAATACTCAAGTTTTCAGCTTCAATTCAGCCGTGGTTCGAACTTGCCTTGTAAAGGTAAACAAAGAACGCTTTTCTGATCTTTTCGCGGCACGAGTTACGTCTGTTTCCCATCATAAGATAAGTTTTCCGTGATCTTGTAAGAAAATGCCAAAACACCTTCCGATTATTGCCAACTCGCCTTTCAACTCTAGGGTAAATTGATAACAATCATCGCATTTACAGCATAATGGAGGCCCGATGAAAACGCCGATGTGCTCAAACAGCGTGAGTAGTTTTTGTCGCACGCTTTGGTTCGCGATTTTTTCTATATTTTACATTTCTTTGCCTGCATTTTCACAGCAAAGTGCCCTGCCTGTAGATGTCGCCAAACCAATAGTTCGCACAATTGTGGATTGGGATGAATACACTGGTCGCTTTGAGGCCGTCGAACGGGTTGAAATTCGTCCGCGTGTGTCTGGCTACGTCAAAGAGATCAAATTTCGTGATGGGCAGCTTGTGAACAAAGGCGATCTGCTCTTGGTCATCGACCCTAGACCGTTTCAAACATCAGTGGACAGCGCAAAAGCCCAACTCGCGGCAGCCAAGGCGGAACAGACCCGCACGAGTATAGAGCTGCAACGTGGTCAGGAGCTTGTTGAAAAGGGTACGTTGTCGCAACAAATTCTCGACGAACGTGTCGCGGCTAAACTCCGGGCTGATGCAGAAATCACGATCGCCGAAGCAGCAATCCGTGCCGCAGAGTTGAATTTAGAGTTTACCGAAGTAAGGGCACCTTTTTCGGGCCGAATTTCGGATCGCAAAGTGAACATTGGCGGGCTCGTCGTGGAAAACAACACGGTCTTGGCCAATCTTGTTTCGAATGACCCAATCCATCTGGTGTTCACAGGCTCAGAAGCTGACTTTCTGAAGTACTCAAGATTGGGATTGGCGGGTGATCGCGAAAGCTCGCGGACTGCGGCTAATCCTGTACAGGCACGTCTTATCGACGAAAAAGGTTGGCCGCATGTGGGTGTGATGAACTTCGTGGACAATGAGTTGGACGCGGGGTCTGGAACAATTCGCGCACGGGCTGTGTTTGAGAATCCAAACGATTTTCTGACGCCAGGTCTTTTTGCAAGGCTTAGGGTCATCGGCTCGGGAGAGTACGAGGCGTTGCTTTTACCTGATGCAGCAATTCTCTCCGATCAAGCTAGAAAAATTGTTCTCGTGGTTGATGCAGAAGACACTGTGAGTGCGCGTGTTGTGGAACTTGGGCCACTTCACAACGGGCTAAGGGTTATCCGATCAGGCATTGCGCCCGAGGACAACGTAATCGTGACTGGAGTTTTGCGCGCGCGCCCGGGTGGGAAAGTTATTCCACAGGAAACCACTCTGACGCTTGACGCAGATGAAGATGGGTAGTTCGAAAAGATGAACTTCGCCCATTTCTTCATCGACAGACCGATATTCGCAACGGTTCTTTCCGTTGTTATGACAATCATTGGTGCGGTGGCATATTTTTCATTGCCTGTTGCCCAGTACCCGGAAATTGCGCCACCGACGATCCAAGTCACAGCGAGCTATCCTGGCGCGTCAGCAGAAACCGTTTCGGACACCGTTGCAGCGCCGATTGAGCAAGCGATCAACGGCGTTGAAGACATGCTTTACATAACATCGCAAGCGACCGGCGATGGACAATTAACGATTACAGTGACCTTCAAGCTCGGAACTGATTTGGATCAAGCGCAGGTGCTGGTTCAAAATCGAGTGACTACTGCGGAACCTCGGTTACCCGAACCTGTGCGAAGGCTTGGTATTACGACGCAAAAGAGCTCTCCGGATCTCATGATGGTTATTCACATGTTTTCCGACGATGGGACGCGCGACCAACTCTACGTATCAAACTATGCGCGAACACGCGTCATAGATCGGCTGGCACGCATAGACGGCGTTGGACAAGCGAGGCTATTCGCCGAACGTGCGTACTCTATGCGAGTATGGCTCGATCCGCAGCTAATCGCAGCGCGAGGCATGACGGCCGGTGAGGTCGTTCAAGCTTTACGCGTGAACAACGTTCAGGTTGCGTCTGGCGTTATTAATCGGCTTCCCGTGCCCGATCCATCGGCTTTTGAAATTGCCGTTCAAACGCAAGGCAGGCTGACCGAGCCCGAGCAGTTCGAAAGTATTGTTGTCAGAACCGAAGCAGACGGATCGCAGATACGGCTTCGCGATATTGCGCGTGTGGAACTCGGCTCGCTCGATTATTCGACGATTGGTTATCTTGATGACAAAACGGCACTGCCCATTCTGATCTTCCAAAGACCAGGCTCTAATGCCCTCGAAACGGCAGCTACAGTGCTCAGAGCCATGGATGAAATGGCACAAGATTTTCCAACAGGCGTTGCATACGACGTCATCTATAACCCAACTGACTTTATAGAAAAGTCCGTCGAGGCCGTGTATCAAACCCTGTTTGAGGCAATGGTTCTGGTCGTGCTGGTCATCTTGATTTTCTTGCAGAGTTGGCGTGCCGCAATTGTCCCAGTCCTTGCAATTCCTATTTCCCTCGTTGCGACATTTGCCGTGATGGCGACATTCGGATTTTCGCTCAACAATCTTACTCTGTTTGGGCTAGTCCTTGCGATCGGTATCGTTGTCGACGATGCGATTGTCGTGGTTGAAAACGTTGACCGCTACATAGCAGACGGTCTGGCTCCTCGCGACGCGGCCTACAAAAGCATGACGGAGGTTTCAGGGGCCTTGATCGCAACGAGTCTGGTGATGATGGCGGTTTTTATTCCGGCATCATTTATAAGCGGTATCAGCGGTCAATTCTTCAGGCAGTTTGCGCTTACAATTGCCGTATCCACCGCAATCTCTACGTTGATATCTCTAACACTGTCGCCAGCGCTTGCTTCGTTGTTGTTGAAAGGCGACCTCGGTGTCGAGAAGTCAAAAGGTCTGTTTGGTCGGATTTTGGACTTGATCATGCTGCCGCTGCATGCGTTCACCAAGTTATTCAACTACTTTTTTGGGAAGCTTTCTCAAGGTTATGCCTTGCTCGTCAAAGGCCTGCTTTCAGCCAGCATATTGGTGCTCATCGCATACTCTGGGTTGGCTTTTCTTGGCTACACGCAGTTTCAAAGGGCCCCGACAGGCTTCATTCCTGACCAAAATCAAGGATATTTAATTACGGTAATACAACTTCCGGCAGGCGCCTCACTGGACCGTACCGACAAAGTTGTTCAGCGCGCAACGGAGATCATCCTTCAACACCCTGGTGTTGCACACACAGCCGGTTTCGCGGGGTTTGACGGTGCAACATTCACCAATGCCCCTAACGCGGGCACAATTTTCTTCACCTTCAAGGATTTCGAGGAGCTTTCTCGTTCTGGAATGAGTCTGGAGAGCATTCTGCAAGAAGTGCAGGGTTCTCTTTTTGAAATCAAAGAGGCGTTTATTTTTATTGTTGCGCCACCACCTGTTCGAGGGATTGGATCCGCAGGTGGATGGAAGATGTTCGTTCAGGATACTAGAGGTCGCGGGCTTCAAGCGCTTGAGTCCGTCGCACAAGAACTTTCGGGAAAAGCCAATCAAACAGAAGGTTTGACACGCGCCTTTTCACTTTTCAACACGGCGACACCGCGTGTTTTTGCAAATATTGATCGGGTGAAAGCGGAGCAGCTTGGCGTAACACCGGACCAGATTTTCGAAACTCTAGAGGTCTATCTGGGGTCTGCTTTTGTAAATGACTTTAATTTTCTGGGACGAACATTTCGTGTGACTGCGCAGGCGGATGGAGAGTTTCGCGACCAACAACGTGACGTCGAGAACCTTAGAACCAGAACAGCGTCGGGCGGCATGATGCCAATTGGCTCGGTCGCGACATTTGAAGATACAACCGGACCATACCGTGTTGTTCGCTACAATCTCTTCCCTGCGGCCGCTGTGCAAGGTTCTAAACTACAAGGCATTTCCACAGGGGAAGCGCTTGAAAAAATGGAAGGTCTTGCTGCAGAACTTCCGCCTGGATTTAGCTTTGAGTGGACCGAACTGGCGCTGCAGGAGAAACTGGCGAGTAACAGTCTTTTCATCATCTTCTCGCTTGCAGTGGTTTTGGTCTTTCTCGTTCTTGCGGCACAGTATGAAAGCTGGGTTTTGCCACTGGCGGTTATACTGATCGTGCCAATGTGTTTGTTGACAGCGATCACGGGGGTTTTGTGGCGGGGGATGGACAACAATATCCTTACGCAAATCGGGCTGGTCGTTCTGGTGGGATTGGCGTCAAAGAATGCCATTCTCATCGTGGAATTCGCCAAACAAGCCGAAGACCGGGGTGCATCGACTTATGATGCAGCCGTTGAAGCAGCGAAATTGCGCATGCGCCCAATATTGATGACATCATTTGCGTTTATTCTTGGGGTCGTTCCATTGATTACCGCGACGGGTGCTGGCGCTGAAATGAGACAGGCTCTTGGAACTGCAGTCTTTTTCGGCATGCTCGGTGTGACCATATTCGGTCTGATTTTCACTCCGGTCTTCTACTATACATGCAGAAGGGTTTTGAATTTTCGAGGCTGAGCTTTTGTTGTGCTTTACAGACCAGCGGTTTGTCTTCTTCATCAGAGATTTCGAGCTTGAGACATAGGCTGACCCTTTTGACAACCTAGTGAGCGTAAACATCTGCTTTAAAAACCAAGCGAGTATCTAACGCGGTGTACAATTCCGATACTTTAGCGATCTTCAACTGCGCGCAGTTCGACCAACCCTTCAGCGGAATTTATCCTGATGAGCTATCTCCTTTTGCTAGTGGCGCCCAGAAATTTTTCAAAATACATTTAAAATCACTTGCGAACGAGATGTCACCATCATGCCCAGGTTCGTGATTTTAAAGCGATACTAAATCAGGGCTTTGCAAAACGGTCAGCCGTCAGATGGTAGAGGACAACCGAAAGATGAAAACGTTAGTCCGAAAGGACCCATACAAACGAAAGGTCAAGCAAACGAGGCATACCCTATTGTTTTCAAATGGTGCGGCCGAGAGGACTCGAACCTCCACGGGAGTTACCCCACAGCGACCTCAACGCTGCGCGTCTACCAATTCCGCCACGGCCGCACGAGACCAGAGCTTGGTAGCGGGCGTATAGGCAATCGAATCGCTCTTGTGAAGGGCAAAAAATGCGCCATTCAAGAGTTTGACGGATACGTCCCACCAATCAGTTTGTGATAGAGAGTGGCCATGATCACAAGACAGATCGGGCCCAACGCAACAGGCACTATCAAAAACGCCCATCCTGGTTCGAGCGCCAAGATGACGATGGGATTTGCTCCTGCTGGTGGATGGGTCACTCGCAACGCCATCATCGCTGAAATCGCAAGTCCAACACCCAACGCGGGACCCAACCATTCACCCGGCAGCAAAGCCAAGACCACCACGCCCGCCAAACCTGCGACGACATGTCCGCCTACGACATTTGCCGGTTGAGACAATGGCGCTGCTGGCACCGCGAAAAGGAGAACACAACTAGCCCCGAAAGGTGCGATGACCATCAAAAGATTCAAAGCATCACCCATTAACGAGAGCGCTGCGATGGCCAACGCGCCTCCAACCCCAGCTAAGACGACGGCTATGGCTTTGGGTTTGGGCAGCCTTCTTTCAAAAAAAGACCGCATGTTTTTCCACTTGTTCTGGAACTGTGGGGCGGCGTATCCCATATAAGTGCAAGCTTGACAATGGATCGTCAGCGACGGCCCGCGCCCGCCAACCAATCCAAGTAACCCCTGTCTACGCCACTTCAAAAAACGTTGATACGAGGCGAACCGATGCTTATCCGCCATTTGCATTACTTCACTGTTCTGTCACGCGAAGGGCATTTCGCAAAGGCTGCGCAGGTTTGCAATGTGACACAACCTGCCCTTTCAGCGGCCCTACGCAAGCTTGAGGACGATTTTGGAGTTCGCCTTGTGGAGCGCGGGCATAATTTCAGCGGGCTGACTGGTGAGGGCAAGCGAGTGCTTGCCTGGGCACAGCAGATCTTGTCAGATTTTGAGAGCCTGAAGCACGATCTTGCCGAAAGTGCAGCCTCTCTGAGTGGAACGCTACGGCTTGGCGTAATCCCCGCGGCAATGCCGATCACAGGGTTTTTCACTGAGACGTTTCTAACCACGCATCCGGTCGCGCAAATCGATATGCAGGCCATCAGCTCGCGTCAGATTCAAGCCGGTCTCGATAGTCTCGAACTGCATGGTGGACTGACCTATCTGGATAATGAGCCGCTTGAGCGCGTGATTCAGTTGCCGCTTTATGTTGAGCGCTATGTGGTGATCGCCAAACGCGGGTATTTCTCTGACAAAGGGCCTGTGCCTTGGCAGCGGCTCGAACGAGAACCGCTCTGTCTTTTGAATGAAGAAATGCAGAACAGGCGTATCCTGGACGCTGCTGCCAAGCGCAATCATGCGACTTTGAAGCCGCAAATCACCGCGAATTCGTTCCTCACGGTCTGCGCCCATCTGCGCCGAGGCGCGTGGATCAGTATCGTGCCAGAAACTCTACCGTCTCTATATGGCCTCGAAGGCGAGTTCGACATCCATCGCATTTCCGGCGACGCGACCACTCAAACCATTGGACTTGTGGTTCCTGACCGCCAGCCAATGGCGAAAATGACCCATGCACTGTTCTCAGCGGTGCTCAAATCTTCTTTGGCTGAAGATTTCGCGGCAGCACATCCTGGTGTTCGATAAGCGGCCGTTATCATCGACCAAACCTATTCAATTGGACGTGCGCCTAAAATTCTGGTGTCATTACGACAAGGGGGGGTTACCCCTCGCTACCTGCTTGATTTAAGGCAGCACTTTCCAACATTGCTGATTGCACGCAACGTTGAGCCCTACGCTCAGCCACCCTTTGCGCCAGCCCAAATGATCAGCCCATCTGACATCGACGGAGGACCTCCAAATGGCAAAAGTAGTTTGTGTTCTGTATGAAGACCCCGAAGAGGGTTTCCCAACCTCTTACGCGCGCGACGATATTCCAGAAATCACCGAATATCCTGATGGACAAACCGCACCGACACCCAATGGCATTGACTTCACCCCAGGCGAGTTGCTCGGCAGCAAAACCGGCGAGCTTGGACTTCGTAAGTATCTGGAATCAAATGGACATGAACTTGTTGTGACCACATCGAAGGACGGGCCAAACTCCGTACTCGAGAAAGAGATAGTTGACGCGGATGTGGTCATCTCCCAACCGTTCTGGCCCGCCTACATCACAGCAGAACGGATGGCCAAGGCACCCAAGCTAAAACTCGCGTTGACCGCCGGAATCGGATCCGACCACGTAGACCTTTCCGCGGCAATGAAACACGGCGTGACGGTGGCTGAAGTTACATTCTGTAACTCGATCAGCGTTGCTGAACATGTCGTGATGCAAATCCTGAGCCTCGTGCGAAACTACATCCCGTCCTACAATTGGGTGGTTAAAGGCGGTTGGAATATCGCTGACTGCGTGGCGCGATCCTATGACCTTGAAGGTATGCATGTTGGCACGGTCGCGGCCGGCAGGATTGGCCTAGCCGTTTTGCGCCGTTTGCACCCTTTTGACGTCAAACTGCACTACTATGACCGTCACCGCCTGCCAAAAGAGGTCGAACAGGAACTGAATCTGCATTGGCATGACACGGTTGAAGATATGGTTCCGCACTGTGATGTAGTGACGATCAACTGTCCTCTGCACCCGGAAACGGAACATCTTTTTGACACGCAAATGCTGAAGCGGATGAAGCGTGGCAGCTATATCGTCAACACCGCACGCGGCAAGATCTGCGACCGTCAAGCCATCGTCGATGCACTCGAATCCGGACAGATCGCAGGTTATGCAGGCGATGTTTGGTTCCCGCAGCCACCTGAGCGTGATCACCTATGGCGCTCAATGCCAAACCACGGCATGACGCCACATATCTCGGGTACATCTCTGTCAGCGCAGGCGCGTTATGCAGCCGGTACACGGGAAATTCTTGAATGCTTCCTTGAGGGGCGTCCTATCCGGGATGAGTATCTGATCGTGGATGGCGGCAAGTTGGCTGGAACAGGGGCAAAATCCTACTCCGAAGGCGATGCCACGGGCGGCTCCGAGGATGCGGCGAAATTCTCCGAACTTGCATGAAGAACGGCGGCCGGGCGCGACATCACCACCCGGCCGTTTTGACAATTCACAGCCAGCCTGCCACACCCCGTCAAGCGAATGGAAAGGCATGCATGGTAGAGTGGATTATCTCCCCCGGTTTCACCGACTACCTGACCGCCTGTGCGGAAATGGAAGCGCGGGCGGAAGCAATCGCGCGCGGTGAGGCTAAAGAGGCAATTTGGCTTCTTGAGCATCCGCCGCTTTATACGGCCGGCACATCAGCCAAGCCAGAAGACTTGACCGATCCAGATCGCTTTCCGGTTTTTGAGACCAAGCGCGGCGGGCAATTCACCTATCATGGTCCGGGCCAAAGAGTAGCCTATGTCATGCTTGACGTAGCAGCGCGTGGCAAAGATGTACGTAAGTTTGTCGAGCAGCTTGAGAACTGGGTGATCGCCACGTTGGAGCAATTTAACGTTCGCGGCGAGATCCGCGAAGGGCGCGTTGGCGTGTGGGTTGTACGTGACGACAAACCACTCAATGCGTTGGGACGAAAACCCGAAGACAAGATCGCCGCCATCGGTATTCGCCTTCGCAAATGGGTGAGCTTTCACGGACTCTCAATCAATGTGGAGCCAGATTTGAAGCATTTCAGCGGTATTGTGCCATGCGGAATAAAAGAACACGGGATCACCAGCCTCGTGGATTTAGGACTGCCTGTGACGCTCGAAGACGTAGATGTCGCGCTGCGAAAGACCTTTCCGCTGACAATCGGAGATATGGTGAAAGGCAAATGAGCGGGCGCCGCTGCACATCGTAAAGGAAACCTAAAATCGCCCCAAGCTGCCTTCATTCAGATAATTTTCAAAGGTGTTTGTCTATCCCGGCAAACTTCCATTAAGAACATAACTCAATATTTCTACCACTTGCCCAGGTTCACGCGCCACAGCCAGAGCGGCCGCATCAACTTCTTTTAGTGCATGGTCATGCTCGGGTGGTTGCAAGATGATCAGGGATTTGCCCAAGGCGCTCGCAAACCCGGCGTCAAACGCGGCATTCCACTGTTTGTACTTGTCGCCAAACCGCACAACCACAACATCGGCGTCCGAAATCCCTTTACGGGTACGAATGGCGTTGACCATCGCGCCCTTGTGGTCGTGCCAGTACTTGTTATCTTCTCCGCCAAGAATATTTACCCCACAATCGTCGCTGGCTGCGTGATCCGTCACCGGACTCTTGAAAGCGACATCTAAACCTTTCGCACCTTCGATAATCTGTTCGCGCCAATCGGTGTGGATTTCACCGGATAGATACACGTTCAACATTGCGGGCCTCCTATGCTTGCCAACGTCAAACTGTGTCGCGTCCCCTCAAAAACAAGATCAAGTCTTTTGCGCTACCAGGAAATGGTTAGGCGGACGCACCGGGTAGTTGCCAGTCTCGATGATTTTGAAACCAGTAGCTGTGATATCCTCTTCAAGTTCAGCGAATGAATATTGACGCACATATGGAGCCTTACCGAATTTTTGCATCAGCGGTATTGCCATCTTCAAAAGCCCAAACTTCAGACCAAGACCCGGTTCTGCAATCGAAGGAGTTTTGGAAAGGAAGAGCCCCTCCGGGCGCAGCAGATCGCGCACACGCGCTATTGCTCTGGTCGCATCAGGAATAAGATGAAGCACATTGAGAGCGATCACCGCATCAAAGCTGCCATCTTTGAAAGATGGGGCGAAAACATCTGCGCTTTTGAATGTCACGTTCGGCGCTGGAGCGCGTTTTTCCGCCTCGGCGATCATGCCGTCCGAGAAGTCTGTGGCGATGATCTCTTTGGCGTGCGGGGCAAGGCGTAGCGCTGTACCACCCGTGCCGCAACCGATCTCGAGCACTCTGGCCTGATCCGGCAGATGCGCGATGATCCGATCCAATGTCTGCTCATAGGCCGTCTGGTTTGAAATTGGCCTTTTAGCATAGCCAGGGGCAGTTTTGTTCCAAAATTCAGGATCGTTTTTCATTTCAATTCTCCTTTACAAATGCATGTAAATTGAAGAAAATCGATAAAAAACATCGAAATACGCATCAAAGCATACAAAAATGCATGAATAGATCTCCTAACTGGAACCACCTGCGCGCCTTTTTGACGACGACGGAAACCGGGTCTCTATCGGCAGCGGCAGCCGCATTAGGACTAACGCAACCCACGCTCGGTCGTCAGATCAAGACGCTGGAAGAAACACTCGGATTGGCGCTTTTTGAGAGATCTGGCCGCGCCTTGACATTGACAGATACAGGGCGGGAGTTTCTTGCGGACGTGCGCGCTATGAATGACGCCGCAGCGCACCTAACCTTGCTTGCGCAAAGCAGAACCAATACGCTCGATGGCAACGTCAAGATAACTGCCAGCGATATGACCAGCGCGTTTGTCTTGCCTGATGTTCTACTCAGACTGCGCCGATTGGCGCCGGAACTGCGCATCGACATCATTTCTGCCAATGACGTGCGAGACATTCTGCGTCGGGAAGCCGATATTGCGGTTCGCCATGTGCGCCCCAATCAACCAGACCTAATCGCGCGTTTGATCGGAGATGCGCCCGCGCATCTTTATGCGTCCAAGAATTATCTTGATGCGAACGGCGAACCACAATCACCAGACGACTTGGTTGATCATGACTTCATAAGTTTTGGCGATGACGCGCGGATGGTAGAGGAATTAGCGATGCGCGATATTCGGATCGACCCAGTAAGACTGCGGTCAGGTTCGACCAGTGGCATTGCCTGTTGGGAGCTCGCCCGTAAAGGTATGGGTATCGTACCGATGACCGACGATATAGCCGCGCAGTTTCCCGACATGATCCCCTTGCTTGTCGATTCAAGCAGGATCGACATTCCAACATGGTTGGTCGCCCATCGCGACATGCAGACAAGTCGCCGTTTGCGGTTGGTGTTTGACTTGTTGGCAGAAATTCTGACGGACCGCATGCGAAAAGCGGCGTCGTGAGCTGGTCAGCGTTTGCCTGTCAGCACAAAGGACAAAAGCCCAATACTCACCAGTGCGATACCAGCCCACTCCAAGACGGTTGGAACTTCCCCGAGCACCGGCACGCCGAGCAGCGCGGCAGAGGCCGGCACAGCTGCCGAAAATGCGGCCGTCCCAGTCGCCCCCAGATGATTGGCGGACAAGGAAAACAGGATTACGGCAATAAATCCGGGACCAAGCCCCTGATAAAGCGCCTGTAACGCAATTTCCGATGATGTTGCCGCATTTAATCCGGAGGGCATAAGGAAAAACCAGATCGGCAAGAAAACCACCGTATTGGGAACATTTACCAGTGCCAACGCCTCGCGCGGGGAAATATGCCAGTGGCGCAATGCAAAGATATAGGTTGATACCACTGCAGACGCTGCAAGCATTAGCGCAATGCCAAGCCAAAGATTGCCACCGCTGGCTTGCTCGCCCGTGACGCCGACTATCACGCCCCCGACAATGATCAGCCCAAGGCTGAGAAACTGGCCTCGTCCCGGCCAAATGCCGGTGATCAGCACGACCAGAAGGACTGTGAAAATAGGGATTGTGCCATTGGCGAACACACCGCCATAGGCCGCTGTGATCTCAGCCAGGCCTAGATACATGAACATACCGTAAAAGATCCCAGGCCCTGTCACCGCCACCAGCAACGCCACACGCCAGGACAAATGGCGCGGCCACCAGTGCCACATGAAAGGCAAGGTCAGTGTCCCAGCCACCATAAAGCGCAGTGCAGTGATATCGCCTGCGGTCAGTGCCGTCTTGGCACCGGCCCTCGAAACCACCAAAAACCCAGCCCAGATCAAAAGTACCAGAATGGCGCTGATAAGCCCAAGTTTGACATTCGGCTCTCTTGAAACGACGGTCTCAGCCACGCAACACGGCGCCTGTGGCCTTTTGAACCTTTTCTACGATTTTTGTGCTTACCGCCTCGATATCAGCGTCCTTCAGCGTGGTCTCAACCGGCTGCAAGCGTACAGTAATCGCAAGGCTTTTCTTACCCTCGCCAAGACTACCGCCGATGAATTCGTCAAAGACCCGCACATTCTCGATAAGTGCCTTGTCAGCACCAGCGGCAGCATTGACCAGATTGATCGCCTCCACTTCGGTATCGACCACAAAGGCGAAGTCGCGTTCAACGGCCTGCAAATCACTTATTTCCAGTGCGGGCCGCGACGTGCCGGTCTGACGCGGTAGGGGCACTTCATCGGGCCAAATTGTGAAGCCCACGACAGGGCCCTTGATGTCCATCTCTCGCAAGACCTTTGGATGCAGTTCGCCATAGACAGCCAGCATCTTTTTCGACCCGAGGCAAATGCGCCCATGCCGACCCGGATGCCACCACGCGCTTGCCTCGCGGAAAATCTGCGCTTTGGCAGGGGCACCGAGCGCCGAAAGGATCGCCTCGGCATCCGCTTTGGCGTCAAAAAGGTCAACATTGCGCGAGGCGCCATGCACGTCCTTGGCTGTGGTCCGACCGACCATGATACCGCTCACCTGAAGATGCTGCTCCTCCGGTTCACCGCCGTGAAACGCCGCTCCCACCTCGAAAAGCGCCAGATCCATGTATCCTCGCGCCTGGTTCCGCGCTGCCGCCTGAAGTAGTCCAGGCAAAAGCGCAGGTCGCATGTGGCTCATTTCTGAGCTGATTGGGTTGGCCAGCATCGTGTCATCGCCGCCGCCATTGAACATTGATGCCGTGGCATGGTCGATGAAGCTGTAGGTGACACATTCATTATACCCAAGCGCTGCCGCCGTGCGCCGCGCAATCTGCTCGCGCTTCTGACTTACGCTGAGAATGGGCTTAGGCACTCCTGTGGTCATCCGAGGCATCGGTTTACCCTGAAGCTTGGTGAGCGAAGCAACGCGAGCCACCTCTTCCACAAGGTCAGCCTCTCCGAGAACATCCGGCCGCCAGCTCGGCACGTGCGCCAAGTCGCCTTCCAGGCGGAAGCCAAGATTGGTTAGCGTCTGACGCTGTTCTGCCTCTGGTATCTCCATCCCCACCAGCGACTGCACCCGCGCAGGATCAAGTTTGTAGGCGCGGCTCACGTCGGGTACGGCCCCCGCTACGACCAAATTGGATGGCTCTCCACCACAGAGATCAATGATCATCTGCGTCGCAAGATCATGCCCTTCCATGTTAAAGCCAGGATCGATACCGCGCTCATTGCGATAGCGCGCGTCGGAGTTGATCTTCAGCGCGCGGCCAGTGTGGGCGATCTGAATGTGATCCCAAACGGCGGCTTCGAGGAACACGTTGGTCGTCTCTTCGGTGCACCCCGTGGCGAGCCCGCCCATGATTCCTGCGATGCTTTCGATATTCTCGTCATCAGAAATCACGACTTGACCCGCGGAAAACGTGTATTCCTTTTCATCGAGCCCGACGAGTGTCTCACCACCCTTGGCCCGATGCACCCGTATGTTGCCATTCACCTTGTCAGCATCAAACACGTGCAGAGGACGATTGCGGTCATAGGTGAAGAAATTGGTGATATCGACCAATGCCGAAATCGGTCGCAACCCAATGGCGCGCAACCGGGTCTGGAGCCAATCCGGGCTGGGCCCGTTCTTCACACCTTTGATCAGGCGGCCAGCAAAAACAAAACAACCGTCCTCTGTATCTGCATCGATTGTGACTTTGATTGGGCTGGGAAAGTGCCCTTCGACATGCGCACTTGGCGCTTCTTTTATCTTGCCCAAGCCGCGCGCTGCCAGATCGAGAGCAATACCTCGCACGCCAAGCGCATCAGGCCTGTTGGGGGTAATAGCAATCTCAATTACCGGATCGACTTTGGTCGGATCATTGGCCGCCAACCAGTCCGTGAAACGCTCACCCACTTCGCCTGAGGGCAGCTCAATTATGCCATCATGCTCATCGGAGAGCTCCATCTCTCTCTCTGAACACATCATACCAAAGCTCTCAATGCCGCGGATCTTTCCAACGCCGATTGTCGTGTCGATGCCCGGCACGTAAACGCCAGGCTTGGCTATAACGACGGTAATCCCTTCCCGTGCATTAGGCGCACCACAGATGATCTGGCGCTCGCCCTCATCGGTCATCACCTGACACACGCGTAGTCTGTCCGCGTCAGGATGTTTCTCTGCCTTGAGCACCTTGCCAATGGTAAATTCCGCTAGCCGTGCCGCAGGGTTGTAAACCTCTTCCACCTCGAGACCAAGATCGGTCAGCGCCTCAGTGATTTCATCTACTGAGGCGTCAGTATCCAGGTGGTCTTTGAGCCACGACAGTGTGAATTTCATTGCATAGTACCTGCTTGATCAACTGCATCGCGCTTTACCGGATAAGCGAAGCAGGGAAAAGAGGGCGAAGCGTCAAGCGCAGGTGGAACTTGGAAACTGCGGTAAGTCAAATTGTCAGTAGCCCACGCCGAACCAGATTAAGCCCCATCAAGACCAACACGACCAGCGTCAGCCTGCGAAACAACTGCTGATCAATCCGGTCCTGAATCTTCAAACCGATCCACATGCCGAGAGCCCCCGGCAGGATCAGCGCCAGTGAGAACGGGATCGTCGTTGCGTTCAGAACACCTGATGACAAATGCGAAAGTGTCAGAACCACAGCGCCCGTACCGTATATCACGCCTTGTGTGCGCATTTGCTCCGTCTTTTCCGTGTTGAGTGCCATCAGCAAAGCCACAGTCGGCGGGCCCCAAACGCCAGAGATACCGCCGAAAAAGCCCGCAACCGCCCCGATCGCGATCTCGACGCCCTTGCCCGGATTGGATGGCAGTCGTAGCGGTCGGCCTGCGAGCGTCAGCGAGGCATAGATAACAACCGGAACGCCTATGATGAGCAGCATCGCGGCTTCACTTATACGCGTCACCAACTGCGCCGCACCTACCATGAAAACCAGCCCTGAAAGCAAGAAAACGCGGAACTTGGCCATCGATCGGAACGCCGCATCGAACCCCTGCCGCAACGCCTGCCAGAGATTGGTCACCAACGTCGGCAATATCAGCCCAGCCAATGCCAATTCGGGTGCGATCAACATGCTTAGCATAGAGATAAACACCATCGGCATGGCAAAACCCACCACCCCCTTCACCATTCCCGCAAAAACGGCAACGCCCGAAGCAAATAAGAGAAAAAGCGGCCAGTCGGGACCAAACAGGGTTTCCATGCAGCTGTAGTAACAGTTTTGAGACCGGCTGCACGATCAAACTGTTGGTGTGCTATATTGGTGAAGAACTGTTGGATAATCCGAGAGGTGCTAACCCATGCTGCGACATGACGGCGCAACATTACGTCTATTTGTACAATGCAGGCGCAAAATAGTTGCGCTGCACCTGCATAGTGGCTAGACCGGACCAACTGAAATGAAGGGATTGATTCATGGCCCATGACGGACAGGACCAAAGTCTTACCGAACCGGTTATTATCGACAATCTGTTGAGCAAAACAGCGGCTGCGATTGCACCTGCTGAGGCGCTTTTCGATAAGGCCAAACAGGCTGTGAGCAAATTGGTCATGGTTGACGGTCGCGTGTCCGGAGCCGCGGTTGAGGCGCATCAAACCGCCTGTCATGGGCTGGCTTGGCTGGCCACATATGTTGAGTCTCTTCGCCAAATGCAGAACTGGGCCACGCGTCTGAAGGACGCGGGCAAGTTCGGCGAGATGGAACAGCTTATTCAGCAGATTGCCTTTGGTGAATACCTGCATCAACTGGCCGGTGGCATCCCGATGAACCAGGGCGAATTCCTGCGGCTTGCCGATCTTGGTCTTGGCTGGGACGCACTCAGCGGTTTTCAGAGTGCTGAGGTTCAATCGTTGATGGCTAAGGGCAACACGCAAGCTGCGCGCACGCGGCTTGTTGAGCTGATGCAAGAACGCTCTGCAGAGGCCACATTCGGCAACTCGGGCCTCGATGAAGAGCTTGAGATGATCCGCGAGCAGTTCCGGCGCTTCTCCGTCGAGAAAGTCGAGCCGCATGCACATGAATGGCACCTCAAGGATGAGCTTATCCCGATGGAGATCATCGAGGAGCTGGCCGAAATGGGTGTCTTTGGCCTGACAATTCCCGAGGAATACGATGGTCTTGGCCTGTCTAAGGCGTCGATGTGCGTGGTCTCAGAAGAGCTCTCGCGTGGCTATATCGGCGTGGGCTCTCTGGGCACTCGGTCAGAGATTGCGGCTGAGCTGATCATCGCGGGCGGCACGGAAGAGCAAAAGGCAAACTGGCTGCCGCGTTTGGCCTCGGCCGAAACTCTGCCGACGGCGGTATTCACGGAACCTAACACAGGCTCTGACCTCGGCGCATTGCGCACCCGCGCGGTCAAGGATGAGGACGGAGACTACAAGATCACCGGCAACAAAACCTGGATCACCCACGCGGCGCGCACCCATGTGATGACGCTTCTGGCCCGGACAAATCCCGAAACGACCGACCACAAAGGTCTGTCGATGTTCCTGGCTGAAAAGACCCCCGGCGATTGCAAACACCCGTTCCCGACCGAGGGCATGACCGGCGGCGAAATCGAGGTCCTGGGGTATCGCGGCATGAAGGAATATGAGCTGGCCTTTGATAACTTCCACGTCAAGGGTGAGAACCTGCTCGGCGGCGAAGAAGGCAAAGGCTTCAAACAGCTGATGGAGACCTTCGAGAGCGCGCGTATTCAGACGGCAGCGCGTGCCGTGGGTGTCGCGCAATCAGCACTCGATATCGCCATGCAATATGCCATCGACCGCAAGCAATTCGGCAAATCTCTCATCGCTTTCCCGCGGGTTTCGGGCAAGCTTGCGATGATGGCCGTTGAGATCATGATCGCGCGCCAGCTGACCTATTTCTCCGCCTGGGAAAAGGACGAGGGTCGCCGTTGCGACCTCGAGGCTGGCATGGCCAAATTGCTGGGTGCTCGAGTGGCTTGGGCCGCAGCAGATAACGGCCTGCAAGTGCATGGCGGTAACGGTTTCGCCCTCGAATACGCCATCAGCCGCGTCCTCTGCGATGCTCGGATCCTCAACATCTTCGAAGGTGCAGCGGAAATTCAGGCGCAAGTGATCGCACGGCGCTTGTTGGCCTAAGACGCCAATCAGTGATACTCTTTTGGGACGGGGTGTGATTGTGCCGTGCAGCTCAAAACACGGTCAAACAACCAGTATGATGTTGCCGTCAATGTTTAAACTGAAGCACTCATATTGATCAGTGTCGTTGATCAGTCGAAGTTTTTCATTGTTTTGAAAACACAACAAAAGGTAATCGTTATTTTCCTTTTTCACTTCAAAGATAGAAGAATTCAGCAAACTTGGCAGTGAGCTCGGTTTTGTCAATAGGTCCGTATAGTCGAAAACTTCAGATCCACTCTTGATATGTTCAAAAGGTCCCATCACACAGAGGCTGAAATCTGAATCAAAATTAAAGATCACCTCATTGTTACCAATGCAGACCTGTTGAAGCTCTTTCCCAAGCAATCCGGAAAATTCTTGTGTCTCAGGAATATCATACATCTTTCTTCGCCTCTGGTTCTCTGAAAAAGTTCTCGGCTGCGTCGCCTTTACTCGTCAGTATTTTAAAACACCTCACCCCGCCAAACCGATTGAACAGTCCGAACGACGAGCCAAGTCAGAATAACGACAAGCACGCCCAAAAGGCCAAAGCCGATAGTGCTGTGAAACGCAGATCCAGAGAGCTCGGCGAAGCGTAGGGAAGCAGTGGTGATCGCGGCTAGAGGGAAGCTCAACGCCCAGAAGGTCATGGAAAACTGCAACCGGCTCAGCGCCGGGAGCTGTACCATGACGACCAGACAGAAGAAGTAACCGACATTGATCAGGATCCGCGCGAAGGGGTCGAGGCCTTCATTCAACGAGGTCCACCCGAGAAAGCCGATAGCTGGCGGCGCGATCAAAACAACCAGCGTCGGCTGCAGCCGTTCGGGGATCGGATCGTGAAAGATCAGCCGGTTGATAACGATGGCGAGCAGCACTATCCAGAACATCAGCCCGATCGCATAAAGAAACCAGCTGAACTCCACATAGCCCAGCATTACCCCGCCAATCGGCGCGATCACGTTGCCAACCACAGGCACAAACCATGCAGGCGTTAGATGTCCATGCTGAAACGAGCGCGCACCGATCCAGCTTGTGACGACACCTACGGTCAAGAGAAGCTGCAGCACCGCGCCAACAAGCCAGACGGCCTCTGCAAACATGACCGAATTCGGATAGAAAGCCACGGCGAGCAGGAGCAAAGAGATTGAAAAAGCAGGGAAAAAGGCCACGCGGATCGGATCGGACCATTCGTCGCGCACGGCCTCCCATTGCTGCAAGATTTTCAGCAGATAAGCGACAGTTACGAGGACAAAGAGCCCGGTGGTTATCGCCAGGGACACGCTTGATGCATTGCTGGACCATCCAAGTACCTCCTCGGCTTTGGCCAAGGATAGCGTGAAGCCGCTCAACCCCATGATCATGGTGAAGAACGTGACCGGAAAGCGCGCCAACCTGCTATGTATAGCCGTTTCCATGCGCGCGCTCTAATGCAGCCAGCGCAGAAGAAAAAGCGTGATTGACGGAAAGGTGATCAGAACGGCCACACGTATAATGTCCGATGTGACAAAGAACATCACCGCGCGGTAGGTCGCTGTGATCCGCGTGGACGGGTCCATCGCATTGATCACAAACAGGTTCATCCCCACGGGCGGGGTGATTAGCCCAACCTCAACCACGATCAGCACTAGAATACCGAACCAAATCGCCGCCTCCTCCGGCGTCATGCCGAAATCAAGCGCGCTGATGATCGGGAAGAAGATCGGAATCGTCAGCAGGATCATCGATAGGCTGTCCATGAGACATCCAAAGACCAGATAGAGCAACAGGATCGCGCAGAGGATCGCGAACGGCGTCAGGCCGAGCGACAGCACCCATTCCGATAAGGCCTGCGGCGCTTGACTGAGCGCAAGAAATCCATTGTAGAACCCCGCCCCCAGAATGATGAAGAAGATCATTGCCGAGTTTCGCGCCGTCGCGAAGAAGCTTTCCTGCAGGCTTGACCAGGTTAGTCCACCGTTGAGCAAAGCGATGAGCCCTGTTCCAGCGGCCCCGACTGCCGCCCCCTCGGTTGGCGTAAACCAGCCCAGATAAATACCTCCGACAACCAGTCCAAAGACAAGAAGAACCGGCCAGACATCAAACAGCGCGCGCAAACGTTCCCCGATCGGCATGGGTGCGCGCGCGCCCGCATCTTCGGGATGCAGTCTGGCGTAGACCGCTATTGTGAGCATGTATCCCATAGCGGCCAGAAGACCGGGCAGGAAGGCCGCAAGAAACAGCTTTGCGATATTCTGCTCCGTCAAAATGGCGTAGATCACAAGGACGACGGAGGGTGGGATCAAAATGCCCAACGTCCCACCTGCCGCGAGTGTCGCCGTCGAAAACCCACCAGAATAGCCATAGCGTTTTAACTCTGGCAGCGCGACTTGACTCATCGTAGCAGCCGTCGCGAGAGATGATCCGCAGATCGCACCAAACCCAGCACAAGCACCCACCGAGGCCATAGCCACTCCGCCCTTACGGTGGCCAAGGAAGGCTTCTGCAGCTCGGAACAAAGCCCCTGACATGCCTCCCAAGGTCGCGAAATGCCCCATCAGAAGGAACATTGGCACAATCGAAAGCGAATAGCTGGAAAACGTGGAAAAACCCTCGTGCTTTAACCGCGAGAGCGCCACGTTCATTCCGTCAGTAATCGCATAAAGTCCGCCCAAAGCGACCAGAAACATCGCCAGCCCGATGGGCACACGCATGAAAATGAGCCCCATCAAGATCGGGAAGGAGGCAATGCCAATTTCGAGGTTGCTCAAGTGCCCTGCCCTTCGCCAGATGGCAGGATATCACGTCCTGCGAACATCTCTGCGCCTCGGACCAATGCCACATAGACACCCACGAAAGCGGCAACGCAGGCGGCGATCAGACTTGCCCCGTATGCCCACCAGATTGGGAATTGCAGCATGAAGGTTGTCTCGGAATATTGCTGTTTTTCCTGCAGGCCTATTGAAAGCCGCCAAGCAAGCAGCATGAGAGCGGCGGCAAAGACCACATCAATGACAAATTGAAGAGCGCGATTTGAGCGTTCGGGCAAGCGTGATGTGAAAATGTCCACCTTGGCATGCGCGCCTGATATCTGGCAAAGCGGCAGAAACGCAAAAATCGCGAAGGCCATGCCGGATTCAACAAGTTCCACATCGCCAAGAACCGGAGCCACGCCAAGCGCAATCATTCCATCCGCAAATCCTGGAAAAATCGATTGAGCAAAATCACTTTTGAAAAAGCTGTTTAATTGCCGCCCAAGAATCGAAACGCAGGTCATGAGGATTAGCGCCGTCAGAACCACCCCGCCGATAAACGCCATGGTTCGGGACAGGTACCAAAAGGCTTTGTGCATCGCATTCCCCAAAACAAAACGCGCCGCCCGGCATTGCGAGCGGCGCGGGATGCGTTCTTTCTAAGCTTTACTTGCTGGCTTCTGCAATCAATGCCTTGGCCTGATCAACAAGCGCTTGACCATCAAAACCCTTGCCATCCATCTCGGCAATCCATTTCGATTCAACCGGGCCAGCCGCTTCTTTCCATTTCGCCACCTGTTCTGGGGTCAAATCTATGATGTTATTGCCGCGCTGTTCGGCACTGGCGCGCGCCGGTCCGTCGCTGTCCTGCATCGTTTTCCCAGCTAAGGCGGAGAAATCTGCGCCAGACTGACTATCGATAGCGGCCTTCAGATCATCGGGTAGTGCTTCATACTTTTCCTTGTTCATGGCAAAAATGAAGGCAGCGGTATAAAGTGCCTCGCCGCCAAAGGTCGTATGATTTTCGACCAATTCCGGCACTTTCAAAGCCGCCGTTACTTCCCAAGGGATCACACCAGCATCGATGGTTTTCTTTGAGAGTGCTTCAGGCATTGCAGGAACAGGCATGCCAACTGCCGTTGCGCCGAGTTCTCCCAGCATGCCGGTGATAACGCGCGTGGGCCCGCGCACTTTGAGCCCGTTCAGATCGGCGGGCTCCTCAACCGGTGTTGAGGAATGGATTACGCCCGGGCCATGCACCCAAACACCTAGAATCTTAAGATCCTTGAAATCCGCATCCATCATGTTGGCGTCGGCATACTCCCAATAGGCACGAGAGGTATCTTCGGCGTTGGTCATCATGAAAGGCAGTTCAAAGACCTCCAATTGCGGGAAGCGACCTGGCGTGTAACCCGCAACAGTCCAGATGATGTCTGCCACGCCGTCTTGCACCTGGCTGACCAGTTCAGGTGGCTTACCACCAAGCTGCATCGCCGGAAAATGATCGATCTGAATGCGGCCCTCAGAGGCTTCCATAACCCGTTCTGCCCATGGCTCAAGGATTAGCTTGGGCACATTGGCCTGTGGTGGCAAAAACTGATGCATCTTCAGCGTGACGTCCTGCGCCATCGACGCGCCACTCCAGCCGATGACAAGGCTAGCAGCCAAAAGCGCTCTGGCGGTGTTTTTGATCAAACCCATGATTTTCCTCCCGAATATGTGCAACGCAATCGCGTCACTACACGAGCAACTGAATCAGAGTGCCATTGATGCGGTGCGCTTGGCAACTTGCAAGTCTAAAAGCGACCGTGTTTAGCCCGCAAACCGAACATCAACAGGCTGAAGACCCTCAATATTGCCATGCAGATGGCTGCCCGGTGAAATTGGCCCGACACCTGCGGGCGTGCCCGTCATAATCAGATCGCCGGGCATGAGCGTGTAGAAACGCGACAAATGCGCAATGATTTCGGGAACACGCCAAACCATGTCGGAAAGTCGTGCTTGTTGTACACGTTCGCCGTTGTGATCAAGCCAAATGGATTGATCCTCGATGTCGGCAAAGTCATTAGCCGGTGTAATCGGCCCTAAGATCGCTGCGTTTTCAAAGTCCTTGCCAAGATCCCAGGGTCTACGGTTTTCTTTCGCGATCGCCTGCAAATCGCGACGCGTCAGATCAATACCGGACGCATAACCAAACGCACAATCCATGGCCTCGTCTTTTGCGACGGATTTGGCTTCACGTCCCAGTGCAACCACGAATTCCATTTCGTAGTGACAGTTCTGCGTCTCGGTTGGCATCGCGATTTCAGACCCACTCATGCAAAGAGCGTGAGCGGATTTATTGAAATACCATGGCGCTTCTCGATCCACTTCGGCACCCATTTCAGCTGCGTGCGCAGCATAGTTGCGACCGACGCAGAAAATCCGACGGACAGGGAACGTATCGTCGCGCCCAGTAACTGGCAGCGCAGGTTGCGGTGGTGCGTCAAATACATATGCCATGATGAACTCTTATAGTGAGTCTCGATCGTAATGAAAGCAGCGTCCCGCCCTGTGAAAGCCGCTAGGCCACGCGTGCGCCTTGAGACCACACGCCGCGCAAGCTGGGCGTGTCAGCACGCAGTCCAAAACGAATAAGATCCGCTCGCTTACCCAAGGCAATCTCGCCTCTGTCTTGAAGACCAGAAGCGCGTGCTGGATTACGGCTTACTGTTGCTATGCCTCGTGCCATATCATCCCAGTCGCGACCAAGCTTTACCGCGGCGAGCAATAGCGCGGAGGGTATATAATCAGAAGAAAGGATATCCAGATGCCCGGATTGCGCCAGCTCGCTCGCAGCTACGTTGCCTGAATGAGACCCCCCGCGAATGAGATTTGGAGCTCCCATAATCACTTCTATCCCTTGATCGTGACTGGCGCGTGCTGCCTCTGCTGTCGTCGGAAACTCCGCCATGACCACGCCATGAGACTTGGACGTCGCTACTTGTTCTACGGTCGTGTCATCGTGGCTGGCCAGTACTGCACCATACCGCTTCGCCTCCTTTACCGAGAGGCTCGCGTGATGGTCTCCGTTACGCGCGCTCAGTGCTCTCAGATCTTCTACCAGGGTCACAAATTCTCCATCTGTGAGGTTATGCTTACCCTTGTAGTAGGACTTGAGCTTGGACAGGTCACGGAACTGACGCTGTCCAGGCGTGTGGTCCATAAGGCTCACGATGCGCACCCGGTCAGAGGCATCAAATTCTGCCATTTCCTCTTCCAGCGTCTCAGAGCACACTTCAGCTCGCAAATGTAGAAAGTGGCTGATCTTCAACGCATCTTGTTCTCGTAAATCCCAAAGCTCGCGAGAAACCTCGCGCGCATATTTGAGGTAACGCCCGCGTCCGCTTGGGATCGAACCCACCCGCATAGCGTCAAACACTGTCGTGATCCCTGTACTGGCAAGCTCAGCATCATGGGCAAGAATAGCCGCATCATGCGGCCAGGTTACCTTTGGACGTGGCTGAATATGGCGCTCTAGATTGTCCGTATGTAGCTCAATCAATCCTGGAGCCACATAGTCACGAGCACAATCAATTTCGCCTGCAGAGACATGGTCGCCTTCACGAATTTCGATAAATTCCCCACCTGCGACCGTCACGGAACCGATAAGCGTCCGGTCCGCAAGAACAAGAGTTGCATTGGCCAGTGTGAAATCTTGTGTCATTTGGAGATCATCCCAGCGCCGTAGAGTAACGGACAGGAAAGAGGCAGTTATGCAGTTTCAGCGTTATGCGATTTATTTCACCCCGCAAACCAGCGCGTTGGCCGACTTTGGCGCGAAATGGTTTGGGTGGGATATGGCTAATGGCATACGCCTTGATCCTTTGGCAACTGATGAGATCATTAAAACACCCCAAAGATACGGCTTTCACGCAACGATCAAACCTCCGTTCCGTCTTGCAGCAGGACACTCTCCGCAGGACTTGGAAAGAGCGCTCGAGCAATTCTGCGACCGCTCTTTCAAGGTCTCGCTGGAAGGTTTGAAGCTCGCCCAGCTCGGAAGTTTTATCGCTCTGGTGCCCTTGGGCGACTCCCACGACCTCAATGCGTTGGCCGCAGATACCGTCGAGGCGTTGGATGTCTTTCGTGCTCCAATAACTGAGGCAGAGCTCGTAAAGCGCCGTTCTAAGGGTCTGAGTGTGATTCAAGACGGTCTTCTTATGGCTTGGGGCTATCCATACGTCATGGAAGAGTTCCGCTTTCACATGACCCTTACTGGCCGTTTGCCCAAAGCGTTGCGTAGCGAGGTTATTGAAGCGCTTGAAGAACATCTTCAACAAGTTCCACTTCGACCCTTTACTATCGACGCTTTGAGCCTTGTCGGGGAAGACATGCAAGGATTTTTTCATCTGATCCATCGCTACGCACTCTCTAATTGAAGCGCTTGAAGCGCCTTATGCGCTGTATCGCTTAAAGTGCCGGTGTTCTCCACCTCGATCACGTTATGCAAACCTTTCGGCAGGGCAAATTCCGCGCGTTCTAAACGCATCGCTATCGCGCTTTTGCTTTCTCTGCCTCTGGCCTTAAGCCTTTTGGCCAATACATCCAGTGGCGCGGTGAGATGCAGAACGCAAAATTCCGGGAAGAGCGCTTGAGCCTCTAAGAGAACCGAGCGTGAGAGATTGACCAGAAGCGACAGGCCTTTTCCGTGCGTTTCAAGGGTTTCACGTGGTATCCCATAGCAAAGCCCATGCGCGCGCCAATGCAAAGCAAAGGCTTCAGTACGTTGCATATCCTCGAACTGGGCCTCGCTCACAGCATCAAAGTCTTCTCCCTCCGCATCGGCAGAACGCGTCACGACACGTCTGACACAACGGATACTCGTGCATGCGTCTTCCAATGCTGCCATCACACTGTCTTTACCCACTCCGGACGGGCCAACGACCGCTACTAGGCGGCCCTTCATTATGCGGCCTTTGGCGTGAAGGCGGATACATCAACTTCACGATCGGATACCCGGCCGCGCGCCGCTTCATCGTGGAAAATTCCAACAATGGCCGCACCGCGCGACTTGGCCTCTTCAATTAGGTTAAGCACCGTTTCGCGATTAACCGCATCAAGGCTTGCTGTCGGTTCATCAAGCAAAAGGGCCGGATAGTCGTAAACGAAGCCGCGCGCGATATTCACTCTCTGCTGCTCTCCGCCAGAAAACGTCGTCGGGCTCAACTCCCACAGCGGGCGCGGAACTTTGAGGCGTTCGAGCAGCTCCTGCGCCTTAGCGCGTGCCGCCTCTGAACCCACACCCAAAGCCAACAGTGGCTCGGCCACCACATCCAATGTCGGGACCCTGGGAACGACACGCAAAAACTGGCTAACATAGCCAAGTGTCTTGCGCCGCAATTCCAATATTCGACGCGGTTCGGCTTTTGCGACATCGACGCCTGCGATCAGGATTTTTCCTGCGGCTGAAAGGTAATTGCCATAAATCATGCGCATCAGCGTCGACTTGCCGACCCCCGACTCACCGGTCAGCGCCACACATTCGCCCGGCACCACCGAAAGCGATGCATTTTCCATCACAGGGATCACCGTAGAGCCCTGATTGTGCAAGATAAAATTTTTGGCGATGCCTTCAATCTCAATCACCGTTCCGTTCCCTCATCTTGCCGAAATACTCAAATTCTATTGCCCGTACCTTCTTGTATCAAACCGTCAAGAAGCATCAGACCTGCAGCACGCTGGAGACCAGCAACTGCGTATAGGCGTGCTGTGGATCGTCAAGCACCTGATCAGTCAGCCCAGTTTCGACAACTATGCCGCCCTTCATCACCATCAGCCGGTCTGCTAGCAACCGAACCACCGCCAGGTCATGCGTCACGATGATCGCAGATAGCCCCATTTCGCGCACCAAGCCACGCAACAGATCAAGCAAGCGCGCCTGAACCGAAACGTCAAGCCCTCCTGTCGGTTCATCCATGAATACAAGCCTTGGCCCGCTCACCAGATTTCGCGCGATTTGTAGACGCTGCTGCATGCCGCCAGAGAACGTCATTGGCCGGTCGTCGATCCGTTCTTCTAGGATTTCCACGCGCCCGAGCCAGTCAATCGCAGTGCTACGGATGTCTCCATAATGCCGCGCTCCCACGGCCATTAGCCTTTCGCCTACGTTGCCGCCCGCGCTCACGCCCATGCGCAACCCGTCACGAGGGTTTTGGTGCACAAAGGCCCAGTCCGTGCGCGACAACATCCGTCGCCCTGGCTCCGATATCTTCAACGTATCGCGCTGCCCATCCCCTCGCGTTTCAAACAAGATCTCTCCAGAATCCGGAGAAAGTTGACCGGCGACACAATTCAGCAGCGTCGACTTTCCAGATCCACTTTCCCCAACAATACCAATGACTTCACCAGGAAAAAGATCAAAGCAAACATTCTCACAACCCACCCGGGACCCATAGGTTTTGGTAAGTTCACGAACGGAGAGAAGCGGTGTCATGGCAGAGCCTCCACAAATCGGTCGATTTGAACCTGCATCGCGGACGCGTTGTCAAACGGGATGTGATGGCCGGTATCCATCACGATGATCTCTGCCTGCGGACAGGCCTCCCGCACCATTTCGCGGTATTTTTGCCCTGTTAGCAAACTCCGCTCCCCGCAAAGAACCAGCATTGGCAATGTGAGTTTAGGTAACGCTTTTGCCCCGTCAAAACCTCCCGCCACGATAAGCGCGTCAGCCATGCCCCTTGGATTGGCCGCCTCTATATGCCGACGAAAGGCGGCCTGCCCCTCGGGGTTCTCAATGCGGCTTCCAACCGCTCTGCCGATGGTTTTCGTTCCTGGAAAGCACGTTACGATGGGCGCCACATAGGGCGTGTACCAGGAGATGAACTTCAGCGGTGCTCTTATGGGCGTGTCGACCAGAACCAGTGCGTTCAGATGATCTTGGTATCCCGCCGCAAAGGCCATCGCCACCATACCGCCTAATGAATAGCCCACAAGAACAGAGCCCTTGGGCACCCGCTCAAGAATTTCCGCCGCAAAGCTTTCTGCCGTGGCCTCTGGCGCGCGTGCTGTACCGCCGTGCCCCGGCAGGTTCAGCGCCTTGCCCGGTACTTCACCCCAGCTTTCGGCGTTGAGCCCTGCGCCGTGAAGATAGACCAGACCGGCATGCTTTGTGTCTTTCGCGCTCACGCCTGCTCCTCTTCTTCGCGCCGTTTGCGACAATAGTCTGTGTCGGAGCAAACGAACATACGCCCACCTGCATCATCTACAATCACCTCGTCGAGATACGCGTCTTCGGCACCGCATAAATCACATGGGTGATCGGCCTTGGTGGCCTCAAACGGGTGGTCGTCGAAGTCGAGACTCACCACTTCGGTGTAGGGTGGAAGCGCATAAATACGTTGTTCCCGACCTGCACCGAAGAGTTGAATCGCTGCCATCTCCATCTTCGGGTTGTCGAACTTCGGAATTGGGGATGGATCCATCACATAGCGCCCTTCGACCTTTACCGGATATGCATAAGACGTGGAAATCGCGCCGTGCTGGCTGATATCCTCGTAGAGCTTCACATGCATCAGCCCGTATTCCTCAAGGCTGTGCATCTTGCGCGTCTCGGTTTCGCGCGGCTCCAGAAAACGCAGGGGTTCAGGAATCGGCACCTGATAGACCAGTATCTGATCCTCGGTAAGTGGCTCTTCGGGGATGCGATGACGGGTTTGAATGAGCGTTGCGTCTGACGTATTACCCGTGGCCTCAATGCCTGCGGTCTTTTCAAAGAACTTGCGGATCGAGACGGCGTTCGTGGTGTCATCCGCACCCTGATCGATCACTTTCATCCGGTCTTCTGGCACAAGCGTGGCCGCGCTCACCTGTACCCCGCCCGTACCCCAGCCATAAGGCATCGGCATCTCACGACTGGCAAAAGGCACCTGATAGCCGGGGATCGCCAGACCTTTCAGGATCGCGCGGCGGATCATCCGCTTGGTCTGTTCATCGAGATAGGCGAAGTTGTAGTCGCTCACAGCAGACCTCTTTCGCTTAGATCGGCGCGCAACATGTGAGGTGACGTAAAGTGATGCCCTTGCCAACCCGCCGAAATCGCGCCATCCACATTCGTTTTGCTGTCGTCGATAAAAAGGCAGTCCTGCGGCGTGAGCTGATTGCGCGTGCACAGCAGGTCAAAAATCTCTCGATCCGGCTTCAACATGTTAGCAAAGCCTGAGACGACGACATCCTCAAACACGTCCTTCAAATCAGCATGTCTCTCGACCCCAATTGGCCATGTGTCTTTGGCCCAATTGGTCAGGCCAAACACCCGCGTGCCGCGGTCGCGCAGCTCATGCAAAATCGTCCAGCTGCCTTCTATTCGATTCGCCACGACATCACCGAAGCGATCAAAATAGCCTTCAATCAGATCGCGATAGTGTGGCCATCGCTTAGCAATCAGCGCAACACCCTCTGCCCGGCCACGCCCCCCGTCTTGCGCGAGGTTCCAATCGAAAAAGCCGATTTCATCGAAAAACACATCAATCTGCGCGTCGCTTTCAAACGCATGTCGAAAAGCAATCTTCGGCTCCCACCTGACGAGCACGTTGCCGATGTCAAAGACGACGTGAGTCATGGCATTGCCTCTTGGCCGGATGCATATCTCGCAAGCCGTTCCTGCAGAGTTCCCGTGTGCAGTTCTATGAGGTGATTTTCCGGGCTGTAGAAATAAATCGACCGACCTTCTCCGTCTACGCGTTCTCTGGGTGGCTTGATCTCAAGGCCAAGCGCTTTGATCCTTTGCAGCCGGGCATCGAACTCCGTTTCGTCAATCTTGAACGCGACATGGTTATAGCTGCGTTCAGGCAAAGCCTCCCCCAACATGACAGCCACCCAAACGTCACCAACCAGAAAGAACCGTTCTGGCGAAAGAGAGTAATTTTGCGCACCACTGTCATAAATGCAGCGCGCCTCAAGCACCACTTCGAGCACATGTTGCATTCGGTCCAGATCCGAGGCCACTAATGTGATATGTGACAACCCAGCGCTCATTCGGTAGCCTGCTGATGAGAGTTGGTCTCAGCCTCTCGGCGCAGCTTGCGAACGAGTTCGAGCTCTGATTGAAAATCCACGTAATGCGGCAGTTTGATATGCTCCAGGAACCCAGTGGCCTGAATGTTATCGGCATGCATTAACACAAACTCCTCGTCCTGAGCGGGCGCACCAACGTTGTCCTCACCAAGTTCATCCCATCGTAATGCGCGGTCCACGAGAGCCATGGAAATCGCTTTACGTTCTGATTGGCCAAAGACGAGCCCATATCCACGCGTGAATTGCGCCGGCTGGGTTTTAGAGCCCTGGAACTGATTGACCGTCTCGCATTCTGTCAGGATGATTTCGCCGATCTCGATGGAAAATCCAAGTTCGGGAATGTCCATCTCAACACTCACAACTCCAATGCGTAGCTCACCCACAAAAGCATGATTTCTCGCGAAACCGCGCTGCGTGGAATAAGCCAGGCCGAGCAAGAAACCCTCATCCCCACGGCTGAGCGACTGCAACCGCAAAGCCCGGTTTGCGGGCAACTCCATTGGCTCGCGGGTCAAATCGGGCGGTTCAGCCTCATCAGCGGTCTCCGTCTGGATTAGGCCTTCCTTGTTGAGGAACTCTGTGATGTGCGGTGTAGCGCTTTGTAGCGGATCAGAGGTTGGCGCTTCAAACGGCTCACCTTCTGCAGCCAGTTTAAAGTCTAGCAAACGGTGCGTGTAATCGAAGGTTGGCCCCAAAACCTGCCCGCCCGGCGCATCCTTGAATGTGGCAGATATCCTGCGATCACAAATCATCTCTGCGGTCTCAACGGCTTTGGAGACGCCAAACCGCGGCAGCGTCGTGCGGTAGGCGCGGATCAGAAAGATTGCCTCTATCAGATCGCCACGCGATTGCTTTATCGCCAGGGCCGCAAGGTCGGGATCGTAAAGCGAGCCTTCCGCCATAACCCGGTTGACGGCGAGCGTCAGTTGCTCTCGGATCTGCGCAACTGATAGCTCATCAACCGAGGTGTCTCCACGGCGCTCTTCAGCCAGCCATGCATGCGCATTCTCAATCGCTCGCTCGCCACCTTTAACTGCAACATACATCAGGTTGCCTCCACTTTCGTCGTACGCGGCAAGGCAGCGACCTTGGCATCGCTTGTGAAAATGAAATCAAGACCGAGCGGAAACAAAAGCTGATTGCGCTGAAAAGCGGCTTCTTCTGGCAAGGACAATGCACGCGTTTTCTGTATGCCGGGACCACTGAGCTCTGCCCCCATATTCTCCAGTTTCGGCAACTCAACAACCAGCGTTGCAGACCTGTCAGGATACTCAGGCGTGCCAACAGCGTAGGCCTTCAGCGGTAACAACGTCTGCCAGTCACCAAAAGCAAACACCGCTTGATCCGGCCCACAAAATGACGCGCCTGTGTGAAATCGCAGCCAGTCACGCACAGAAGCCGTATCACATTCACCAGCCAAGTAGACCGGCGTTTCTGGATCACACAGCGTCAGCGCGATCGTGCCTGAAGCCACCGACAAGGGCGCAGGTGGAGCGGCGCCGTCTAGCTTTTCAATCAAACCCGGTCGCGCCATCACCTGCATGATCCGCCGAAAGCTACGCGCTGCATCTATTGGAAAGTCTGAGAACCCGCCAGATAGCGCCTCACTTTTCATCAGTCCTCCCCCCGCGCCATAGTGAAGAAGTCTACTTTGGTCGCAGCGGCCTTGGCGCTACGAACCCGACGGGTCTCTTCCATCATGGTTTGCAGGGGCTTCAAGACGCCAGCCTCAATCCGGCAGGCAAGGTCGGTCTGCATTGCTCCATCAATCAAAGCCGCCAAACGCGCGTGGTTTTTGTCGCGCCCTTGAACGTACCCATGCCCAACAGCACCACAAGCTAGCCGCAGAGAACATCGTGTGACGGTCATTTCGCCCACGTTGAAAGGAGCACCAGTGGCTCCCGCTCGTCCGCGCACCATGACACCGCCCACCTCCGGCGCGCGAAGACATTCGAACTCTGGCGATATCTCAAGCGCCGTCCAAAGCTTGGAGATCTCCGCCACAGGCGCTTTCGCCAACAGGCCCATCCAACGCTTTCGGCGCTCTGTGTCGGACATATAGACACCTTGCAGATTTGTTGAAATTAATATACAACTAGATAAATCTTACACCGAACGATCCTGAATCGACAAGCCCGCTGCGATTTAAAATCTTCTGAAATGAAGCAAGAGCGCATCCCAGTCTGGAAATCGATCCTTTCCTCTCTCAAAGAGGACATTCAGGAAGCCCGTTACAAACCTGGTGATAAGCTGCCAACGGAGGCGGAATTGTCGCGTCGTTTTGGCGTGAACCGGCACACGGTGCGCCGCGCGATTTCCGAACTTGCAGAGAATGGTACGGTTTTTCCACGGCGCGGCTCTGGCGTGTTTGTCACTCAAGTACCTACGGATTACGCGCTCGGGCGTCGGGTTCGCTTCCACAGCAATCTTAAGACTGCTGGCCGACTGCCAAAGCGTAAATCGCTTCTTATCGAAACCCGAAAAGCGGATGCGCGAGAAGCCGATGCTTTAGGTCTTCAAAAAGGTGCCTCGGTGCATTCTTACGACGGTCTGTCCTTTGCCGATGATCAGCCGATTGCCATTTTCCGAAGTGTGTTTTGCGCGTGTAAGCTACCGAGCCTACCTGAAATCTTACGGCGGCACGCTTCTATCACTGAAAGTTTGAGGGACTTGGGGGTCTCGGACTATACCCGCGCCTGGACAAAGATGACCGCTCGCCAAGCCAACCCAACACACGCATTGCATCTGCAAATCAAACAAGGCGCTCCTTTGATCTGCACTGAATCTCTGAATATCGACCTAAGTGGCGAACCATTAGAATACGGCCGCACATGGTTTTGCGGCGAACGAGTGACACTGACATTAGATAGCGAAAATCCCAGCTAAAAAGCCACCATGTGCATCATTGCAAAGGGGTCACGCATACTGCCAGCTGATTTATTTTGAACTTCAATGCTGCAGAGCAGCATATTGCTTGCATTGCCCAGTTCCGCCACCTATCTGTGAGGCATGGCGAAGAAGTCGACCCGTTTAAGCTCAAGCGACTGGCTTTCAGCCGGATTCAAAGCCTTAGCCAAAGATGGACCTGATGCGTTAAAGGCGGAGCCGCTTTCAGCGCGTTTGAACGTGTCCAAGGGATCATTCTATTGGCATTTTCGCGATGTGCCTGCCTTTCAGAAAGCGCTGCTTGGCGAATGGGAAACGGAATCCATCGCACATATCGCCGACCAAGCGGCAACTGGCCCAACACCAGTGGCAAGATTGCGCAATCTTGCACAGGCTTTCACGGCGCCTGACCCAAAAGAGCCAGCCATTCGAGGCTGGGCTCAAAGCAATCGGTCGGCGCGAAGAGCAGTTGAACGAGTGGACGCCGCGCGGCGCACTCAATTGCAGGACTTGTTGTCAGAGAGCGGCATCGAAAATCCCGAAATGTCACGCATACTGTACTCTACTGCTGTCGGCATGTCTTTGTTGCGCGACGCAACTCCATCAGATCAGCAAGACGCAATCGGATCGCTGGTCGATTTGGTCCTCGCTCTGCGATAATAGGGCGTATGCGCCTGTTTTTGACATTACCCCTGTTACTTGGCTTGCTGGACTGCGGCAGGGATGAAACACTGTCCGGCTATGGCGCTGCTGATCGCGAATGGCATCTTGCCGAAATTTCCGGACAACCATTTGATGCCGAAGCGATTTTGCAGTTTCCCGAGGAAGGGAAAATTACAGGGAGCGCGCCATGCAACAAGTTCTATGGAAAGCAGGTTCAACCCTATCCTTGGTTTCAGGCGGAAGCGATTGCCAGCACCCGCAGAGCCTGCCCGGACCTTGACGCCGAAACCGCTTTTTTCTCGGCTATAGCCGCAATGACGCTTGCCGAAGTCGTAGGTGACACACTGATTCTTAGCAACACCGAGGGCGATGAAATGATGTTTGAGGCGCGCTAGCGCTCAATGTTGGCGCCACCTTCTTCTGTTCTTTGAGCAATGAAAGCCTCCAATTCCTCCAGGCGCTCCACCGGCATAGGGGGAGGTTCGTGAGCGTTCACTGTGTCGAAGAATATCTTATGCGCGCGCTGCGTTGCGTCCAAAGAGCCCCGGTCGCGATAGTTCTCGAAATTGGACCAGTCCGACAGAAGCGGCGAATAAAAGGCTGTCTCAAATCGCTCCAGAGTGTGCTGCGTGCCAAAGAAGTGCCCGCCGTGTCCGACATCCGCAATCGCATCCAGACCTAGGGTTTTTTCGTCCACCTCAATGGGTTTAAAGAGCTCTGCAAACATCTGCAGCATCTCAACATCCATGATGAATTTTTCTGCTGAGGCTGTCAGACCACCCTCAAGCCACCCTGCCCCGTGCAGCAACAGGTTTGTACCCCCCATTAACGCACCCCAAAGCGACATTTGCATCTCATAAGCAGCCTGTGCATCTGGCGCGTTCGAGGCGGTTACACCGGAAGATCGTAGTGGCAGATCAATACGCCTGGCCAACTGACCTGAGGCGAAGGCCGCTTTCACATATTCCGGCGTGCCAAACGCAGGCGCGCCGGATTTCATGTCAACGTTGCTGGTGAAACTGCCGTAGCACACGGGCGCGCCAGGTCGAACAATCTGCGACAATGCTATGCCTGCCAATGCTTCGGCATGTTGCTGCGCCAACGCGCCCGGCAAAGTGACGGGTGCCATCGCGCCCGCCAGGGTGAACGGAGTGAGAACCATCAACTGTCCTGATTTCGCCGCGTCGATGATCCCGCGACACATCAAAAGGTCCAGTTGCAAAGGCGAATTAGAGTTGGCGACTGAGTAACTTACGGGGGTGTGTTTGAATTCTTCCGCGGTCAGGCCGTGGACAATACGCAGCATCTCATAGGCGTCTGCCACAGCTTCTGTGCCCCTGAAGAACACGAAAGGTACCTTGTCGGTCAGGGTGAGCACCGATTTCGTCATTGCATAGTGCCGCAGATGTGGCGGGATGTCCTGCGCTTCAACAAAGGGTCCAATCATATGGATGACGTCAAAACTCTGCGCGACCCGGCAAAGGTCATCTAACGCTTCCAGCGACCCTGGTCGCCGCCCTCTTTTTATGTCTGAGAAATTTGGGGTCCCGCCGGTCGTGCAGATACCAACATGTTTACCACCGATCTTCACTTCACGACCTGGATTGCGACCCTTCAGAGTAACTAGGCCAGGCGCCATCGCAATCAGCTCTGTAACGCGGTCCGGATCGAAACGAATGACCTCATCACCGGCATCGCTCATGCCGTCCTTCAGATAAAACTCTCGCGCTTCATCGCTCAGGATTTTGAGCCCGATTTCCTTAAGCACCTTAAGCGCCGCCTGATGGATAGCTTCGATCTGATCAGCGTTGAATTGCTCCACCGGCGCGTAAGGGTTCTGCCACTGTCGCCATGCTGCATCAAAGGTCTTTACACCTGCACTGGCGCGTTTTGCTGTCCGGCCACGCCTGCCACCGCTGCGTTGGGTGTTCATGACGTCTTCTCCTTTCGCAGCAGTATCGCGCGGTAGGCCTCTGCAGTGCCTGCATCGATGTCTTGACCGGTAAAGCTTTTGAAATAAGCCTCCAGATAGCCCAAACGTTCAGCCAGGCTTTCGTCATCTGCAATACGAAGTGCGTAATAGGTGACTTGCGTGAAGTACAATACGCGGGCTCTGATGAAAGCCTCCTTCGGAGCGAAACCCTGCCGCTCAAAAAACGCGGCGAGCGCTTCCACACGGGACTGATCCTCGATTTTTAATTTCACTCGTAACGCCTCGTCATGACGCGCCCAGTCACGGATCGCCTGATCCAAATCCGGGTCAAATCGCGTGTGGTCCGTCCACACCGAAAACAATGCCAAGATGCCATCATCGAGCGTCTGAGCATCCTTTACGGCTTCGAAGATGACGTTGGTGTTGAGCCTGCTCCAACGCTCAACCAGTGCGTTCAAAAGTTCCTCATGACTTTGGAAATGCCAATAAAAGCTGCCTCTTGTTACGCTAAGGTGCTTTGCTAAAACGGTAATCTGCACCGCGTCGATGCCGCGATCCACGAGCAGGCCAAGCGCAGCGTCGATCCAATCATCACGTGTCAGCCGGATTTGGCGTTCGGTCTTTTCGAGTGTTTGATTAAGAGCCATCGCGCTTACCATACAGGGTTGCATGGAACAGTACAGGGATGTATGGTTTGCGTCAACGTGAATGAGAAATACATGTCCAAAAAAGCGAAACCACAAGTCATCGGTTTCAAATCGCAGTCTTTCAAACCGAGATTTGAATACGGCGAAATGGCCGAAGTAACAGAGGTAACCGGCACCAGCTTTGGCACGAAACTGGGCACTGGTTTTGCCCGGTTTCGAAATGCTGAGATCCCCTGGACCGTGCGCTATGACGAGGTGATCTTGGTGCTAGAAGGTGAGTTCACTGTGCGTAACTCCGAAGGTGAGCACACAGCACGCGCAAAAGACTGTATCTGGCTGCCAACGGGTACAGAACTCACCTATGTGGCATCAAACGCGCTTGTATTCTACGCAATTGAACCAGCCGACTGGTCAGAAAGCTGAACGATGAAAATCAACCGACTGCCCAAAGACGATAAGACAAACGGCTGGAGTGCCATTCTTCCCGACAGAACCGCGAAACCCGCCCTTGAAGGCGACGTAAAGGCTGATTGGGTGGTTTTGGGTGCTGGTTATGCCGGGCTTGCAGCCGCAAGGCGACTGGCGGAAAACTGTCCTGACGAGAAAATAGTGATTATTGAGGCCGGGGAAGCTGGCGAAAACGCGTCCGGTCGCAACTCGGGTTTTGCCATCGACCTGCCCCATAACGTGGGTTCTTCTTTGGATGAGCTTGAAGGCTCGCACCGGTTTATGCGGCTGGCCAGAATGGCAATCGATCACCTCGAAGACGTGGTGAAAGCGCATGACATCGATTGTGATTGGTCACGCGCTGGCAAGTATCACACAGCGGTTTCTGAGCGCGGCACAAAAGATGTGTTGGAGCCGTTCCGAAATGAACTCGAAGCGCTTGGTGAACCCTATGAGTGGATCGAACAAGATGATCTGAAAAAGCGTCTCGGCTCACCACATTTCACGGCCGCTGTCTACACCCCCCACTGCGTTCTGATGAATCCGGCGGGACTGACCCGTGGATTGGCTGATACCCTTCCAGAGAACGTAACGCTTTTTGAAAATTCACCGGTGATAGAGGCGGAATTTCAGAATGGTGTCTCCTTGAAAACCCCTAAGGGATCGGTTCGCGGGCCAAAAATGATTATGGCGGCCAATGGATTTTCCGAACAGTTCGGCTTTCACCAACAAAAGTTTTTGCACCTTATCGCACATGCAAGCCTCACTCGCCCTCTGACAGACGCTGAACAGGCGATCTATGGCGTCAGCGAGCCCTGGGGCATGACGCCGGCCAATGCATTTGCTGGTATCACCATGCGCTACACGACTGACAATCGCATCCTGATACGGCACGGGTTAAGTTATCGACCGAACCAACGAATAAAAACAAATGAGCATGAATATGTGAAGCGCACGCATAAGCGGCTTTTTGACGAGCGATTTCCTGGGCTAGAGGCGGTGGAGATGGAGCATACTTGGTCTGGTTTCGTCTGTCTGTCGCGCAACGGTGCACCTGCGTTCGGGCGGATCGGCTCAAACATTTGGTCCGCAGTTTGCCAGAATGCGGTCGGCGTCACTAAGGGCACATTTGGCGGAATACTTGCCGCCGATTTAGCAACTGGTCGCGACAATTCATTGATCGCCGACATGCAAAGCTTGGGCGAGCCGGACCCTTTGCCGCCGAGGCCGTTTTTAGATCTTGGAGTGCGGGCACGTTTTCAGTGGGAACTCTTTACCAACCGGCATGAGGCCTGAGGCCCATTTCGGAACGAAAAAGGCCCGGATTATCCGGGCCTAACTTCTGCTCGATAATGTGGATTATTTCTTCAGCGAGTCGCGGATTTCCATAAGGATATCCAACTCGGACGGCCCTGGATCAGCTTCTGGTTCCGGCTCCGGCTCGTCTTCTGCTGCATCCTTTGCTCGGTTCACCGCTTTGACCAGCAAAAACACTACGAAAGCAATGATCAGGAAGTTGATGATCGCCATGATGAAACGACCGTATGCAAAGACAGCAGCGCCTGCTTCTTCTGCGGCTGTCAGAGAGCCGTATTCGCCGCCGTCAAGCACTGCAAACAAGCCTGCAAAGTCGATGCCACCCATGAACAGACTGATGATTGGATTGATCAAGTCAGCAACCAGTGAGCTGACAATCGCAGTAAACGCCGCGCCGATGATGATACCCACGGCCATGTCCATTACATTGCCCTTGGCAATGAAATCTTTAAATTCTTGAATCATTTATTGTGTCCTCTCGTTCTTAGCGACTGGCGTGAGCTATCGCGCCGGTTTTTTAGCACAAAAAGCCGAAACGAAAGCCGAATTTAAGGGGAATTGGGCGGCATTTGCCGCAAAGTGGCGGCGAAGCACCACGTGAGTTCTAGCTTTGAGGAGCGGTTTCTCTTTCTACAGCCCTAACGACGTCACCTATGACTGCATCGAGAAGGACCGGATCTGTTGCCTCTCCCATGACGCGTATCAAAGGCTCAGTTCCAGATTTACGAATGAGAAGACGCCCATCGCTGCCAAGTTTGCGTTCGCCATCGAGGATCGCTTGTTGCACTGCGTCGGCATCAAGCGGCGTTTCCCCTGACTGATAGCGAACATTGATCAGCTTTTGTGGCAAAGGATCGAAAACACGTGCCAAATCGCTAGCTTTTTTACCTGTTTCCACCATTGTCGCTAGAAATTGCAAAGCACCGATAAGACCGTCACCCGTGGTTGCGAAATCGGTCATCACGATGTGTCCGGACTGTTCTCCGCCCAGGTTAAAGTCGCCGGCACGCATCGCTTCCACGACGTAGCGATCTCCGACAGAGGTACGGCTAAGGCCGATGCCACAACTTTCCAAATGCCTTTCAAGCCCGAGGTTTGACATCACGGTCGCAACAAGCGTGTCGCCACGCAAACGGCCCTCTTCGGCCCAGCGTGTGGCAATCAGCGCCATAATCTGATCGCCATCGGCAATGCTACCTTTTTCGTCGATCAACACCACGCGATCGGCGTCCCCATCGAGGCAAATGCCAATATCCGCACCCGTCTCAAGGACTTTCGCCGCAGCGGCAGCCGGGTGCGTCGAACCGCAGTCTTTATTGATGTTGAATCCGTTCGGTTCCACCGACAACGGAATGACCTCAGCACCCAGTTCCCACAACACCGTTGGTGCGGTTTTGTAGGATGCGCCATTGGCGCAATCGACCACAATTTTGAGCCCCGCGAGCCTGCCCCGGTAAGGGAACGTGGTTTTGGCGTATTCAACATAGCGGCCCAAAGCGTCATCGATCCGCCTTGCCCGTCCAATATTCTCTGGTTGTGCTAGTCGCGCGCCTTCGTTCAGCAGAGTCTCAATTCCGGCTTCTGCCTCATCGGAAAGTTTGAACCCATCTGGTCCAAACAGTTTGATACCGTTGTCTTTGGCTGGATTATGGCTGGCAGATATCATGACACCTACATCAGCGCGTAAGCCCTGAGTCAGGTATCCAACGGCTGGGGTCGGCAGTGGCCCAAGCAGAAAAACGTTCATCCCGACAGATGTAAAGCCAGCGGTCAGCGCGTATTCAATCATGTAGCCCGAAAGGCGCGTATCTTTGCCAATAACTACTCGATGTTCTTGTTTGTCGCGGCGGAAATACCGCCCTGCGGCCGCCCCAAGTTGTAAGGCAAGTTCCGCTGTCATAGGCCAGCTATTGGCCTCGCCGCGCACGCCATCGGTGCCAAAAAGTTTCTCAGGTGACGCGTTCAAAACTGCCCCCGCTGTTTTATCTGCTCGCGTGTATTTTATCCGGCAGGGCCAAAGGTGTCCAATGGGGAAATTTGCATGTCATGCGGCGGATTGCGCTTTTCGCTACCTGTTGAGAGGTTTAACACCAACAAATTAGGAGGCGAAATCATGAAAACAGCCTTGGTTACTGGTGCAGCACGCGGCATTGGACTTGCCACCACGAAACGGTTTCTTGCCTCCGGTTGGCGCGTAATCATGCTTGATCGTGATGAAGAAGCATTGTTGCGGGAAGCTGGGGGTTTGGAAAGCGTTCAGGCTTTGGTCTGCGACGTGTCAGTGCGCAGCGACGTGGACAAACTCGTCGCTGCGATTGATCACCTCGATGCCTTGGTGAACAACGCCGGCGTGGCCGACTTCGGACCGATTGAGGACACCAGCTTTGAACGTTGGCGCACAGTAATGGACACCAATCTCGACGGTGTTTTCTCAGTCACCCAAGCTTTGATCCCGGCGCTTGCCAGCGCTCGAGGCGCGATCGTCAACATCGCCTCTATCTCGGGTCTTCGAGCGTCCACGCTACGCGTGGCCTACGGTACATCAAAGGCAGGTGTTATGGCGTTGACCCAGCAACAGGCTGTGGAATTGGGGGAGAAGGGTATTCGAGCCAATTGCGTCTGTCCTGGGCCAGTGCGAACCAAGCTCGCGATGGCTGTACACAGCGAAGAGATCATCGCCGCCTATCATGATGCCATCCCGCTTAATCGCTACGGCTCTGAAGAGGAGATCGCATCGGTCATAACCTTCCTTTGCTCACCCGAAGCTAGCTTTGTCACAGGTCAGATCATCGCGGTAGATGGGGGGTTTGAAGCGACAGGCATTGGATTGCCTGCGTTGAGAGAATAGGATCTGAGTTTTAAAAAACTTTGCCGCGATCAAAGTCATGCTGGTGATAGGGTCGTACAGGCGGCTTGCGGCCCTCATGCATCGCCCTTATGGCCACCGAGAACCTCAGTCGACATTTGATCGATCATTGCCCACGCCACAAAGCCGGGAAGCATAGACGGTGAAGAGATATCGGCAGTAAAGAATTTATAAATTTTCTGCACGGTAGCGTCTTGATCGCTCAGATGGGCCATGCGCCAGTTACTAAATATCCGATAGTTAAGTTCTTCGAAGAGCACCAACACAAGTTGTTCGTGCCGCTCGTCTTTCATTATTACGCTTAGCAACTCGGAGAGCGTATCACGTGGTCCTTCCAAAAGCTGAAAGAAGTATTTGTCTTGGACAAGCAAAGCACCAGTGATGCCCAGTTTTTCATTGTTACGCCGGGACGATCGAAGGATGTCTTCTAAAACCCTAGGGTCATAAGATTTTCGCTTCGAGTAATATATCAGTTGACTGAGTCGCATGCGTCGTGACCTACTTTTCAGCCCACCTAAGTTACCAGTGCACTTAAGACGGAAAATTTAAGTCTTCTTTTCTGATCTTGCGGTTTGGTTCACAAAAAGACAACTCTTCAGATAGACATTAGAGACTCTGCAGTTTCAGACCTGATTTTTTCATATGCCACAAAAAGTCGAAATAACAATTGTTTACCTACAATCTACTTGTTCAATTCAATGGCAGCGAAGTTTGTGCAAGTGAATTAGAGAGAGATCTTATCGATTAAAAACCTACTTCGTCCGAAAGCTTTACATAACCCTTAGCTCCGCACATCGGGCAGATGTACTCTCTTTTCTCGATATCAAAGTTTTTCTGCATTGCTGCATATGTCCAATAGAATTTGCATTCTAAACAGGTGATGTGAAAAAGGTATTCGATATGTGCTGTGAAACTCATCTCTTGGTGCAAACCCCGGCGAAACTCGACACGATTAATGATTTGGAATTCGTTGCGGCGCAATGACTTCTTGAGCCAGCTTTAGAGTTTCGGCTCCGTAAGATCAGTCCCGTGAAGGACTCAATGTCTTCTCAAGTCTTTGTATTAGCCGCGCACGAGCTTCCGGAAGCGGGTTATGGCCGAGCTCTGGCGCGAGCCTGTTAGCTAAAAAATACCCTGTCACGCCAAGAGCTTCCAAAACTTCGCCATCTCCTTCCGGCGCTTCGCCCAGCATACACGGTGGCAGTGGCAAAAGTTTGTCTGCCCAGTCCCCTGCCCCAGCACTCGACACAGCACGACCGCTACGTGGGGAGACAAAACTCAACTCATCAGCTGATGATCCTAGCACCGCACATTCGCTGAGATCGAGGCCAAACCCCATTTCCTCCAACAGCGCCATCTCCCACCGTAGATATGCCAGCGGCCAAAGCTCTGACTCATCAAGCAGATCAAGCAAGTCTTCCGTGGTCCGATAAAGCCGCTCATGCATCTCCCGTTCGGGCAGGCAGAACAACACCAGCGCCATCACAGCGTTTAGTCCAGCCAAAGCAGTACGGTCCTGCATCACACCTGCAGCGCGCGAGCGGACTGGTTCGACCGCGAAGGTACCGATGTGATCCTCAAGCCGCGCGCGCCACGTGAGGTCAAGCTGTGCCCCAGGTTGCAGCACTGGCGCCAGTTTACGAGATGTGCCCCCACGAACAACACCAGCATGGCGGCCCTTGGTAGGTGTGAAAACCTCAATAATGACAGAATTTTCGCCATGTTTTCGGCATTTTAGCAAAATACCTTCTTCGCGCCATTCCATGCCTGAACCCTGCTTAGTCGCGCCTATTTGACCGGTTTTTCTTTGGCTTGCAAAGCCTGCGCCATCAGTCCGCCAACCCCGGTTCATCCAACAGATGACGCCCCTGCCGATCCTCAACCTCCACAACCCAAAGATCGGGATCAAAGCCGCGTTGCGTAGCAGCAGCGGCCTCAACATCACCGTCCGTGCCCTCCGCCAGCACGACCCAAGCCCGCTCCCTACTCATCAGATCAAAAGAGCGCTGATAAAGCACTGCATTACCATCAAGCGTGTTGAGTTTGATCAGCACCGCGCCAGCTGTGTTATCGCCGTGCGAGGTAACGAACGCGGGAATAGCATGGCCACGCAAACGGGTCATGTAAGCCTGCACCCAAAACTCCGTGGTCAGACGGCTCACGCGTTGCCATCCTTGAAATCGAGTCCCATCTCGGTGTAACGCTCCGCTTCTTCAAGCCATCCTGGACGCACTTTGACCTGCGTAAAAAGGTGAACGCGCCTGCCAAGAAACTCCTCAAGTTCTTTTCGAGCGGCCTGACTCACAGCTTTAATCGTCTCGCCTTTTTTTCCCAGGACGATTCCTTTATGGCCGTCCCGTGCGACGTAGATGAGTTGTTCAATCCGCACGGAGCCGTCTTTGCGCTCTTCCCATTTTTCCGTCTCGACGGTGAGCTGATACGGCAACTCCTGATGCAGTCGCAAAGTCAGTTTCTCGCGGGTGGTTTCAGCCGCAAGCATGCGCAACGGCATATCCGCGATCTGATCCTCGGGGTAAAGCCATGGCCCTTCTGGCAGCTCATTGGCCAACCAGTTTCGCAGATCGTCAACACCGTGCCCGCGTTGGGCAGAGATCAGAAATGTTTCAGCAAACCCAAAGCATTCGTTGAGACCCTTGGTCAAACCCAAAAGCACTTCTGACTTCACTTTGTCGATCTTGTTGATGGCAAGCGCCACGCGTCGACCTTGAGGCATGTCTGCCAGACCGTCGAGGATACGCTCAACACCTTCTGTGATACCGCGATGCGCCTCGACTAATAGGACAATGACATCCGCATCCGCGGCCCCTCCCCAGGCAGCCGCCACCATTGCGCGATCTAACCTGCGACGTGGGGCGAAGAGCCCTGGTGTATCCACAAAGATCAGTTGCGCGCTGTCCTGCATGGCGATGCCACGAATACGGGTGCGCGTTGTTTGGACTTTTTGGGTTACGATACTTACCTTGGCACCGACCATGCGGTTAAGCAGCGTCGATTTTCCAGCATTCGGCTCGCCGATCAGCGCGATAAATCCTGCGCGGGTATTCATTTGTGGCCACGTTCATACATAGTCGGACCCCTACCTGATCAATCTCAGCAAGGCCAGATCAGAACACCGCGTGTTCGCCACGTTCGAGAGTTTCGTCACCCGTCGCGAGCTTTTGAAAGTAATCTTGGAGGCGATCTTTTCCATATTCTGGTGTAATTTCAGTGCTATAGCGTCCGTTTTTTTCATCCCATAACAGCATCGACTGGGTCCCGTAGTAATGCCCAATCCTAGCCAGTTCGGCCTTTTGCCGTGCCTTTTCACTGATCAACCCAGCTAGGGAAAGCATAGATGCTACGACGTTCATCATAGCAGGAGGCACGCTTCGGGTTTTGAGGGTCACGTCGAGAGCTTCGGCGAGTGCTTTTCCCTGGTCGAGCGGTGTCATCGCAGGTCCTGGGCCACCAACCGGCAAAACGCGCCTTTGACAAGCGGGATTGCATAAACAAGCGACGATGAAGCGTGCGAGGTCCTCATCGCTAATCGGTTTACACGATGTCAGAGTTCCGTCACCGAAAACCAAAAATGGTTTCCCAGCGCGCAGTCGTTCGATTTGGCCAGAGAGCGATTTGAAAAAAGCAGTTGGACGAACGATCGAGTAATCCAGATCAGACGCCTGCAATTCTTTCTCAAACGCCAACTTGGCTTTTTGAAATTCGAGCTTCGGTCGCTGCACACAAATCGCGGATAGGAGGATGAATTGCGGGGTGCAGACCGCCTTCGCCACCTCCAATGCGGCGTGGTTCAAACCATAATCGACCGCCCAAGCGTCTTCGCCCACGCCAGTACGAGATGCAATGCAGCTGACGATCGCGTCTGTCTCACTCAGGACTTCTGATAAAAAGGATTGTTCAGAAAGTTCTCCTTTCAAAATGCGAAGCGCAGGATGCGTAACTTGAAGTGAAGAGCTACTACGCACGGGTGCAGTCACCGAATGACCCCGCGCCAGCAGCTCTTGCAGAACGGCACGTCCAATCGTGCCGCTTGCCCCGAGCAACACGACGCGTTTGTCCACCGCAGAAACGTTATGCGTAACGTAGTCTTCGTATGCGGGATCGGCAGTCACGAATATTGTCCACTTGGGTTGGTAAAATTTACACGAAGCATCTCTAACATCTAGCGCGAGGCAACATGTACTAAGTGGTTATCCCACTGCATGTCGTGGTTTTGCAGCATGCTCTTCGTCTCGCCAGATGTTCTGAAAATACTGCCCGTGCCGGTCGTGAACAATAGACCTGGGCCACTTGGCGCCACACCGCAAACGTCAACGGCGCTTTGAGTGCGCAAGAGTTGCCCTTGGGTAGAGAATTCCGCCACCAACCCTCCGCGCGGTCCAGTTATCGCAAGCTCCGCACCGTTGCCGGAAAAGGCGATACTGCCAGCGTAGCCCTGCATTTTTTGCTCTAATTTGTCTTCGCCTGCGTGAAACCTCAGCGCTTCACCACGCTTATGCGTGGCAAGCAACGGCGGTGTTTCTGCAAGGTTGCCTTCCCATTGACAAGCAACGCCTACCAATTCATCGGCGCGCACACTCAGATGTCTTATGGACGCCTTGTGCCATTCTCGCGGCGGTTCATCTTGCTCAAGGATTCTGCCATCAAGCGCGATGTAGGTCAGATTTGGCCGCATCTCCGGAATGTTAAGCTTCATCCGTCCGGTTTCTGGGTGAGTCTCAATCCCGCCATTGGCAACAACGAGCGTTTCGCCGTCGGGCATAATCCGCAGCTCATGCGGCCCAATACCACTTGACGGAAATGCGCCAAGCCGCTGATACGCGCCGCGCGCATCCCAAACGCCAACCATCCCAAGCCCCTGATCAAAGTCATTCTCAGAGGTAAATAGCAGCGTCCCTTCGCCATTAAACGCGCCATGTCCGGCGAAATGGAACCCAGTCGGAGCTGTAAGGCGCGCGGTGGTTTTTCCACTTATACAGTCGAGCACGAGCGCAAAAGTGCCCGGCCGCCTTGCAAAAGCAACTGCAATTGGCCGGCTTGGATGGGCCGCGGCAGCGTGACCGCGATCCGGCAAGTCGATACCAAAAACTCTGCGACCGTGTTGATCAAGACCAAACAGAGCGAAGGCGCCATTTGGCAATCGCGCGGCTGCGAGATAGGCCGGATCACCGGCATCTGCCCAGCTTGGCGCAGGCGCCAAACCTGTGGCGACTAGCCCTGCAAGAAACTTGCGCCGGGTCGGCACTTCAATCTCCATCTAGAGAGTTGAAACCCGCCGCGACCCCTAATAGCGGCCCCAACTCCAGAGCCGCCATACGCCAAATATCGTCAACAGTCGTCTTGATGGACTCAAGTCGGAGGTGACCTATCGGGTCTGAGACATTTGCAAATGAAGGATCCGTACGCTCGGCTAAATCGTTCTCAGCACGCGTGAGCAGACGCTCAAACCGCTCGACCAGTTCAGCATCGCCGCTCGCCAATGATTTCGCTAAAACCACGGTGCCTTTAAGAGCTTCGCGTGTCAGATCACGGCTTAACCCAGATCGCCGAGCTTCAGCCCGTTTCGGACGTGGCCTGTCAGGTGTACCAAGTGGACGCCCAAGCCTCATCTCAGAGGTAAATTGCATGCCGGTCAAAACAGCGTTGAAGAGTGCTCCCGTGACTTCTTGCTCTGTACGATAGATGCTGTCTGTCGTTGGCTGCAAAAGCTCGGGAGCATAAGCTTGCCAGCCGGCGTGAAGCTCTGTTGTTGTCCGCTTTATGTCGCGCGTCACCGCGCGCATCAGAGCGCATCGAAAGTCGGCGTCGCCAACATCTGCTAGGCTATTTTCATAAAGCATGTAATCAAGCGCATAGAAACCTCGGATCGCGACGGATTGGGCATTAAACGTATCCGGTTCGAGAACGGCAGCGTCACCAGCTGCAATCAACCCGCGCAACGTCTTAGAGGTTTTTCCGCGTGGATCAGGCCAAAACGCAAGTGCAAAACCGCGGTTCAATTCCTCGGTGGGTCCAAAGCGAAAGTGGCTGACCTTGGCCCATGACAGGAACGCCACTTCATACGTATCTCGCAGGTTAGCGCCAGACACATCGCATGTCGCCTGTGAGGCATCAAACAACTCGTCCGAAGCATCGCGCAACTCCTTAAAGCCACTAAGTATTTGTCCTTCGACGATAGCATTAATCGGCACAGCATAGTCCTGTGCTTGAGCATCATGGATCGGCAAAAAGACGGCCGCGAGAAGCGCAAAACAGCGTTTCATATCTATAGGCTCTCCAAAAACTTGATGAGCGCGGCGCGGTCTGATGATGGCATCTGCACCACGTGATCGCGGTGCTTTTGCGCCTCTCCACCATGCCACAGGATCGCCTCCAGCAGCGAACGCGCACGACCATCATGCAGAAAGTAGGTGTGCCCGCTAACCCGCTGCGTAAGGCCGATCCCCCAAAGAGGCGGTGTTCGCCACTCGCGACCGGAGGCGCGTGCCTCTGGTCTGTTATCTGCCAATCCCTCACCCATGTCGTGTAATAGAAGGTCGGTATAGGGCCAGATCAATTGGAAACTGCGTTCAGGGTCGTCCTTTAGTCTGTGCGTCACGAAAGATGGCGTATGGCAGGAATTGCAGCCAGCTGCATAGAACATCTCTTTGCCTCGCAGAACGTCAGGCGCATCAAGACTACGCCGTCCCGGAACCCCAAGGTTGCTGCTATAGAAACTCACCAGGTCAAGCGCCTGACCGTCGATTTCAAAGACGCGAACGTCCTTATCACCATGCACAGCCGTGCGACAGCCATCCTGTTCATTGGTACACTCGCCCCATCCTTCAGGCAAAATCGGGCTAGAAATCCCTATATCACCGGAAAACGCTGCCGCCGTCTGTTCGCGCATTGTTGGCATACCAGCTTTCAGGCCAAACCGACCAAGCATCGGTTGATTGAATTCGCGTGACCAGACAATGTTCGCACGACCAGACACGCCGTCGCGGTCAAGATCGTCAGGATCTGCATTCGCATGAATATCTCGCGCAGGAATAGCTTCCAAAAGGCCAAGACCGATCATCTGCGGCGCTACACGCGGGCTGATCATGGCGTCAGCTTGCAGCGGACCGTATCCGAAGTTACCCACCGCATACGTCGGACGCCGGAGGTGCACAACCTCGCCTTCCGACAAGGTAACTTCAAACTCTTCATAAGTGATTTCGACTTGCGCCTCAGCGCGGTGTCCCTGAATTGCAAGGTCTTGCAACTGCTCGCCATAAACCGGATCAGGTGAAGCATGAATGTAGTCGGCGATCTCCGCCATGCTAACGTCTTCGCCGCCAGGTACAGAAACACGAAAAACCATCGATGTTGTATTGTCTTCATGAAGTTCCGGAGGGTGACCGCGGCCATTTTCCAAGTGGCATCGGAGGCAAGAACGCGCATTGAAAAGCGGGCCTAGGCCGTCTGACGCCAGATTCGAAGACGGTGAGGACACCCAGAGTTTCTTGAAAAGCGCGCGCCCAACGATGAAATCAAGTTCTTGATTCTCATCAAGCTGCGCTGATGGTAGAGAAAACGCCTTTTCGTCTTTACGGGTGCGTACGGTTGCCGCGCCCGCTGGACGATCCTCGAACGGTTGCGGTTTGCTGAAATCAGTGGGCGGCTTTCGTACGGCATCGATCCGCGCTTGTTCGGCGGCGCTACGCGGGATGATATTCAGGTGCGGTTCTTCCACAGGAATGGCGAAAGCACAGTTCGCCCAGAGAGCCACCATCAGCATCTGAATATGCAGGTAAGCCTTGATTTGACCGAACGCAGTCATCAATTGGTCCCGACCATTAAACCATGGGTCTCAAAAAGGAATTCTATTCCGCAGACCCCGATTTTCAACATCAAAGGTGACGCACAGCCTGAGAAGTGAATGCGCTGTCAGTAGGGCGGGATTCACCGGCCTAATCGAATTAGGCCGGTGAACACAGCAGCTTAAAATTCGTAAGCCCAGAGCGTACCGATTGTGTGTGTGTCTACACTGTCTTCTTCGGCATATTTATAACCAATCGCAGCAGTGAAATTTTCGAAGATTTCGTATTCTGCGGTAGTTGTGATCAGCGTGTCTGTGGACGCATCATCAATATCTCTAACTGTAAATGCACCCGACAGAGATACCGGTCCAACCGGCACTGAAATCCCGCCCGTGTAGTAAACGGCATCAGAATCTGAGCCTTCGAAGTCGTCAAAGTAGGCGATTTCACCGATGACTTCGACTTCACCGAATGCATGAATTATGCCAGCAACGAAACCCTGTTGGTCATTAGGGTCACCCTCACCGCCTTCTTGATACTGATAGCCGATATTCCAAGACGTGTTTTCAGTGTCGCCTGTTAGAGCAAGGCTGAAGGACTGAAGACCGCTGGTGTTTGAGACACCACCGTCTTCAATCGTCAAGCGCGGTCGATCTTCACCAATAGCTTCACTGAACACAGTTCTATCAGCCTGGAAAACCGCAAAAGACACACCGATATCACCAAAAGCTGCGTTAATGCCTTCTCCGGCGTCAAAACCGATGTTTACGCCTGCTCCAATACGTTCAGTGATCTCATAGTCTTCTGCGAAATCTACTCCAAAAATACCAGGAGTTGCGTCCCACGCTACGCCAAAGGCTGGATTGAACTTTCCCAGAACCAGTTCGATATTGCCGAATTCTTGCGCATAGAAAAGCTCTTCGGCAAACAATCCATGGTCTTCGATAAACCGGTCATCCGTTGCGTCGATGATAGGTTCAAAAACGAGGCTTGCATTGATTGTCGCGCCCCGCCCCAAGTTCAGTGTGATCGCAGGCTCGATCGTAAAGAATATATCATTCAATTCAGCATCTGGATCATCTGAATCAAAATTGAAATCGGTTTGGAGTTCGATCACACCTTCAATTTCAAAGAACGGACTATCGCCATCTTCGGCAAAAGCGCTCCCCGTCGCTACGGCCAACGCCGTAGCGGATACAAGTAATTTTCTAGTCATTTTGGCTTCTTCTTCTGTTTGCGTTCCCTATCGCTCGCTTCCATCAAACGAGCCGCGGTCATCCCTCGCGCCCAAGACAACGGGCGCGAGAAAATATCTTAAATCATTGCTTTACTGGAAAACCGCCGACGGGTTGTCCAAGCTGTCAGAGCCTTCAAACTCAATTTGGTCAAGACCCAGAGCCGCCACAGCGCGTTCAATTGAACGGGTTTGTGTAACCAGCCCATTTACACCGCCCATGATCAATGCTTCACCACCTGCATTTCCAGCTTCAAGCATCATGTCATAGGTGAAGCCAGCCTCAGCTGCGGTTTTGATGCGACCAAGCGCCATCATCGTGGATGACAGGTTCGAGCGCAGCTCGGCATCAACTTCAGCGTCCGAATTCGCCACCAGATCCGAGAGCGAAGGGCCGCTTACAAGCGTGCCGTCTGTTCGCACATATTCACCCAAATAGACGTTCTGAATGCCAAGACCGTCGTAGAAGTGGCTATTGTGCGTGTTGTCCGCAAAACAGTCATGCTCTTCTTCCGGATCATTAAGCATCAAGCCAAGACGCATGCGTTCACCCGCCTGCTCACCGTATGAAAGAGACCCCATGCCGGTGAGAATGGCCACGATACCAGCGCCTTCATCTTCAAAAAGTGCGGCACGTGCTTCACCACCATCTTTCCATTGTGCGGTGATCCACTCAAGATCAGAAATTAACAGGTCGGTTGCCGCTGAAAGATATTGAGCGCGCCGATCGCAATTGCCACCTGTACAAGCATCTCCAGCTGCATAATCCGTCCATGGACGATCACCTGCGCCGGCGCCATGACCGTTCAGATCTTGACCCCACAGAAGAAATTCAATCGCGTGATAGCCTGTCGCAACATTTGACTCCACGCCGTCTGCTTCATGCAGCGTTTCCTCAAGAAGCGCCGGTGTGATGGTGCTGGCATCAACCGTGTCGCCACCGAGAGTGAAAGATGCATTTGCAACCACATTCAGGGCAGCATATTCGTTTTCGTCCGTTGCGCCGCCATAGGAAGCGTCCACGTAGTCGATAAGACCTTCGTCGAGTGGCCAAGCATTCACCTTGCCCTCCCAATCATCGACAATCGCGTTACCAAAACGATAAACCTCGGTCTGCTGATACGGCACACGAGATGCCAGCCAAGCCGCACGTGCAGCTTGCAGCGTTTCTGCGGACGGGTTTGACACAAGCGTATCCACCGCCGCTTTCAGTGCTTTCGCAGCGAGGAGGGAGTCCTCGTACTTTGCAGCAGCAATATCTGAGTATGTGCTCAGAACATCTGCTTTACTCCCGTGTCCTCCTGCCAGCGCGCCAGTCGCCGCGAAAATCGCGCATGCCGCGGTCAGCCAAGTTGTTGATTTCATGATTTTTACGTCCTCTTTCCGTATTCAGTGAAAAACTCAGTGCACGCTTGCGGTTTCAGGGTGCGTGGGTTGCATGGTGGTTTGATTTTTATCCGTTTCAACAAACCCGACAACTTTTCTCAGGACAGCTCCAAATTCCTCTGCAAGAACCACCAGGGCAGAGGCCATTTCGGGGCGCACCAAATTGGCCGCCATAAGAAATGCATCCTCTCGCTCGCCGTCACACGCGTAGCTTACGAAAGTCGCAAAACACGCTTCATCACCGCCTAGACACCGGCAATTTACACCGTGCCTAGCCAACGGTCTGCGACCATGATGCGCGCAAATGCTACAAAGCCGCTCAAGCGTTTGAAGTGCACCGCGCGCTCCTTCATTTCCAAGCGTCTTTTGGAAGTCCTGCCAAACCTGGTCCTGCCCATAAGCACCTTCAAACCAAAGGCGCAGATAGACAACAGCGCCCGCTTCAACCGGAGTAATCTCGTCAAGATATCCGACCGGCGCACCTCCGCGCTGAGTACCCATGTTGCTCATTTTGTCAGGATCAATTTGCCTGCGCGTGTGATACGCAGTGTGTACACTTGGTCGTGCAGTTGAATATGGGCCAGTGAACCGCCATTTGTAAGGTCCGTGGCATAATGAATGGGCAGCGCTTCTGCATCAATTGCCACCGAGTTTGCCTTCGAAATCTCTAATTTCTTGGTTTCAATAAGACCCATCTTGCCCTCCGCAAGCGATGCCGAGCACCTTACAAGACTGTGTGTCGACATTTCTTCGATTTGGTCAGGAAGTCTTATTGTCCCAACCTGTGTGTTTCACTTGCCGTGAGAGCGGTCGATTCAGTCGATGTCCGGTTGAAAAATTTGCAAGTTTACAAATTTTACAATCTTTTCAGACCGTTGCGTCGAGGTACTGTGAACACTGTTTTATCTGACAAAAAAAGTCGGAATGGTCAAGCGATGTATTTTCACGAGTGTGCTCAAGCCGTCAAATTTGAAGGTAAACTCAACCCTTCACTGTTGAAAGTTTATCAAGCAGTACAGGAACATGAGCCAATTTCCGACGCACCGTAGTCTGCAATAGCGTCGAATTGCCGCGTCACTACTCAATTTGAATTTCAGGAAGTTTCCATGCGCGCCAGCAGCGCTTTAGCTGCAGCCTGTTCTGCCTGCCTCTTGGATCCAGCAGTCGCTTTTTCTTTTTTTCCGTTCGTAAGGCGCGCCTCTATCGTGAACTGGGGCGCGTGATCTGGGCCACTGCGGTCAATTTCTACATACTCAGGGGGCTGTAGTCCTTGCGCCTGCGCTAGCTCTTGTAGTGAAGTCTTGGCATCTCTTGCGTCAAGTTCCACATTCTTTATGCGATCCTGCCAAAGCGACAGAATGATTTCTTTAGCGGCCTGATATCCGGCATCTTTGTAAATGGCAGCGATCACTGCCTCCATCGCATCGCCCAATAACGCTTGTTTGCGACGCCCACCGGAAAGCATCTCCGACCGGCCTAGTTTCAGCGCAGATCCCAAATCCAGTTCACGAGCAACATCGGCACATGTTTCTTTTCTAACAAGCGCGTTGAAGCGTGGTGCAAGCTGACCTTCTCGTGCCTGTTGATCGTTTTTCAGAAGCGCGTCAGCAATGACAAGACCCAGAACGCGGTCACCCAAAAACTCAAGCCTTTGATTGTCGCTTCTATTCGCGGATGCAATTGAACTATGGGTGAGCGCTCGGATCAGCAATTCAGGATCCGCAAACCTGTGACCCAGCCGCTTTTCAATCGCCTTCAGTTCTACCGACAGCTTCATGGAAAGCTCTTTATCCCGCGTTTTCGCAGAAGCAAAGCATTCCTAAGGAGAGCGCAATCAGTTCAAAGACTTGAAGAAGCGATCACCACGCCAAGTCCAGAAAAATATCATCGAACGGCCGGCGGAAGAAAACATTACTCGATCCGCTCTACCAATTAGATTTTCGAGCGGTACAAAACCTACACCAAGTGCTGTAAGCGGTGCGCGTGAATCTTGCGAGTTGTCGCGGTTATCTCCCATAAAGAAGTAATGCCCCTCCGGCACCACAAATACGCCCGTGTTGTCAGAACGCTGAGTGGTGATGTTAAGGATATTGTGCGATTTACCATTAGGAAGCGTCTCAATCTGACGCGACTTCTTACAGATAGCACCGAGACCCACGATCCCGTTTTCGCAGCGCGGCTGACGTTGCAATGGGCCTTGTCGGGCGAACTCCTCTTCAAAAATACCTGCATCCTCTAGCTCTACCGCTTCACCATTGATGTGCAGAACACCATCGGTCATCTTGATCCGGTCGCCAGGCATACCCACAACACGCTTGATATAGTCGGTACGATTCACAGGGTGACGAAATACGATGATATCTCCGCGTTCCGGCGTTCCACCCCAGACACGATTGTTGTCACCATCCAAGAAGCCGCAGATTTTCTGAGCATCAACATCGATCGGACCAAAGCGGAAATTCGGACACGATGCATAAGAATAGCCATAAGCCATTTTGTTAACGAAGAGGAAATCCCCGATCAAAAGCGTATCCTTCATCGAGCCCGAAGGAATCCAAAAAGGTTGATAAAGAACGGTTCTGAAAATTCCGGCGATGACCAGCGCCCAGAAAACAGTTTTCACAGTCTCCCAAATCGCGCTCGATTTTTTCGCTTCACTCGCCATTAAATTCTCCGCTTTGCAATGCTGCGCTACATGCGTGGCCACCCGCCGGCTGTCAAGGCACGCTATCGTGTTTGGTCTATCGGTCGCTCAGCGGCGTCGCCTCTATGACAACGAACGCCTGAGCCCATGGATGGTCATCGGTGAGAGAGACGTGGATCGTTGCTTCATGCCCGTCAGGTGTCAATTCTGCGAGCCGTTCTGCGGCCCAACCGCTGACTGTCATAACCGGCTGGCCCGTCTCAAGATTGCGTACCGCCATGTCTTTCCATGCAATACCCATACGAAGTCCGGTGCCCAGCGCCTTGGAACAGGCTTCTTTTGCCGCCCAGCGCTTGGCGTAGGTACCTGCCACGTCCGCGCGTCGTTCCGCCTTACGCTGTTCTGTTTCAGTAAAGACTCGATTACGGAAGCGGTCACCAAACCTTTCAAGCGTACCCGCAATACGCTCTATATTTGCTAGGTCGGTTCCAACACCCAAAATCATGCTATGTCCTCAGCTTGCCGAAAACATCGGAAAACTCACACCCAGCGCCCAAGCCAAAGCGAGCCCGAGCCCCACACCAGCAGCACTTGGACCAGATCGTTGGGCAACAACTCGTCCCATGACACCAAAACTCAAATAAAACAAGACGATCACAGGTGCGATCATGATAACGAAAAATAACCCTTCAAAATCGAGAGCAACCGCAATTGCCAGTGAAGCAAGAAATCCAATCCGCGCGGCAAACCGCTGCCAAAGCGGTGCGTCTCTCAAGAACCAACTATCAGCCAACATGAAGGGTACAGAGCCAAGAGCGAGCGCTGCTATAATCACGAACCGCTCAGGTATTGGCCAGAAATTTGCACCGTAGCGGTCAAGCACGAAACCGAATACGCCAAGTGTCCAGACCAACAACAACAATACAGCAAAAGGTTTAGGCCATGCCGGTGCCCCACGAAAACGCCATAGAAGTGCGATCTGAACGGCACCGAAAATCATCAAATGCAAGGCCAGATAGTCCGCCACCAGAACTGGCAGCGCACGAAAATCAATCAAAGGCGCAAGCAGCGGCGCCGCTATCATTGGGGTGGCGACGACCGTCAAAAACTGCCAGTTGCGCAGTGGCTCAGTCGTCCAAATCGTCTGCGGTAAAAATCGCGCTAAGGGAGTGAAGAGAAGAGTAATCGCGGTTAAGAGCACAAGTAATGCCCAGCCAGATTGCGGCACAGCTGCGACACTAGTACGATTATAAAACTTATTGATCCATTCCAACGCAGCCGAGCGACCAGCGCGAGAATGAAGGATTGCAACATGTTCGACGGCCGGAGCAATCAGCACGGCCCGGCGCGCCTCGGGCAGCGCGTCTTTCGTAACACGCTCAGCGAAATCGCTCAGACCAGGCTCCCAATTACCCGTGATAAGAAGCATGTCTTTTGGTGTATTTTCGCTGATTTCATTGGAGAAAGCGGACACCAAAACAACCGGGCCGACACTCTGCGTTTCCTTGGCGACACGCACCAAAACATCAGTGGCCATGGAATGACCTAGCAACGCAACTGGCTCGTCTCCACTGCGTGTTGCCTCCATGATCTGCTGGGTTTGGTCCATCAAAAGGCGCGTTGTGCCTTCTACCTTAGTCACGTCACCAGACATTGGAACCGGGTGACGACCGTGACCTTCAAAGTCAAAGGCGTAAACGCGATAACCTGCCTGCGCTAGCACCAGACCATACCCCTGCATCATCTGACGCGATCCTGCAAAGCCATGCGCTACAACCACAGCAGGACCTTCTAAATCACGCTGCATAACGGTAACAGGCGTTCGCCCAACGGTAATTTCGTCAATGGAAACGCCTTTTCGAGCACCTTCCAAAACCCAGATAGACCAAACTGCAGCTACCAAGGTGACCAACAACACGACAGCTCTTCGTTGGTCTGGTCTGATCAGACCTTTAGTTTGTGTCGTCATGCTTTTGCATCAAGGTCAGTTGATTACTTACGCCCAGCCCATAGAAAAACCGATTACAAAGTAGGTAGCCAACTGCATAGAAAACCAACAGTGTCATGAACTGCTTGGAGCCGGGAACGGCAATTGCAAGCTTAGCAAACTCGGGGGCAACTCTAGGTCCGGCATAGGCGAGCATGAGGTTAAGCGCAAACGCAATACCAGCTGCAGCCAATGCAAAATTCCAAGCCTTCCCGCTGCCAGGATGGACGCGGTTTAACTTCGCAAATCTTTGACCCTCAACAAGCGCCGCGATCATGGCTGGAACCATAAGTTGCGCCGCGCCACCAATCGTCTGATCTTGAGGCAACTGAAATAACGCAATGATCTGTGAAACGCCAATTGCCACGGCGAGAAAAACTGCCCCGTAGCGAAACCAGATCATACAGCGGAACGCAAAACTTCGTCGCGCGCCTCGTTCATCAGTCGTCGCATCTCACTGATCGCGGGTCCCAAACCGCGGTAAATCGCTTCGCCGATGATGAAGTGCCCGATGTTGAGTTCCATGACTTCAGGAAAGGCTGCGATTGGTTTTACGGTATCATAAGTCAGGCCGTGGCCTGCGTGCACTTCCAACCCGAGTGAATGTGCAAAGGCTGACATCTCACGCAATGAAGCAAGCTCAGTCTGGTAAGTTTCTGTGTCACCCTCTGAATAGGCTTCGCAATAGGCACCTGTGTGAAGTTCGATGACTTCTGCTCCGATCCGGTTTGCCGCCTCAATCTGACGTTTGTCAGCGGCAATAAAGATCGATACGCGGCAACCTGCCTCACGCAATGGCGCGATGAAATGGGCGAGCTTGTTCTCTTCACGCGCCACTTCAAGACCGCCCTCTGTCGTGCGTTCTTCTCTTTTCTCCGGCACCAAGCAAACGGCGTGCGGTTTATGTCGCAGAGCTATGGCCTGCATCTCTTCTGTGGCCGCCATCTCAAAATTGAGAGGAACATCAAGTGCTTCTATTAAGCCATCAATATCTGCGTCAGAAATATGCCTGCGGTCCTCGCGTAGATGTGCTGTTATTCCATCAGCACCCGCCTCTTCGGCAAGCTTCGCGGCACGAATCGGATCAGGATATGCACTTCCACGCGCGTTTCGAACAGTTGCCACGTGATCAATATTGACGCCAAGACGCAAATGACCTGCAAAACTCATTTCCAAACCCTTCTCATTTAAGAAGATACCTAATTCTGTTTTCTGCGCATGTCAGCCTTTTCGCGCGATTTTGCCTTTGCATCCGCTTTTGCCGCCGCTTTCGCCGCTGCCTTTTCTTTGAGCGCGGCGAGTTTTTCTTTCAATCGGCCCTTGCGGCGATTTTGGTAAGCTTGGATGACCGGCAGGCTCAGATAGTAAAAGAGCAGCGCGACAATGGCGCCAGGAATGAGCCCACCAACCATGTAGGGAAAGAAAACCTCGTCGAAAAACACCGACAGTCGCGTCCAATCAGCGCGATCATCGGTGAATACTGCCCAGATATTATCGCGCAAATCGCGCCCGGCATCGACGAACTTGCTTCCTATGGAGCCGTTGTTTTCCAAATTTTCAACGCCGCGCAATCCTAGAAGAAAGTATCCGGTTTGCAGTGACGCCGCGCCAATCGGCACAAAAGTTAGCGGATTACCCACAAAAGTAGACAGCAAAGCCGCAACGATATTGCCTCGCAGAACCCATGCCAAACCGGCCGCCAAGAAAAAGTGAAGTCCGAAGAACGGAGAGAAGGTTACGAACACACCGGAAAAGATTCCGCGCGCAATCCGATGAGGGGGATCAGGCAGCCGTCTTACGCGATGCTGAACGTATTGAAACGCTCTGGACCAACCAGATTTGGGCCAAAAAAAACGCAGTGCCGCCTTCCACCAGGGCAGTTTATCTCTGCGTTTGAAGACCAAAAGTAAGGCTCCTAGGCTTGGCTTTGTTCCGCGACTTTACTGACGACATGAGACACATCTCTATATCTTTCAACCGCCGCCACGTCACTCTCGGCATCCAACACAGAAATCACGCTATGTAAATGCTCTGCGTCCCGCAGTTCGACATCAATCAGCAATCGAAAGAAATCTGGCTTACGGTCCAAGAACGACAAGTTAGATATATTTGCTTCGCGTTCTCCGACCAGAGTACAAACCCGGCCCAGCACTCCAGCGTCGTTGCCGATGGTCACATCAAGTGTCGCCACATAAACCGCTTGGTGGGTGCCTTCTTGCCAGCGAAGATCAAGCCACCTTTCCGGCTGCCTTTCGTATGCCTGCAAAGAGTCGCAGTCTATAGCGTGGACGACGACGCCTTTACCTCGATAAGTGATACCCACGATTCGCTCTCCCGGAAGCGGCTGACAACAAGGCGCACGATCAAACCTTTGGTCCGGCGCCAATCCGATGACAGCCCTTTCCCGACGCACCTCGTTGCCTTTGACCGGTGCTACATCAGGATACACTGCCTGTAAAACTTGCTGGGTCGTGATTTCGGCGCTGCCAAGCTGAGCGAGCATTTCGTCTCTGGATTTGATGCGAAGCGTCTTTGCCGCTCGTTCGAGCGCTTTATCCGTAGGTTTCTTACCAACATGCTCAAACGCAGCTCTTGCCAATTCTCGTCCAAGCTTCACGAAACGGTCTCGATCGATTTCCCGAAGTCCCCTGCGGATCGCGGTACGTGCTTTGCCAGTCGTGGCGATATCGAGCCATGTGGTCTGTGGCGTCTGACCCCCGGCTGTGATCACTTCGACGGACTGCCCATTTTTGATCCGCGTCCAAAGCGGAACGCGCATACCGTCCACTTTGGCGCCAACACAGGCGTGGCCAATGCGCGTGTGGATCGCATACGCAAAATCAATTGGTGTCGCACCGCGAGGTAGTTTGACCACGTCACCCTTGGGCGTGAAGCAGAAAACCTGGTCGGCATACATCTCCAGCTTTACTGCCTCGAGGAACTCCCCATGGTCATCTTCGACGTCAAAGTGCTCTGTAAGGCTGGCAATCCATTTTGCCGGATCAACCGCAAATGGGTTCTTGGCGCGAACACCATCCCTGTAAGACCAATGAGCGGCTACGCCAGTTTCTGCCACTTCGTGCATCTGGCGCGTGCGCATTTGCACTTCTACAAGTTTGCCATCACGACCAGAGACTGTCGTATGCAAAGATCGGTAACCGTTCGACTTGGGCTGGCTTATGTAGTCCTTAAAACGCCCAGGAACGGAGCGCCAACGGCGGTGGATCACGCCCAAAACACGATAGCATTCCTCTTCCGTCTCTGTGACGACGCGAAATCCATAAATGTCGCTTAGACGGGAAAACCCCATCTCTTTTTCCTGCATCTTGCGCCAAATCGAGTAAGGCTTTTTCGCACGACCCAGGATTTCAGCTTTAATGCCTGCTTTGTCCAGTTCGTGGCGCATGTCGTTCGTTATGCGCTCAATGACATCCCCCGCCTCGCGTTGCAGCGTAATGAAACGCCGCATTATCGATGCGCGCCCCTCAGGATTTAGCACTCGAAAAGCAAGATCTTCCAACTCTTCGCGAATTGACTGCATGCCGATGCGACCGGCCAGCGGCGCGAAGATGTCCATCGTCTCACGCGCTTTCTTGACCTGTTTTTCAGGCTTCATAGCTCGAATCGTGCGCATATTGTGTAGCCGATCAGCGAGCTTCACCAAAATCACGCGCATATCCTTCGACATCGCCATGAATAGCTTGCGAAAATTTTCCGCTTGTTGGGTTTCAGAACTCGAAAGCTGCAGATTGGTAAGTTTTGTCACACCTTCCACGAGATTGGCAATTTCGTCACCAAACTGACCAGCAACGATGTCATAAGATGCACGCGTATCTTCGATCGTGTCATGCAAAAGGGCTGTGACAAGAGTCGCATCGTCAAGCCGCTGCTGACCCAAAATTTCCGCCACAGCAACAGGGTGTGTGAAGTAAGGCTCGCCAGATTGACGGAACTGCCCGTCGTGCATGCGCTCGCCAAACATAAAGGCCGAGCGCAAAAGGTTTTCGTCGGTTTTCGGGTTATAGCTCCGGACCTGTGCAATCAGGGTGTCTGCGTTAGTCATTCCGCATCCCCCGAGGCCGTGCCAGGATTAACCTTGGCCTTGGGCCTCCATCAGCGCCCGAAGCAGTTTTTCTTCGGACATGTCATCTTCGACAGGCTTTTCAGCCTCATCACCCATGAGCAACGCCATCGAGTCTTCTTCCGGCTCATCAACCTCGATCTGCGTCTGATTGGACTCAATGAGACGTTCACGAAGATCGTCCGCCGGTTGGGTTTCTTCGGCAATCTCCCGAAGTGCAACAACTGGGTTTTTGTCGTTGTCGCGGTCAACAGAAATCGGAGAACCAGAGGAAATCTCTCGTGCGCGATGTGCCGCGAGCATGACGAGATCGAACCGGTTTGGAACCTTATCGACACAATCTTCTGTAGTTACGCGGGCCATGAGACCTCCGGAAATGTCGCAATTCTCTAAGAAGCCCTGTACCTAAAGACTTAAATCACCGTTTACAAGCGCAGAATGAAAGACAATCAACAACGCTTGCTCATTTCTCCCTTTCGAAAGGAACGACGAGTGCGACGTCTTCTTCCGGCAAAGCAGCCAACATGTCCGCAACCGTTTTATCAAACACGGGATGCAACCAATCGGGCGCAACGTCATTCAAAGGCACAAGAACGAAAGCGCGTTCATGCAAACGTGGATGCGGCAGGATTAACTGATCAGGAGCCTCGCTCATCTGTTCAAGCAGGGACTTACTACGCCAGTGTTGAAATGCGGTTACATCAGGCAACACACGACCTTCGAAGGCAACAAGATCAATGTCGATAGTTCGTGCCGCCCAACGCTGCTTTCTTTGACGACCTAATTGCGCTTCAATTTCATGCAGAGTGTTCAGCAACTCGTATGGAGTGCCAAAGAACTCAACGCTTGCTGCAGCATTTATGAAATCATCCCCTGCATTAGCTGGAAAACAAGGTGTCTTGTAGAAGCGGCTGACTAAACGCACTTCCATGTTTTTAGTGCCCAAGCTCGACAGAGTTTTTTGCAATATCTCATGCGGAGCACCGAAAGATGACGTAACGTTACTCCCTAATGCAATCAATGCTTTAGACGAAATCTTCAAAAATACCTATCCAAAAGATGATCACGCGTCCCTTGCGTAACGTATACACAACTCTTAACCTTACACGTCAGTCTAATCGCGTTCAAATCCACTCACTCACAAAGCCGATTAGATTTTTTTGGAAAGGATATTCATGTTTTACAAGGACGAACGGCTTGCGCTGTTCATTGACGGCTCGAATTTATACGCCGCCGCCAAATCCCTTGGGTTCGACATAGACTACAAGCTTTTGCGCGCAGAGTTCATGCGTCGCGGAAAGCTTTTGCGAGCCTTCTATTATACAGCGCTACTAGAAAATGACGAGTACTCACCCATCAGACCTCTGGTTGATTGGTTAAATTACAACGGCTTCACCATGGTGACCAAGCCAGCAAAAGAGTACACAGACGCTCAAGGACGTCGAAAAATCAAAGGCAATATGGATATAGATCTTGCGGTTGATGCCATGGAGCTTGCGCCGAAAGTGGATCACATCGTTCTCTTCTCCGGTGATGGCGACTTTCGCCCGCTTGTCGAAAGCCTTCAGCGGCAAGGCGTGCGGGTATCTGTTGTTTCGACGATCAAAACACAGCCACCAATGATTTCTGACGAGCTTCGTCGTCAAGCCGATAACTTCATCGAGCTGTTTGATATCAAAGACGTCATTGGTCGGCCTCCGCGTGAAGGTGCGGACATGCCCGAAGGTGAACTTGTCACTGGCAAATAACCAGTTCTCGCTTTTGAATACGCGCGGGCTCAGTCTCGCGCGTTTTTTTTGTTCATCTGACGTTTCGATTAGGCTGAGGGTTGAACGTCCGCGACGTGAAAACTACACCTTGCCAAAGCATCGTTTCGTCAGGACCAAGTTTTGACAGATATTCCTCGTACGCCGTTGATACTCGGCCTGGCAGGTCTGCTCCCCTTTATCTGGAGCGCAGCTACGGTTTTGTCGCCAGAGCTTGCGCTTTGGACGACGCGGATGTTTGGCCCGCGCTTTATCGGTCCGTTTGTCGGTCTCTTCTATGGCGCGATCATACTCAGCTTCATGTCAGGTGTACTTTGGGGGTTTGCAACGAAAATGACGGGCCCGAGCGCGGCCACCGGATATGTATTATCGGTCATTCCTGCACTCTGGGTTTTCTTTACCCACGGCGGCGGGCCTGAAAACGCAGGAACATCGCTGATGTTTGGATTTGCGGCTATTCTGTTGATCGACTGGACATTCTGGCGCAATGGTATTGCCCCACACTGGTGGATGCAGTTGCGCATTATGGTAACTGCTGGCGTTTTGATCTGCCTAGCAATTGGACGTTTCGCATGAGCAAAGACAACGAAACTATAGGCGTCTACGCCAATCAGGCTGAGGACTACGCAGCGCTGGTAAGTGATTTGGAGCATAATGAGACGCTGGCAGGTTTTATGGAACTGCTGACCAAGGATGCGCATGTGCTTGATCTAGGGTGCGGACCAGGATGGGCGGCGGCAATAATGGCCCGTAACGGGCTGAAAGTGACAGCAACCGATGCAACGCCTGAAATGGTAGAGATGGCGGCTAAGTATGAAGGAGTAGATGCGCGATGCGCCACGTTTGATGATGTGAAGGAAACCGCGACCTATGATGGCGTGTGGGCCAACTTTTCGCTTCTTCATGCATCGCGTGCCGATCTGCCACGCTACATCTCTGCATTGTCGCAGGCTTTAAGAGCCACTGGAGTACTGCATATCGCAATGAAGACAGGAACAGGCGAGAAGCGGGATTCACTCGGTCGATTTTATACCTACGTCACACAAAATGAGCTCGAAGGACTACTGAAAGACGCGGGTTGCACACCCTTCTTCGAAAAAACCGGAGAAGAACGCGGCCTCGACGGCACAATGGCACCATGGATCGCGATATGGGCACGAAAGGACCGTCTTGACTGAGCTTTTCGCCTACACTGATGGGGCGTGTTCGGGCAATCCTGGTCCCGGCGGCTGGGGCGTTCTGCTGCAGGCCAAAAAAGGAGAGGCGCTGGTCCGCGAAAGAGAGCTACATGGCGGTGAAGCGGAGACCACCAACAACCGAATGGAGCTGCTTGCCGCCATTCAAGCCCTCGAAACCCTGTCAAAACCGGCTCGAATTACAATTGTCACAGATAGCGCGTATGTGAAAAACGGCGTGACGAGCTGGATTCATAGCTGGAAGCAGAACGGCTGGAAAACTTCTAACAAAAAGCCGGTGAAAAACGCTGAGCTCTGGCAGAGACTAGAGGCAGCGGCAGAGCGTCACAGCGTCGATTGGCGATGGATCAAAGGCCATGCCGGACATGAAGAAAATGAGCGTGCCGACGCACTGGCTCGAGCAGGGATGGCCCCCTTCAAACCGACAAAAGACGACAACAACGTTTGAAAATTTCCCTTTGACCAGTCACTTCTTGCGCCAATGGGTCGGCACAATAATCAACGCCCCAACAGATGAAATGATCGCATCGATCCCCGGCGCGCCGAAACGAAAACCGAACATAATGCGCAAGAAGAAAAATAGAAATGCTCCACCGACACAGATGATTATTGAAGGGATATAACCATTGCGGGTAAAACCGCTTTTCTCGCTGGTGTATCCGACGATCCCGGCGATCACGACCGTTCCGAACAGTTGCAGAAATCCACCCATGTGACCCTCCTAAAGCCGTGTGCCCTTGGGCAAATCCATCCCACGCAAGAATTCATGTACATTCTGCGCGCCCTTCCCGGCTCGTTGCAAGCGCAAAACCTGCACTGCGCCCTGCCCGCAGGCAATCGTCAGCGCATCGTCAAGAACGTTGCCAGGAGCGCCGCAGCCTTTCGCTAATCTCGACGCCAGAAGCTTGATGCGTTGTCCTTTATGCTCAATCCAAGCGCCAGGAAATGGCGACAGTCCGCGAATTTGCCGGTCCACCTCTGCTGCACGATCCTCCCACTCGATCCGCGCCTCTTCCTTGTCGATCTTTTGCGCATATGTAACGCCAATCTCGTCCTGCGACTGAGGACTTAGCTTATCCAGATTGTTGAGTGCTTCAACAATCGCCTCGGCGCCAATGCTTGCCAGCCGATCATGTAGTTGCCCGGTTGTCTCCTCCGCACCAATCGGAGTGCTTTTGCACAAAAGTACCGGTCCGGTATCAAGTCCCACTTCCATCTGCATAATACAAACACCGGTCTCCACATCGCCGGCCATTATCGCACGGTGAATTGGTGCGGCCCCCCTCCAGCGCGGCAAAAGCGAAGCGTGAATGTTCAGACATCCGCATTTCGGTGTATCCAGAATCGCCCGCGGCAGGATCAACCCATAGGCCACAACCACCGCCACATCAGCATTCAGTGCAGCAAACGCCGCCTGTTCCTCCTCGTTTTTCAAGCTTGACGGGTGACGAAAGTCCAGTCCGAGCGCCTCAGCTCGCTTCTGCACAGGGCTGGCCCGATCTTTCTTTCCGCGCCCGGCGGGCCGTGGTGGTTGCGTGTAAACCGCACAAATCTCATGTCCGGCCTCGATCAAAGCCTCCAAAGCAGCCACGGAAAACTCTGGTGTACCCATGAACACGATCCGCATCAGCCCCGCTCCGCGAATTTCTTGGCCTTACGCAATAGCATATCGCGCTTAGTCTTGCTCAGACGGTCAAAGTACATTTTCCCATTGAGATGGTCGATCTGGTGCTGCATCGACGTGGCCCAAAGCCCCACAAGGTCGCGCTCCTCGCTTTCCCCCTTCTCGTTCATAAATTGCACTGTCACGGCTCGCGGGCGTTTGATGTTGGCTGAAACCCCTGGGAGGTTTGGACTACCTTCTTGATGCGCGCGCAATTCCACGCTCGCATGAAGAACTTCAGGATTAGCCATCAGGATCGCTTGACCTCGAGATTCACTGGCATCAACAACAGCAAGACGCAGCATCACGCCGATCTGCACAGCCGCGAGCCCCACACCAGAGCCTGGCATTGCCTCCATACTGTCAACCATATCAGTCCAAGTCGTGCGCGTCTCATCGGTGATCTCACTGATCGGCTCGGCGGCCGTTCTCAAACGCTTGTCAGGCCAACGCAAGAAAGGCCTTACAGTCACGGCAGATCAGCCCCGCGCCTTTTCGCGTTTCAGCTTTTGCATCTTACGCGTGATCATCTGCCGCTTCATCGGCCCGAGATAATCAATGAAAAGCTTGCCCTCCAGATGATCGATCTCATGCTGCACACAGGTGGCCCAAAGACCATCAAAAGTCTCGGTATGCTCGTTGCCCTTGGTATCAATCCAGCGCACATCGACGATCTTGGGCCGTGTCACCTCGGCAAATTGTTCAGGGATCGACAGGCACCCTTCGTCATGCACGTTCTTTTCATCTGAGGCGCTCAAAACCTCTGGATTAAACATCACCAATGGCCTCGAAACCTCTTCGTTCTCATCCTTGGCACAGTCGAGAACGATAAGGCGTTGATTAACACCTACCTGCGGCGCGGCAAGACCGATGCCCGGCGCATCATACATCGTCGCAAGCATATCATCGGCGAGCTTGCGCAGCTCATCGCTGAGATCGCTGACCGGGTCGGAGACCTTTTTGAGCCGCGGATCTGGATGGATCAGAATAGGTAACAACATCGTGCCTGATTTAGGCGATTGAACCCGCGGCTGCAACGGCCTAGCGTGCACCCCGCAAACGGAGTTATTTCTATGAGCTTTGACGAGATCATCGACCGCCGCGGCAGCCAATGTGACAAATGGGACAGTATGGAGCGGATTTTCGGCGTCTCCCCCGAGAACGGTCTGTCGATGTGGGTCGCGGATATGGATTTCAGGCCACCAAGCTGCGTCACTGATGCACTACAAGGCATGCTCGATCATGGAATCTTCGGATATTATGGAAGCGACGCAAGTTATCGCAACGCAATCTGCTGGTGGATGCAAGAACGGCACAGTTGGACCGTTGATCCATCCTGGATTTTCACCACCCACGGCCTGGTCAATGGCACTGGCATGTGCGTGGACGCGTTCTCAGAACCCGGGGACGGCATAGTTCTCTTCACCCCGGTCTACCATGCCTTCGCCCGCGTCATAAAAGGTGCAGCGCGTCGCGTGGTAGAATGCCCACTAGCTGAACGCGACGGGGCATACGAAATGGATTTCGATGCCTATGACGCGATTCTCGACGGATCAGAAAAGATCGTCGTCTTGTGCTCCCCACATAACCCCGGTGGCCGTGTATGGCGACGTAATGAGCTTGAACAGGTGGCCGAATTTGCCAAACGCCATGATCTCATTCTGGTCTCGGACGAAATCCACCATGATCTGGTCTTTCCCGGCAACAAGCATATCGCGATGAGCCACATTGAAGGGATTGAGGATCGACTGGTGATGATGACGGCCACCACAAAGACCTTCAATATCGCTGGAGCCCATTCCGGCAATGTGATCATAGCCGACCCAAAGCTGCGCGCTCGGTTTGCTCAGCGCATGGCAGGGCTTGGGATGTCGCCGAATTCCTTTGGAACGGTCATGGCAGAGGCGGCCTATTCGGCAGAAGGTGCAGAGTGGGTGGACGATTTGGTCACCTATCTTGATGGCAATCGGAAAGTGTTCGACCAAGGCGTAAACGCTATTCCTGGGCTACGTTCCATGAATCTGGAGGCAACCTATCTGTCGTGGGTCGATTTTTCCGGCACCGGCATGGTGCGGGATGAATTCACCAACCGCGTGGAACAAGCCGCCTGTATCGCAGCCAACCGAGGGCCCACCTTTGGCACAGGTGGCGAGAGTTTTCTGCGTTTCAACATCGCTTTACCGCGCAGCCGTGTTGAGGATGCCGTTGAACGGCTGCAAAAAGCTTTCAGCGATTTACAGTAAAGACGCTGCACGGCTTTGGCTGCAGCGTATACATTCGCATCTTTTAATCGCCGCTTCATGAAAAGCGCTGTGACTTCGATTATGCGGAAATTGATCTTTTCGCAGGTCGGATATCCCCGAACCTTCTAAAGCTCAATCCGTTTGGCCGTGTTCCCATGTTGCATGTACAGGAAGGTTTCGTCGCCGACGGTATCGCACTTAATGCATCAAAACCCTCTCTTGCGGACTTTCACCTTGCCCCAATGCTTCACTGTTTCAACCAGGCCGACGAGGGTGCCGAGACGATGATGGCATTCCTGCGCTTTACAACTTGGTTGACTGAGATCTTGGCATAGCCAACCTTACAAAAAGCCGTCCACGCTTGCCTTAAGGTCAAGACGCAATACTTCCTCGCCGAACAAGCGAACGCGAGATAGAGATGCGTATATTTGCGACTGTACTGCTGCTAACACTTTTGACCGCGTGCAGCGGACGCCCCTCTCTCAATGATCCGCTCCTCAGTGATCGCGAATTTGAACTGCAGGAGTTCTTTTCTGGCAAACTCGTCGCTTATGGTCAGTTTCAGGATCGGTTTGGCACCGTGCGCCGCCGCTTTAAGGTGGACATCGACGGCACTTGGGATGGCGAAACCCTTCGTCTGGTTGAGGATTTCGTCTACGAGGACGGCACAACCGAGCAACGCATTTGGACCTTGCAACAAACCGACGACGAAAGCTGGACCGGGTCCGCGCCCGGCGTGATCGGCGTTGCAACAGGGGTTGAAAATGGCGACAGCTTCAACTGGCAATATAAGATTGATCTGCCCGTACCGGATGGAACCCTGCGCGTCGATTTCGATGACTGGATGTGGCAGCTCAGCGAAACCAGATTGCTCAACCGGGCTTACATGCGGCGCTTTGGCGTCACGATTGGTTCTGTAATCATCTACTTCGAAAAAATACGTTAGACGCTATGCTTTCGCGATCAGAGCTACAGGCGCATTTGCATCGCGCTCAAAATCAACCGGCTGTTCTCCGGCTGCATCGGTTACGACCTTAAGCTCAAAGCGCATCTCATCGCCTTCTTCTTCCGATGCCACAATCAGGCAACGCGATAAATGGCGTGCGCCGTCATAAAGATCGACCAGACCACGAAGATTGGGCGCGGTTCCGGCACGCAGAGCAAAACCGCCATCCCAGGCCCGAAGCACGGAAAATCTCTGCTCACCGGCTTCCACACGAAGCCGCCTGCTCTTTTGCCAGCCTTCAATACGGGCTTGCTCAAGCCCGGCAAGGATTTCCGGAGATAAAAACGTCGACATCTGGCAGCTCCCCAAAGCTCAGAATCACTAACGGACACGTAGCGTTGGTATATGATAAATCTAAAAAATTGTCTCACATTTGCAGTGAGTTACACGCTGCAGTGCAGAAAATTAGCAAGAATCAGACAATCGGGCGCAGAACGTGTGGACAATCCGGGTCATACAGCGCACTGTCTCTGAAATCGGAGATTTCCCCAAGCACGGGCCCAACGAGAATCAGTGCGGTTCTGGTCAGCTTTTCTGCCTTCACCTTTGCCTGAATATCGCCCAGCGTACCCCTAATGAACATTTGATCCGGCCATCCGACGCGGTATCCAACGACCACAGGACAGTCTTCGCCATAATAGGGTTCGATGGAACGCCTAATTTCGGCAAGCGCTCGAATACCTAGGTGAATGGCAAGTGTGGTTCCAGTGCGCGCGAAGTTTTGCAGCGTTTCACCGGGTGGCATGGACGTCGACTTCATCGAAACCCGGGTCAAGACGATCGACTGAGCAATTTCCGGCAAGGTCAGTTCCTGACCGAGCGCCGCAGCGGCAGCGGCGTAAGCAGGCACACCTGGGATGATTTCATACTCAATCCCGTCTCGTCGAAGCAGACGGATTTGTTCCGCAATCGCGCCGTATAGAGACGGGTCACCCGAATGCACCCTCGCCACGTCTTTCCCGGCCTCATGCGCGGTCAAGATTTCGGCGTGGGTTTCTTCGAGCGTCATCGAGGCTGTGTCACGGATACGCGCGCCCTCCGGCGCACAAGCGATCACCTGCGGCGGCACCAATGACCCGGCAAAAAGGCACACCGGGCACTCCCCAATCACTCGCTCCGCCTTTTTGGTCAAAAGTTCCGGATCACCAGGACCAGCACCGACAAAAAATACCGTCATTGAAATGTCTCCTACAAAGGCGCCAAACGGGATGGCTGGCGGGGCGATGCCGGCCCGTAACGGCAGCGAACGTCGAGCGTCATCCCCGGCTCTCCTGCGCCAGATCGCCATCGATTTTACGCGCATAGCCACGTGGTGTGTACATGCGCGGGCCTTCGCCCAACTGGGCCAGTTTACTGTTGCTTGAGCCCACCAAAACCACCGTCAGCATATCAACTTCATCGACATCCAAGTTTTCCAAACGTCGATAGCACACGTGTTCTTCGGACCTGCCCAGATTACTGGCGAGCATGACCGGTGTATCGACTGGTCTGTGCTGCAACAGTATGTCTCTGGCCTCAGCCAACAGCGTACGACGTGTCTTCGACACCGGGTTGTAAAACGCGATAACGAAATCACCCTCCGCTGCCGCTTGAATGCGGCGCAAGATATCGTCTCTCGGCGTCAACAGATCAGACAAGCTGATAGTGCAGAAATCATGCCCCAAAGGCGCCCCTGCCCGTGCAGCAGCGCCCTGCAATGCAGATACACCCGGAGAACAGACTACCTCGATCCGGCGCGCGGCATCGGTCACTCCCTGTGTATCGGGGCCACGATCCAAAAGCTCAAAAACCAGCGCCGCCATGGCGTAAATGCCAGCATCACCAGAACAAACAAGCGCTACGTTTCGCCCTTCTCCGGCGCGTTCCAATGCATAGCGACAGCGCGCCTCTTCACCTCCGAGCGGGAAATCCGACCTTGGTTTTCCAGCCGCCAATGGTCCCAACAGATCGATGTAGAGCCCGTACCCAACCAACTCGTCTGCCTCGGCAATAAACTTCGAAACCTCTGGCGTGCGCCACCCGGACTGCCCCGGTCCGATGCCGACAATTGAAAGCCGTCCACGCGGACGACCCTTAAGTTCTGTGATAGGCGCTCCAGAGCGCGTGATCGCGCAGGTGGCGACCGCGTTCTTGTTCTTTTCCACGCATAGAGAGCCGCCCATCGCAAGAGCTGCTCCTTCGCTGACACCGTGACATCCGACCTCAGCAAAGACCACATCCGACGGATTGGCCAGATTGTCCACCTGCGCTTCAAGCTCATCTGCCGTAAACAGGCGCAACGGCACGCCGAGCTTTTGCGCCAGTGTGTTCACTGCAGGTTCGTCTGCTTTAAGGTCAATTGTTGCGACAGCCGCCAAAGCCCCAGGTGCAATACTGGCCTCTGCGAGTGTGTTCTGCACCAAGTCGTAAAGCGCATCCGGGTCTGCATCGCGTGCACACCCCACACCAAGCGCATACCGTTGAGGATGATAGATCAGCCGTGTCTCTCCGCCCGCCTCCGGCGCGTCACTCACGCAAAGCTCGACATCACCACCCATAGCGTCAATGTCAAAGACGTTCTCACCGCTTATCGTCACGCCTGACCCGGAAAGTATCGCCGCCATCACGTCCTTGGCATGTTCCTGGTTGGCCAGCCGGTAGCCAATAGGTGGCGCGTCGAGTGCTACACCAATGGAGACATCTCCTGCAGTAGTCACCGCCGCGGTGCCTCCTAGTACTCTAGCGATTTCATTGGCCAATCGGTTCGCACCACGATGACCACCAAGCAGTGGCACGACAACTGAACCGTCATCACTTACCGACACAACAGGCGGTTCAACTTTCTTGTCTGACAAAAGCGGTGCAACAGCCCGGATCAAGATACCGGACGCGCAAACACCAACGATTGGAACACCAGCAGCAAACAGGTCGCGCGCATGATCGAGCGCATTTTCAAACCAGATGTCTGCGTTCTCAACCCGACCTTTGCGACCATGCAAAGCGGCACCCAGTTCTAAGCCAACTTTGCGCGCCACGGTTTCTCCTGACCGGCTCAGCGCCAAGACAACCGGCATCACAGCCATGGATCCGCTCCCTTGGTCAGCAAAATCATCGAAAAATACGGCGCCTTTTCAGGTGCTTCAGCCAGTGCACAAACTTTTTCTTCGGCAAGGCTTGCGCGTTCCACATAGATCGCATCGTCACTATAACCCAAAGCCGCGATCACGCGCCGGATTTTGGGCAGGTGGCGCCCCACCTTCATGATCGCGACGCTTTCGGCTCCTTCGATCCGACCGCGCAGCTCTTCCTCCGGCAGCGGGCCAGGCAAAACAGTTAAGCGTTCGTTGCGTGCTGCAAGTGGCATCCCTGCCCGGGCAGCACAGGCCATGACCGAGCTCACCCCGGGCACAACCTCTACCTCATAATCCGCGCTCAAGCGGGCAAAGATATACATGAAGGAGCCGTAGAAAAAAGGGTCGCCCTCGCAAAGGCACACAACATCTTGCCCTTCGTTCAGCGCGTGTTTGATATCTTCGGCGCCAGCATCGTAAGCAGCCTGAGCCGGTGCGCGCTCAGTTGTCATCGGCACCTCAATCACAATCTCCCGCGCGTCCGAAGCAATGGCATCCGCTGCTATCGATCGTGCAAAGCTCTCCGCCTCCGCAAGCTTCGGATAGGCCAGAACCGGCGCTTGCGAGATCAATCGATGCGCTCGCAGCGTCATCAAATCCGGATCACCAGGACCAACACCCACACCATAGAGCTTACCCTTCGCAACCAAATTCATCGTTTCACGAGGCTCCATTGGGTCACCGGCATCAGAGGTCGCCATCCGGTCAAACTACCGACAGGCTCAGCGCGGTTGACAGAAAGCTTCACAAGTTGACCACCGAATTCATGGTAAAGGGAGATCAGTGCTGCCTCGCTTTCTAACGTTACTGCGTTGCTCACAAGTCGCCCCAGGGGGCGCAACTTGGTCCATGCTTCCTCAAACACCGCGCGGCTCAACCCACCGCCAATAAATACCGCATCCGGTGCAGGCAAATCTTCGAGCGCTGCCGGTGCTTCGGCATCCACCAGTTCAAGTTTTGGCGTGCCCAGCGCCAATGCATTCGCTGCTGCCATGGCGCGCCTGTCAGCCCGCGGCTCAATCCCGATCGCGCGGGCATATCGCGCCGCGCGCATCCACTCGACCGCCACAGAGCCACAACCCGACCCAATATCCCAAAGCAACGCGCCGCGCATTGGCATCAGCTTCGCCAAAGTGGCCGCGCGCGCCTCCTGCTTAGTCATTGTGCCATCGCTTTGGAAAAGCGCATCAGCGAGCCCCGGAACGCGCGGCAGCAAGGCCGCATCCGGATCCGCGAGACATTCCACGGCGAGCGTATTAAATTCGGGAACTCTGTGCGACCAGCTTTCAGCGGTCCCATCAAAGCGGGCTTCATTCGTGCCGCCCATTTCAGCCAGAACGGTCATCTTGGATTGCCCAAAGCCGCGGTCTGCGAGGAAAGCAGCAATTTGCGCAGGTGTTTCAGATCCGGTTGTGAGAACCAATAATCGCGCAAACGGCTGAATAAACGCGATCATCTGTTCGACAGGGCGTCCGTGGACGGTCAGTGTTTCGACGTCAGCCAGGCTCCATCCCAGCCGGGCTGCGGCAAGCTGAAAGGCACTGAGCTGAGGGTGGTAGACGATTTCAGCAGGATCAATCTCACGTCCAATCCGCGCGCCCACTGAGAACCACAAAGGATCACCTGTGGCCAAAACCACAACACGTTTTTTCTGAAAACTGCGCAAGGTGTCGATCATTGCATCAAAGGGCGACGGCCAAGCCATACGTTCGGCCTTCACGGCATCGCTCAGACTGTGGTGTCGATCGCCGCCAATAATGATTTCCGCAGCTTCCACAACCGCCTTAGTCGCGGGTGAAAGCCCGTCCATTCCATCTTCACCGATGCCCACAATATGAAGCCAGGGATCAGCCACCGCTACTTCCCTTGGAACTGGCTAAGGCAAGTGCATTTACCGCTGCAGAGGCCAGCGCGGAGCCACCTTGCCGACCTTTCAAAGTGATGAAATCACATTCCCGAGGATTCTTTACCAATTCAGCCTTGCTCTCTGCCGCGCCAACGAACCCGACTGGGAAAGCGAGGATCAACGCCGGTCTGGGCGCACCATCATCCAGCAACTCCAACAGGTGGAATAGTGCAGTTGGAGCGTTGCCAATGGCCACCACGGCGCCCTCTAAGTGTTCGACCCACAATTCTACAGCGGCTGCCGATCGAGTGTTGCCAATAGCTTTAGCGCGGTCCGGAACGCCCGGT
>JBCDDS010000002.1:0-79423 GCA_039180185.1 Pseudomonadota bacterium | reverse complement strand
GTAGTACCCGAGCGAGCCAGGAGGAAGCTGGCTCGTGCGAAGCTGGAGAACGTTGGCCGAGGCGAGGCTCGTCCCTGCAGCCCGATATTCTCTCCATCATATCTATTTCAGCGATCAGAATCTGCAGGACGCATTTGGCCGAGCGAAACTTGCACTCGAGAACCTTTCTGCAGGCGCCGTTCCAACGGGCGACCCTTTCATTCAACAAAATAGTTATATCCGACGCACTGAGCTAGAGATCGCCGAAGTGTTCGGAAAAGCGTTCGCAGATGAGATTGAGATTTTAGCGGCGCAGGCGCCTTCAATCTCGGCTTCGGAGGCCAAATGGCGCGGCCCGGTTCGTTCAGCATATGGATATCACCTAGTGAAAATAACCGCTTACGTTCCTCCGCGCGCAGTGACTTTCGAGCAGGCCTACGTTCGCACACTTAACGACTTTCAGGCAGAGCGCGGCAATGCCGCTCGTGAAGAGTTACACCGCTCGCTCTTCGAGAAATACAAGGTGGTGCTCGAATGATACGAGCAGCTGTTTGTGTTGGCTTATGGGTCTTGATCTCATCGGTGGCGTTCGCGCATGAGATCCGACCCGCATATTTGAAAATGATCGAAACAGCACCGGCGGAATATGCGTTCTCCTGGTCCAGGGCAATTGCGGCAAGCGATCTTGATCGAACCTACCCCAGAATTCCAGATCATTGTTCGCTTTTGGCACCTCCCGCTGTTTCTAGCGACGGCACGCAGCTCAATGAGACCTGGCACGTTAAGTGTAATAGCGGTCTTGAATATTTGGAGTTTTACGGACTGTCAGGATCCCAGAACAGTATCTTCTTCGAAGTAACGCTCACAGACCAACCGTCAAAAGTCTTCATCATACAATCGGAGCAAACCCGCGTTGAGTTGCGCAGTACGCCGGCGACCGTGCTCGCATACTTTATGATTGGCGTCGAGCATCTCATATTCGGACTAGATCACGTCTTGTTCGTCGTGTGTTTGTTTTTCCTCGCGCGCAGTCCGGGCACAATATTCAAAACCATCACGGCTTTTACGATCGCCCACAGCATCACGCTCGGACTGTCGGTTCTAGAACTTGTGAGCCTACCTAGAGGTCCGATCGAAGCAATTATTGCGCTATCGATTGTCTTTCTGTGCAGGGAATTGCTGCTTCCCGAAGAACGCCGATCTAAGCTGACCGCAAGACTACCCTGGATGATGGCATTTGCGTTTGGGCTGATGCATGGATTTGGGTTTGCGGGCGTACTCGGAGATATAGGGTTGCCTCAGCAGCAACTGATCCCGGCGCTTCTCTTGTTCAATATCGGCATCGAGATCGGACAAATCGCGCTCATTTTGGCTTTGTCGACAACAAACATTCTCGCCCGACACTTATTGGATTCTCGAGCAGAACTCGCTCAACGCGCATTGGTCTGCGGGATTGGGGGTTTCGCGGCCTATTGGACGATCGAGAGAACCATTTTGCTAGCTCAGTAGCCGAGACTCAAAACGAAAATTTATAACACTAAGGGAAATCAGAGAAGGGAGCGCACGATGAAGAAACGATACATTCTGCTTGGATCATTTGCCGTCACTTTAGCCATCGCATACGCGGCATCTGCGCCATACTTGAAGATGCTGCAGGAGTACCAACAGCTACAAAAAATTGTCAACGACACTAATCCGCTCACGGAATTACCGGAACGGATATTGGATGTGAATCCAGAACTCGTGGAATTCCCTGAGCCGAGATCGGTCAGCGCATATCAGAGCAATCCGAACTCAGATAGAAATGCCTATTTTGGCGACCTACACGTCCATACAGGGCTTTCGTTTGACGCCTACGCTTTTGGCACAACGGCGTCACCTGCAGATGCATATCGCTTTGCACGAGGAGACGCTATCAAGCACCCTTCAGGCTTTGATATGCAGCTGAAAAGACCACTCGATTTTTACGGCGTAACAGACCATGCCATGTTCCTCGGCGTGGTCGGAGAAGCGGCAGACACTTCGAGCGCGTTTTCTAAGAATGAGATTGCCGCCTATGTTCACAACATCAACGCTGATGGGAACGACCATTGGACGCGGCAATCAAAACGCTACCTAGCTTTTGCTCGATTCCTGCCGGAAATGATCTCCGGGATCTCAAACGGAACGCTAGATCGAGGCGAGGTTGCTCAAATTACGCAGGATGCCTGGCGAGATACCATCATTGCAGCTGATATGCATTACGAGCCAGGTACCTTCACGACGTTTGTTGGATACGAATACACAACGTCTAGCAATGATTTCGGAAACCTACATCGCAATGTCATTTTTAGATCATCTGCAAAACTTCCAAGCGAGCCATTTTCCAGATTTCATTCCCAAAATCCCGAAGGGTTGTGGGACTGGATGGATGGACTTCGCGAAAACGGAATTGAGAGTCTTGCAATCCCTCACAACTCAAACGGTTCGAATGGACAAATGTTCAAACTCGTCGATTGGGCGGGAGACCCGCTCGATGATGATTATTCGAACCAGCGCGCACGTAATGAGCCGTTGGTAGAGATCACGCAGGTAAAGGGGACATCTGATACACACCCTCTGCTGTCTAAAAATGATGAATGGGCCGACTTCGAAATTATGCAGTTCCGGGTGGCGACGTTTCTTCAGAGTGAGCCGAGTGGTAGTTACGTACGTGATGCTTATCTTAAAGGCCTCGCGCTTGAAGACGCTGGATTGGAGAATCCCTACAAATTTGGATTGATTGGATCTTCTGACACGCACGTGGCCGCGCCGTCTCTTTATGAAGAAGACTATCACGCCAAAGTGGGTGTCATGGATTCTGATCCGTCAGATCGAGGGTCCGTTCCGATTACTGGCATTCGACGTGGGATTGCGAACCAATTTATGCCGAGCTTCCTCAAGGACGTGGATGGTAACCAATATGTCGCTGCGCGCGGCTACGAACGTTGGGGGGCGTCTGGTCTCGCTGGCGTTTGGGCGGAAGAAAATACGCGAGAAGCGATCTATGATGCATTTCGTCGAAAGGAGACGTTCGCAACGACCGGTCCCAGAATTAAAGTTCGTTTCTTTGCTGGGCATGGTCTGCAAGAAGAATTACTGCAATCAACTGACATGGTTTCATCCTTATACGCGACGGGTACACCCATGGGCGGCGATTTAGAGCTAAACGGTTCGAGTCGTCCGCAGTTTGTCGTATGGGGCGTGCGAGATAGTTTGGGAGCGCCATTGCAGAGATTGCAAATCATTAAAGGGTATGTCCGCGGCGGTGAACATCATGAAGTCGTCTATGATGTTGCATGCTCGGATGGATTGGATCCAGATTCAGCGACTCATCGATGCCCAGACAACCAAGCCAAGGTTGATCTGTCGGATTGCTCTATATCGGAAGACGTGGGTGCAAATGAGTTGCTAACGCTCTGGCAAGATCCAGATTTTGACGCAACTTTGGACGCATTTTACTACGTCCGTGTGTTGGAAAACCCCACCTGCAGATGGTCAACTTGGGATGCTCTGCAGGCTGGTGTTGAACCGCGTTCTGATTTACCGGCAACCATTCAGGAACGTGCATGGTCTTCGCCCATTTGGGTCCGTTCGGAACAATAGTGAACCGGATTCTCTTAGGCCCATGTGACATCCGTGGCACGCGCCACGCATAAGCTCGTTTGTTCGAAGAGTCGGCGGCTGAATTGCTGCGTATTTGGCGATGTGATAGCGACAAAAACTAAACGTAAGGATGACATGCAAAAAACATGACGACAAAGAACGCGTTAGGACGCCATTATGCAGGTAAAAGCGACGAGGATCGAAAGATCGAACGGCGCGCTGTTTTGCTCGAAGCTGCGATCCTCGTCTATGGCGAAGTGGGTTACCATAAAGCGACTGTCCGGCAAATTTGCACGCGCGCGGGGCTAACCGCGCGATACTTTTACGAGTCTTTTTCCGATGGCGAGGACTTGTTCGCCGCATGTTATGACCATGTTGTAGAAGTGTTTTTATCAAAGGCGCTGGAGGCGGCACGGGCATTTCCAGACGATAAAGAACAGCAAGTCCTGGCATTCCACCGAACCTATTTCTCAGAATTGCGAGAACAACCAGATCTTGCCCGAGTCTTTTTGATGGATGTCGCATCGGTCAGCACCCGCATGCGCCAACGCTTTGAACAATCTGTTGACATGATATCCGGACTATTTCCCGATCACGTACCGATCGCTCACACAAATGAGCAGGTCAGGGAATATGTACGACGCGCGCGCGCTGCAGGCACGCTTCAAATTGCAAGACGATGGGTTGAAGAAAACTACCAGACGCCAATCGAACACTTATTGGCAGCCATAGTGACCCTTTACTCATTATCTGAGCAAAGCGATGCGAAGCGATAAACGCGCCAAAAGAGACGAAATTGGATTTTCTGTTAAGGGCCCGTTCCGCAGCTTTTTCTGATCTGCGAGCAACCATTCTATGACGCGTGACAAAACGGATCGACGAGATGCACCTGTTATTGACGCTGTTAATTCGGAGGGCTTGAATCACGTCGTTTCGTCAGTGTCGCCAAAATTGATTGATGTGATTCCGGAAAAAGCCGTTGCATTGATGACAGAAACTTAGCGTCACTCCCCACAACAATCCGTCTTTTTCGCTTTTCTATACCTGAAACGATTATTTTGGCGGCCCGGGCTGGATCTAATTTCAGCAATTTGTTTGCTTGTGCACGCGGGTCATCATCTGGCCAGTTCGAACGTGTGGCTATTGTCGCTGAATTGGCTATATTGGTCCGAACACCGCCGGGGTAGACGACTGAGACACCGATATCGTTGCCTTCCAACTCTAATCGCAATGCATCAGATAGACCGCGTAACGCAAATTTGCTTGCGCAGTAGGCCGTTTGGTTCGCAACCCCGACACATCCAAGTATGCTTGAGACGTTTACAATTTGCCCTTTGCTTTGTCGCATCATGATCGGCAACAATGACCGCGTGAGTGCAACCGGCCCGGAAAAGTTGACGGCCATCACGCGGTCGAATTGCTGCTTGGAAGTCTCCTGAAAACTTCCCATCGTCGTGATTCCCGCATTGTTTATGAGGATATTCACTTTCCCATAGTCGCGTTCGATCATTGAGACGATGCGCGTGATATCTTCTGAATTTGTGATATCAGCAACATAGGTTGTTGTCTTCGTACCATATCGTTCTGCTTCCTTTTGGGTGTTTTTCAATCCGCCCCCATCGAGATCAATTACGGCTAAATCAACGCCTCGTGATGCAAGCTGTATTGCGAGTTGGGCTCCGATACCCCCTGCCCCACCCGTCAGCACTGCGACCGAGCCTTCAAGTTGAAACGGTTTCATAGCTTTTTCATCCTTGGCTCAGGCGTTTTGACTTGCTCGAATTCGTAATCTCCGTCGATGAGCCTGCGTGTTCTCTTTCGGTATTTAAATGTATGGTCTGGCCAGATCGTGGTGATGCGCCCTGACGCATCGCTATACCAGCTCTGGCAGCCTGATGCCCAAACGGTTCCGATCATCTTGCGATCGATCTCACGTTCAAAGCTTTCTTGCGCAGCGTGCGTGACCTCAACCGACATAGAGCCATTCTTGTGCATCGCGCGCACAACCTCCATCACATGACGAATTTGACATTCGATCATGTAAATCATCGAGTTGTGTCCTAACCCGGTGTGCGGTCCCATCAGCATAAAAAAGTTTGGAAACCCCTCGACCGAGATTCCAAGATATGCCTTAGCCGTTTCTTGCATCTCATCTTGAAGAACTCGTCCGTCTCGGCCCACAATTCTTAGTGGGTTTGCCGCTGCGTCCGTCACCTCGAATCCCGTGCACCAAATGATGGTATCGAGCTTATGATAGGATTGATCGGTACGAATACCTTGTGCATCCACGTGAACGATTGAATCTGTTTCCAGGGTAACATGATCCTGGACGATCGCGGGATAGTAATCACTCGATAACAAGACGCGCTTGCAACCAAACTTCTCTCTCGGAAGAAGTTTGTCACGCAAGGCTTCATCTTTGACTTGCCTGCGCAGCTGCTTTTTGGCCTGCCGTTCTCCAAAAGTTGAACTCTTATTGGATAAGAAAGCTGGCAGCCTTGATTCTAGTAGCCAATACAGCAGTGTTCTGCTGATTGAGTTCGCGAACGGTACATTTGCGAAGCACCACGCCGCGAATTTGCCGATCTTCCAGTTAGGCTTTGGTTGAATCCAGGGCGCATTGCGCTGAAATACAACAAGCTCTGACACTTCGGGCGCAATACTCGGCACAACCTGGATCGCGCTCGCGCCAGTTCCGACGACACCGACCTTACGACCTTTGAGATCAAAGTTCTCTGGCCAACTCGCAGAATGGAAATGATCGCCTTCAAAATCCTTTATGCCATCAATCGAAGCCAGTTTTGGAATGTGAAGCGCGCCTTGGCCTGAAACGACAATTCGGGCACTAATTTCGTCTCCATTAGAGGTGCGCACACGCCAAAAGGACAACTCGTCATCGTACTTCGCGTCTGCAACTTCAGAACCAAACCGGACATGGTCGAGAATATCGTATCTTTCAGCGCAGTCTTCTAAATATGCTTTGATTTCCGCCTGGGGGGCGAACACTTCTGACCAATTGGGGTTCGGTGCAAAAGAGTAGCTGTAAAGTCGACTTGGGACGTCACAGGCACACCCCGGATAGGTATTATCCCTCCAAGTCCCTCCGACGCCTTGCGCTTTTTCCAGGATGACGAATGTCTGAAATTTGGCTTGCTTGAGAGCAATCGCCATCCCTATTCCTGAAAACCCGGATCCAATGATCAATACATCAAAGTCCGGCGATTCAAATGACGCCATAATTCTGTGACTCCATATCTGAAAACGCATGTTTTCAGATATGGATATAACGAGAATTGTCAACTCGGTAGTTTGCTCAGCGCCAAATCCGATTGTCTCTGAAACTTGTGATCCCGTCGTTCGGCAAGTAAAATTCTCAATACCAAATGCCAGTCAGATCGGGATATGAAAGAAAAGAGGAGGAAGGTGCAACCTTCCTCCTCATGGGTTTGATTTTGAGAAATCAAATCTGACTACATACTTCGGGGATCGGTCGGATCTGAACCCGCCTGTACTTCTTCCGCATCGCCTATGCCGTCGCCATCGGAGTCGGCCTTATAAGGGAATGAGCCTGCGGAAATCTCCTGATTGTTCGGAATCCCATCGCCATCAATATCGGAATCAGACTTGTCCTCAATGCCATCTCCATCGGTGTCGGCCCACCGAGTCGGATCATTTGGAAAACCGTCAAAACCGTTTTCGACCCCGTCACCGTCGGAGTCGACGCCGAGCGGAACGGTGATGTCGAGCCATTCGCTAATCGCATCAGATACGATACCGGACATCATATCTCCACCTACGACCCCATAATATTGGCTCATATGGTAAGGTCTTTGTTCGAGCGGCAATCCGGTATGAACGCCTGGGTTCCATCCCATCGCGCCGAGATTTTTCATTGTCCAAGACATACTGTATTGATCAGTAACGGTGCTTTGGGACTGCATGACGGTTGAGAGCCATGGCGTCAAAACGAGCGTTGTGATGATTTCCTGAATTTCACGATCATTGTAATGACGGCGCAACTCTTCGATGTGCGCTGCGGTCGTGCGCCCAGGCAACGTGCCGGCATCACGGGCTAGACGGAAGGCGGCTTTATCTGCGGCGGACAAGTGGTCGGCACGTTCAAAATCCATCAGTGACCGAATTTTGTTCACGACCATCGGCATGTCTTGCGGAGGTATCTTGTCGTAAACGTAGTCATCTTCCATTTCTTGGAACGTTCCGAATGCGCCATGCGCCTGACAGTGCACACAGCCACTGGCCAGTTGATAGACAAAGAACAACTCCCATTTTCGCTGAAGAGTCAGAGCCCGGTCACGTTGAAGTGTAAACGCATCCATACCGAGTGTGCCAAGGCTACTCTTGCGGCTCCAACTATTGTCCAATTTGTGCCGCTCACTGTAGGAATGTTCAGTCGCGGGAATCGTTGCTGGCTCAAAGTACTTGTAATCATAGGCAGCCACGTTGAACGGCGGTGTCCCTGCTGGCGGCAGGTTTGCTGACTTCGCGCCTGGGTCTTCCCACCGCAAATATTCGGCGGGATAGAAGTCGAATGGTTCTTCGATCCCATCTTGATCGCCATCAAATGTAAGGAGCGGTATGCCGTAACCGGTCACTTGATTCAGAAAATCAGTGGTGAGTTGAGGCGCCTTTGCGGTGAGGTCTCCCGCATTCCAATCAGCGACAAACTCATCATGTAGCGCGACAAGCATTTCGCCAACGAACGGGTTTGCACGTTGTTCATTTGCCGAGCCTTGATTGTGTCCAGGCTTCCAGCCAACACCGCTTAGATTTGCGTTCGCCCAATCGATCGTTTCTTGGTCCGTCGCAATCGGAAGAATCTGATCATGTGTTGCCATTGACGCGTTGATGCCCGTTAGCTCGAAGAGCTCGACGATCTGTCGATCTGCATAGTATGTTCGCAGCATGGCATGCGTATCGGCGGTCACGCGCGTTGGCAGTTTCGACGCAACGTCTAGGTATTCAAATGCCACGCGAAGGCGATCGTCTTCAATATTTGAGACAAAGTCAGGCGACCAAAGCGCGACAATTTCCTCGTTTGGAACCCCAAGTAGAGAAAGCTGATAAGCGCTACGGGCTTGATGGTGATTGCTGCCCGCTAAGATCATCTGGTAAAGTGTAAACTTCCATTTCGTTTTTGCGTCGAACATCCCATCGCTGTGAATCATCGCATCTGCGATCATCAGATTCTCGTAAAAGTCTCGGACATTGCTGATATCGATTTTTTGTCGGTCGTAATAATTTTGTTCCAAGTCCTGCGAAGGAGGAACCGGTGGAGTATCCGCCCATGCGCTCGTTGCCAGCAGTGTGTGACCTGCAAGAATCGTGGTCGCCAAGAGAGATAGAGTCTTCATTGCCTATTCTCCTTCATAGAGTTTAACGAACATGCCGTTCGCGTTTGCAGAATGTGTTGGCACTTGTTGCAACACATCCCAATGCTCTTCGATGCGCCCGTCTGGGCCGAAGAAGTACATGTCGACAGCCGCGGTTCCGAGATCGTCCGGCTCGGCATTATCGACATTACGGAAATTAACGTGCGCCATCGCCCAGGGTCCGACGACGATGACTTTGTGGACATCGATTTTGACATCGTATTGCGCAACGGAAGATGCAAAGAGCATAGCGATCGGGTTCCGGCCGTTCGGCACGCCAGTGCTGTGCTGAATGTACCGATCAGACATAAACTCTTCCATCGTTTCGCCGGTCGGGTTTGTGGCGAACACTTCGTAGAGCTTCAGAATCTTGTCAGCGATTGGTCGATCAGACTCGTCCCCCAAGATGATGTGCGTTTCATATCCGACGGGGACGGTATTGCGTTTGTCCATTTGTTGATCTTGCGATTTTTCGGGGCGCGCAAACGACTCATCGGTCAGCACGGGCAGGTTCACTTCCAGTGGCTGAGCATGCGCGGCGTTTGGCATATTTCCTTGAGTCTGCGCACAGCTGGAAAGTGGTATCGCAAGCACACTTATCAGCGCGGCGGAGAACAGTTTGTGGGATAAGTCTCTCATCTTCGGTTCCTCTAAAACATTAGCTACTGAGCGAGCTTGCTTGGCGCCTCAGAGCACATGCAGCTTCTATTTTGAGGGATTGCCCCGCCTCGCAGAACAGCTCCAGCAGATGACCGCATCGCTGCTCATTGAGTGACGCCTCGCCTCTCCGTAAAGGCCGAATGCCGAACTCGCAGACTTAAGTTTATGAACCCGAATAGACCTCGACCAAAGTTCCGCTAACGCACACCAAATGCGCGTGCCGTTGATTTCAGATTTGCTAATCTCACTGGGTGACGCCGGCTATGGCGCCCAATAACCGTTTACCCATTGGTGAGATTGAACGCCCCTTCGATTACCATCAGAGCAGTCCCGAACGCCCCTGGACTAGACGCACACGCGATGCGCGCGCGAACCACTTGAGAGCGCCAATTTTCGCGTGTTCATCTTGTTTAAAGAAGCCTGCCCTCGAGCGGCGCGCAGCATGCCAGACTCCTCCCTCCCAATGAGTATCCGGCATGTTGCGAGCTGTCGCAAAAACACCGGAGCGAGTTATGGAACCTTTCCGCACACAACAAATCTCCAGGATCCGAAATGCCGAGCGCAGGGTGCGAGAACGTCGCCGAGGTGTGCTCGCTAATATCTCGAAATTGGCTCTACTTTCATCGTTTACAATGGTTCTCGCAGCCATGCCCGCGTTGGCGCAAGAAAGCTATGATGAAGTTTCAGAACTGCGTGAAGAAGTCGCTGAGCTTCGGGCATTGGTCGCAGAGTTGTTGCGCGAAAAAGAAGGCAGCGAAGTCTTGGCTGAACCGGTCGAACGCCTTTCCCCTCCACCCGGCGAGAACGGTGACCAACAGAGCGCCTTGTCCACAACGCAATCCGGGCCTCGCCAACCTGTGGGTCGTTTTCCTGATGATGCATTTGTCACAGCTGGCAATTTTGATCGGTCTTTTAATGTGCCAGGCACAGATGGCGCGATCCGTATTGGCGGCGCCCTTCAAGTCAATTCGAGCTTTGATTTCGATCATCAAGGGTTTCAACAAATAGGAACCCCCCCGACGATTCCACTCGACGGCTCGGTCGATGATGGCGATGAGCAGTTTGCGATTCATGCGCGCCATACACGCGTGAATTTCGACTATCGCGCGCCCACAGATCTCGGAGAGTTCCGAACGTTCGTCGAATTTGATTTCTTTGGTGATGGGGATGAGTTTACCAATGACTATGATTTAAGGCTGCGACACGCCGCTGCTGAACTCGGCCCATGGAAACTGGGACAATTCTGGTCGGGATTTGTGGATGTGTTTTCATTCCCTGAAACGGCTGACCCGGGTGGACCGCTATCCGCACCGGTGCTCAGAAATCCCGGCATCTATTATGTTCGCGGCGAGCAGCAAGGATCTAATTGGGGGATCGGCATCGAAAACCCGGCGGGCGATCTTGGTGGAAATACAGACCTCATCGCATCTGAGTCAGCACCAAACCTTGTTGCATTCGGAAAGTTGCAGCGAGACTGGGGCTATTTGCGCCTCGCTGGGTTGGGCGTGCAGCTAGAATCGGATTCGGACGAAGAGTTCACTGGCGGCGTTCATCTATCAGGTCGCGTGAATACGCCATTCACCGGATCGGAAATGAACAATATTGCCTTCGCCGCTCAAGCAGGGTCTGGCTTCGTCCACTACTATTCGTCCTATGTCGGCGAACTGGACGGTGTGGTATCAGACGACGGGTCTATTGAACCAACCGATATTGTCGGGGCCTATTTCGGTTATCAGCATTTTTGGACGGATCGTTGGCGCTCTACTGTGACCGGCAGTTTCTTTGATCTAGACTTGCCAGAAGGCGCCGATCCACTGGATCACTCCTATAGTGAGCGAGTGAGCGCCAACCTGTTTTATACACCAACAGACGGAGTGACCGTGGGTTTGGAAGGTATTTACAACACGCTCGAAACTTTTGATGGTTCGGAGGGCGATGGCGTACGGATCGAATTCGTAGGACGGTTTGATTTCTAATCCAGCAGTGCAAATTCAGTTGCAATTTATCGCGAAACCATAAGCGCTTATCGGCACCTCGCATGTTTGCGCACATCGTCTGCGCGTTCAGGGAACTGTGTTCTTTGCGCTTCCCATGAGAGTTTCACACACTCATCGGAACGATATGCCATTCCTTCAAGTTTTCTCAGCTGCAAGGACGGTGTCGGCAAGGAACTGCAATATGGTCTCTATCTCTTTTGTTAAGTCGCTCGCCATTCTCACGGCATTCATGGTCCTCGCATCCTGTGAAACCACTGCTGAGACACAGAACTCAGAACATAGCGATGCTGACATCACATGGACGCAATACTCCTACGCCCCCTATCCCCTGCCCTATTTTGTAGATGACGTAGATCGATATGACACTGCCACTCCCCCGGCAAATACTGTCAATCGCAACGGCGAATTGGAATATATCGGGGACGGCGTTTTCGCGGCGCATTGGTTCGTCGAATCGAATGGCGCGGTATGGCATTTCGTAACCGCGGGCGATATAGGCAAAGACGTGGTGCTTATGTTGCACGGCCATCCCGATACTTGGTATGCTTATAGCAAAGTCATGTCCCATCTCGCTGATGATTATTATGTCATCGCTGTGGATACACTTGGATATGGACAGTCAGATAAACGTCCTGAAATAGATGTCAGCTACAGTGCAGTCGCGCGTAGTCTGACCAGCCTTCTAGATTCGATTGGCGTAACTAAGTTCAACCTAATATCGCACGATCGCGGCAGCATCATTAGTGATCACCTAATTGCACAAGACCGCATGAATGATCGCATTTTGGCCTTTCTGCGCATGCAACAGTCATTCGATAAACCGCACGGATATCCGCGGCCCGCGCACGCAGATATGGCACGCGAAGAGTGGCAGGCTGGAAACGTAGTGCGTGGGATATATCAAAGCCCCTATGTCTCGGTGGAGGTCCCTGAATCAGAAATCGCGCGTTTAGAATGGGAGTTTAAGTTCCCCGGCACGGCCGCGGCTGCTGCGCGCACGTTCGAAGGCACAAGCTTTGAGATCGAGCGTGCGTTTCGAATAGAGAACACGATTCCGAACATGACGATGCCAGTGGTCATCCTACAAGGCATCCGAGACCCAGGCCAACGCCCTGAAGAGTATTTTCGGTCGGCCGATTTGCTTCCAAATGGAAGGGTCATTCTAGTTGACGCCAACCACTTCATTCATACTGAAGATCCCGGCTTAGTGGCACGTGTTGCAAAGGAGCTCTTTGAAACTCACAACCGGCAACGTCCCGACAAAGTCTCATCCGAACCCGTTAACTTCATCTATCCTGAGAGATGATGGAGAGGCTCAAGATGAGCACATCTATTAACGAACCGCCTCCCATTAAAACACCCCTGAAAGTTGACCTCCGTGACCCAAGCCTCTGAAAAAACGATTTGGACCTCTAAAGTCTCTAAAGTTGGAGATCTGCCGGTGCGAAGACCGCTGCCAATTTCTGCGGCTCCATCGGTTGGGCCATTTGTCCTTATGGATCACTTTGGTCCGGTGCCGGCGCCATCCAGAAAATTAGAAGCCCACCCACACTCCGGAATAGAAGTTATGACTTATCTGATCGAAGGCGCAAATGAACACACAGACAGTTTAGGCAATGTCGGACAAATAGAGAGTGGAGGCGCTCAGTGGATGCGCGCGGGCCGAGGAATTCTTCACGCGGAACGCAATCTTTTAGATCGAGCAACAACGATGCACGGCCTCCAAATTTGGGCAAAACTCCCGATCGAAGAACAAGACGGACCGCCACAATATAGCGCGTTTCAATCCGAACAGATGGTTGAATGGAAAACGAGTGGCGCGACGGTCAGACTATTGTCGGGGAAAATGGATGGGCGCTCCGGACCAATGGATCTTGCGAGCCCGGCATTCATGGCGCACGTTTACGTTGATGCTGAGGCGACGTTTGAATTTGTGTTTCCCAACACGACGCACGAATATGCGTTCTATGTCGTACAAGCCGCTGAGCCGCTGGTAGTAGACGACAAAGCGCGCATCGGTCACGGAGACATGATTAGGTTTGAGACTGGTGCGCAAAAAGCGATACTCTCCAATCCCACTAGTCAAAGAGCGCAAATATTCATTCTCGGCGGCGAGCCAATTCTGACATCGCTCCACTTCTCGGGTGGGTTTGTTTTGGACAGTGAAGCGTCAATTGAGAAGGCTTACACAAGGTATCATACGGGCGAAATGGGCCGCTTGGACGGCGTTCCGTTTTAAATGAGGTACGCGCTCAAACAGACCAATGATCGCCAGCAGAGCGGTAGCATTGTTTGCATTTGAAATCACAAGTTACCTGAAACCTCGGTCGACGCGTCTGCGGTTTCTATATCGATCCAACCAGAGGGATTTTTAGAAGATGAAAACAGCGCTTTTGACCGGGTCCACCGGCGGCTTAGGACAGAAAGTAGTTCAAATTCTCGCGGAAGACGGCTGGAACCTCATTCTTCTTAATCGGGATTCAAACCAGGCCGGGAAACAACTCGTGGAGCTGACCGAAACATACCCCAATCAATCATTTGATAGTTTCATAGCCGACATGCTGGATCTGGAAGAGTTGGCCCAAACGGCTAAAAAGATCGCATCCGTTCACCCCAGAATAACCGCGCTGTTCAATATCGCTGGATTATTAACCGATAAACGAATTGTCAGCGCTCAGGCCATTGAGGGCCATTTTGCGGTAAACGCAGTCGCTCCTTACTTGCTGATTTCTACCCTTAGGCAGCAATTGCGTGCAGGGGCGACGCAAGACACGCCCAGCTTCATCGTCAATTTCTCGACCTCTGCTGTGAACAGCGTAAAGACTCTGGAGGTTGAGAAACTGGTAAATCCGGAGAAAATTGGCGGGCTCCTTGATGCCTACGCGAAGACCAAAACCGTCCTAAACGTAATGACGGAATTTATAAAATCCGAATTGTATTCTGAGCATGTTTACATCTATGCAGTCGATCCTGGACCGACCAAAACACAAATGACAGATGGCAATGGCGGCATGCCTTGGTTCATTCGGCTGCTGGTTCCAATCATGTTTGGGGACGCGGACAAACAAGCTAAGAAACTCATGGACGCTCTTCACAAGGCAATTTCTAACCAGAAATCGGGCATCTTCATCTCTGAGGGGAAGGTAAAAGACAATCCGGCAATCGCGCTAGACCGAGAGGTACAGTCTGAAGTGAAAGGACTATTGGATCATTTAATCGCTCCGGCTCAAAACACTGCGATGCGATAGCGATCTTGAAACCGCCTTTTGCTCATCAGGTCTAATTAGCGAGCCACAGTCGATGGCTGCATATCAGGTTGCTCGGTGCGAGCGCACTCAACCGAGCTCTAAAGACATGTCAGGCCCCGGTAGATATCGTCGAAGGTCAAACGACCGGTGAGATCGGATTTTCGACAAGCGGGTCGCCAGCGGACGGACAGAGATCTGTTCGATCCTGACCCTCATCGCCTTTCTCTGTTTCCTGGAGTGCTGGAGAATCGCGTCGTGTTACGATCTGAGGCACATCTTTCATGATCGACAAAAATCTCTGAACTTTTGCGCTACGGTGTAAGTCGACATGCGTTACCAACCAGATCGGAACTTTCCATTCCTCTTTGGAGGGTAGAACCTGTCGTACACGGTCGTTCGTTAATCCAATACTCATCGGAAGGAACCCTGCTCCTAGTCCCGAAAGTATGGCATCTTGAGCGCCGCGAATAGTTGAGCAAGTCATAACGATCTGTTGTGGTGCGATGTTGGTTTCAATCCATTGTTGGATAGGGTCTCCGAACACGATTTCTTCTGAAACCACAAAATTACAATCACACGCTCGATTGGCGTCGATGTCTTTGTGTTGTTGCGTTTGAACGTCCTGAGCCCAGCAAAACAGACCGATTTTCATTTCGGTCAGTGGGCGAACGACATAGTCTGGGTGTTCAGGTGGTTGCCCGAAAGTGATCGCAACGTTCGCATCGCCGTATTCAAGCTTCAAGACTTGGTTGCTTGGTCGAAATTTCATTTCGATATTGGGGTGCTCGGCCTTGAATTGTTTGACAGCGGGAAACACAAAATGGTCTAGCATTTCTGGGCAGGTGATCGTGAATTCACCATCGAAACCATCTTCCTGGCTTCGCGCCTTCACAATCAATTTTCGAAATGACTTATCTGATTGTTCGGCCGCTGCGATAAGTTGAATTCCAAACTCGGTGGGAGTGTAGCCTTTATCGTGCCTTTGGAAGAGCTTGCCTCCCAATTCTTGTTCGAGGGACTCCACTCTTCTGATAATGGTTGCTCGATGCACGCCGATCGCTTCTGCTGTCGCTGAGACTGTCCCCAGCTTTCCCAACAGATATGCAGTTTTGATTTCGGTCCAATTCTCCATTTTCGACCACCCTTCATGCTTTGGCGAAGCGTCAACAGGCAGCAATCGCATCTGCCGAGTTGCTAGGTGCACTGTCGCACATCTACGGTGCGGGAGTATTGATGTCGGTTAAGAGTTTATGCTTTTTGCGAGAATTGTGATGAAGATCGCACTACTTTTTGGTGTGCCCGTGGGCGCAATAAAGCGCTAATTGATCACCGAGATCTCATCTAAACTCAGTTCGAAACTCGTCCGGATCTTAAAAAGCGACTGAACCCTTCAGCCGTAATCCCCAGGAACTGAGCGATAAATTTGTGGGGTACATTTGTTAAGGTATTGGGTTGTTGTTCCTTGAGAAAACCGAATGAATTTTGTGTTCTATTCATCGTCTTCACCTTCAAAAGTTCAATATCAAAAAGGTGCGTCTTCATCATTTTCAGCCTGACATAATGCCCAATCTCGTGGCCTTTTTCATATTCTGACATCCAAATGTCCATTGGAATCATGACGCCTTTTACGGGTGTCATCGCCAGTATTACATTATTGAATTTATTGTATTCTTCTGGCGCACCCAGGAATTCGGTCAATGTACAAAGGTCAGCCTCACAAAAGAAACGGGCAATACGAGTGTCGCAATCTGGCAATTCATGCTGCGCTGCACAAATACCTGAAGATACGAACAAGATATGGCGGTTGGACGATAGCGCGTCCAGGATCGTTTCACGTGTTTTGAACTGCACATCCTTGCATTGTGCAAAAAATCGCCGCCACTCCCCTGAAGTCGTATCGAAGCCATTCTTCTCGACATCTTTGAGAAGGGTCGCGAATGAATTCGAGCTATAGCTCTGGGTCAACGTCGTCCCTTTCGTTCACCTCAAATCTGAATTTCCTAACTTAATCAAAACGCTATTGAGGGCAGTTTCGTCAAATGCGCTTAAACGCACCTCGAATGTGCGCAAGGGTCCGCTTGAATTGCTGGGCGATCGCTTCAATTCCGTCTAAACTGTACAAAATGCAAGCGCTTTTGGGCCGGAAATAAACTCGTCGCACGAGACGAGCCTTTTTGTTTAAAAAAACGCCTGCCTTAATCTAGAGGAAGCGCAAGGATTGACAAATTCGGATCAAATCCATGATCTCCAACATTTGGATTGGAGTGATCTTAGAACAGCTTACCTGGTCGGGGAAATGCAAACTTTGACGCGTGCCGCCCGTCGTCTAGGCGTGCATCGTTCAACCTTAATGCGTCAAATTACGTCTTTGGAAAAGGCGCTCGGACTGAAGGTCTTTGAACGCGGCTTAAAAGGATACAAACCCACGCCGTTCGGAAAAGAATTGATTGACCTTGCGGGGGAAGATGCACGGCGCTTTGAGCAGCTCACTCCGAACACATCTCGTGCCAAACCTTCTCCGGCTGGCGTCTTAAAAATTGCTGCTCCCCCCGAACTCTCATACCTAATCAGTTCGGTCCTCCCAAAACTGAGTGGGAAATTTCCAACGCTCTGGTTTTCTTTCATGACGTTGCAGGATTACAAATCCACTAAACCGGAAGATGTTGATCTGGTGTTTTCTGTTGGCGATAGTGCCTCAACAAACGCCCCGACAGTTTGCCTAGCCACGGTGCCACAGAGTCTATTTGCGTCTCCGAAGTATCTTCGAAGTTTTGGCGTTCCACGTGCCATCGCTGACTACAGTAATCATAAGTTTGTTCACCGTTTCTCGTCTGATGACGCGACTCGGATCGATGCATGGCTAAATAAGGCCGTATCTGCGGAAAACATCATCTTTCGCTCAAAGTCTCGATTAGCAGTATACTCAGCCATAGAAAACGGCCTTGGGATAGGCGCTTGCTTGGAACCAATCGCTCTTCGAAAAAAAGGCCTGGTTCAAATCTGTGACCCTCAAGACGATTGGAAGACTTCAATTTGGGCGACCTTTAAATCGGCCCCCGAACGAGATCCACGCACACATGCAGTGATATCCGCTCTTGAGAAACGGCTCCGCACATAGAGTTACGTCCTGTTGCGGCTATATAGCTTTTCTTTTTCTCGGCGCCGCTCAAGCTAAAGAGCAATAGCATTGACAAATACGCCAAATTTGGGTAAACACCCAAAAACTGGGCTTAAGTGGCTCTAATCGTCGTCGATCAAACCCTGTAGCTGCATTTCGCCTGCCTCGTACTCAACCACTTAAATCATGGGGGCGCTCCCGTGTTAATATGCCGACTCTCACCTTTGATAACAAAAACGCGATCAAGTGTTATGATTTGTCATGCGCTCAGTGACATTCCAAGCGACTAAGATGGGAGTTGTGACCAAGTAATCAGATGCGCGCACTGCACACCCTCGATATGGACTGGACCGATATCCGCTCTGCTTACAAAGTGGCTAAGCATGAGAACTTGGCGGCGGCCGCCGACGAGCTTGGAGTTCATCGGGCAACGCTTATCAGAAGAATTGATTCAGTTGAGACTGCGCTCGGTGTCAGGCTCTTTATTCGTCACAAACATGGATACACACCAACCGATGCCGGCGAGGAGTTCGCTCACATTGTCGACGAAGCTGAGGTCGATTTAAGTTCGTTGGCAGCCAGAATGCTCGGACAAAACAAACAGCTTTCGGGGCTTATCCACGTGGCCAGTGCAGAAATCTGTGCGCCTATCGCGTTGCCGCTGATCGCACAGTTTCAGTCAGAAAATCCTAAAGTTCAGGTCAGGTTCACTCCGACGCATTTGCGACCAAGATTGGAACTCGGCGAAGCACATATTTCACTGAAGGTTGGCGCAAAAGTCGATCGACCCGACTATAATCATGAGGCTCTCAGTCCAATCCGGTTTGGACTGTTCGCAAGTCGAACCTATGCAGACCGTTTTGGCATACCCTCGTCATTGGCTGACGCTCATGAACATAGATTTGTGGCAATTGAAACAAGTCCTACCATGACGAGAGTCGGGATCCATTCGTGGATGGAAGATCGAGTGCCGGAATCGTCTATCGCGGTGCGAAGTGAAAGTCCCTGGGCTCTGGACAACGCGATGCTGATGGGCATGGGGATCGGGTTTTATCCGTTGCATCTTGCGCGGGATCGCCAAGATTTGATCCCCGTTTGGGAGCCCTGGGATGATATCTCCATCCCCGCCTGGGCCATTACTCATCGAGACGCATCAAAGAATGCCAAAATCGCGAGACTGCTATCAATCATTCGAACCGGTATGCGAGATGGCCAAGTAATGGGCGATGGTCAAAAACAACCCGGGCAGCAGGCATCGAATTCTAAAACTCTACAAACAAGCGACGAAAGTTGATCCATGGACAAATGGACTGAACTGCACACTGCATTCTCCGTCGCGCGCCTTGGAACGATAAGCGCAGCAGCCAATGCTTTAAATGTCCACCGAGCCACGGTCATTCGCCATATAAACTCTCTTGAGAGCGAGCTCGATACAAAGCTGTTCTTCAGACATGCGCGCGGGTATTCGCTTACAGAAGCGGGTGAAGACATGCTGACAACCGCGACAATCGTTGACAAACACTTGCAAAAGCTGCGGGGTCTATCCAGACAGGTAACTACAATTTCTGGCAATCTCGCAATCTCATCGCGAGAGGTTGTCGAGAAGGTGCTCTTGCGTGCTGTAGGTGCGTTCAAAAATAAGCACTCTCGCGCGACTGTTTCGTTACAAACCGAGCAAACGGCTACGGATCTCGAAACCCGTCGGGCCGATATCTCGATTCACGAAGGCGAGGCACCGACAGACTTAGACCATGTCGTGCTGCCATTCGTGCGCGCGCAATTTGGATTGTATGCGCATCAGGATTATTTAAAGCAACACGGGATTCCTCAAACAATCGAGGACCTAGCTAAGCTTCACTATATTGCTCTTACCGAAGACAAACGCGTCGATGTGTTCGAGCGGTGGCTCCAACTTGAAGGACATACACCTCATATCGTTTTGCGCTCTAATTCGCTTCTCACAGCGGTAGAGGCGATCAAGACGGGAATTGGGGTCGGTTTTTGTCCAAACGATTTCGTTAAAAATGACCCCGATATTTTCTCGGTTTGGCCTCAACAAGACGAGTGGTGCGTGAATTATTGGATCGTTACGCACATGGACGCACACAGGTCGGCCAAGGTGCAGGCGTTTGTAGAAATCCTACGTGGGCTTGGATTTTTGGGTCGCTCCATTCCAACGCTTTAGCATCGGCGCACCATGAGCGATTAGTATGGGCGATGGCGGCTCGAAGCTTCAGTGGGGTTATCTTGAAAGGTGCTGGCACCCCTTCGAAACAAGGCGATCGGGACAAGCCCCCAAATGATCAGACCCGCATAGTACAGACTGACCGGGAACATTCCGTAGACGTTGGCTGCAAACAAACCCGCGAATAGAAAAACATGACCGAGCAAACCCCACAACAGCCCGGCGCCAAGCATGGTTCGCGATGCCATCCCATCTCTCAAAAGCCGACGGTAAAACAAAATACCCACAGGAATAAATATGAGCAGCCCCGTGGCAAGACCAGAATTATAGCTCTGATAGGCTAACCCGTTAAGGGCGTGTGCAACGCCATTCACGATCGTCAATCCGGCCATGGCGATTGCGGGGAAGACATATTTTGGACTGACCAAAATAGACACGAACCCGACCGTCCAAACCATTCCAGCATTGACGTAAAAAATGGCGCTTGGCGTTAAGACTCCATATCGATCTTCACCGGCGACATCGGCGATCAGCGTATTTAAGAAATCGTACAGTGGATAAGGGCGCCCCATCAAATCGACCCAATGTTCCTCTACTTGATGGAGAAGATAGGCGGCTGTTAAGAGGCTGGCCATCAGAGTCACATCGCTCAAAATTCTCGGTTCATGCACACGACGACGATGAAACGCTAAGAACATGAGCACGGGCGCGATGTAAGCACCGATTTTCATCCAGTGTTCTTCCATAAACGCTTGCTGCCCCAGTGGCACCCATGCCATCAAAGCAAAAACGACCAAAAACGATGTGCTCAATATTCGGTTCATTTGGCTTCACCCGTCCACAGCCTCTCTGGCAGGCGACGAAGCGAGCGTAACTCCATTCGCTGCGGCACTTTCGTCAACTCAATCGAGACGAAGATGAAGCGCTCGCTTAATTGCCTGCAGCATTAGGCCTAGCATATCGGTCCGGCGAATATAGTTACGCAAACGAGCGTCACATGTGCGGGCAATCGGAAATGCGCTTATTGGTCGCGAGACCCGCGCACCAAAGGACGACCTGGAATGCTGCCAGCATAAGCAATGTCGCTCTGTCTTAAAACTCAGCACCCACGCGAATGGAACCAAACCGACGCGGTGCCATTTCTTTGATAAGCAGAAATCCAGCCCTCGAATATTATGGTTTCAGGCTCGAGCGATGGTTTTGCGCAATGAGGCCGGTTTGTCATCCGGACTTTCAAAAGGCTATTTCGTATCTCTTCGCTTCCAATATCATTCCCTGCTAATGTAGTTTGAACTTCAATGACCTCGACCGCTGGTGTCCAATATTTTGCGTCTTCTAAGCTGCCTTGCATTGCTGGGGACAAAGCAATTTCTATCAAAGTCCCTGCGGGGCGCTGCGAATATGAAATTTTGGAGTTCGTCAAAAAATTGAGTCCGTCTCGCAGCAGATCTGGATAAGCGTAAAACTTGTCCTGCGACTCCATTTGCAACCAAAGCGTTTCGCCATTGGCAAGGACTTGAAGCCAATCTCCCGCCTTTTCGAATACGACGATGTGTGCTTGTTCGTAATCCGTCTCGATAAGTAAAAAGTCTGATATAAAGAAGGTTGTGCGAAGCGAATCTTGCGACTCGAAGTGTTCTTTCACGGTGAAGTTCTTCGGAACACTCTCATCTCCCCATGTGGCTGCAAGCCAGTCCTTTGGAGCGCCGAGAATGGGGTCCAGGTCGCCATCGAAACGAGCGGATACGTCTAGCACACCGATCAAATTCATAGGGTCTGAAGTCGTTTCAGCGATCGCCTCCCCACTTGGGACCAAAAATACCAGAACAGTAAACAGGACTTCGCGAAACATTCTCCATACCTTTCGCATAAACACCTTTATCGATCGATCATCGCCTGATCGTTCCTAAGGCGTCTCATCATTTCAAATAGGACTGCGGTGTCCAATCCAAATATGATAAAGCCTTCTGCAGCGGTGAAGCCGGAGAGTATTCTCCACTCTCGACCCAGCACCACATCGCCAAATCCGACGGTAGTGATCGATACCATGGCGAGATAAAACGCATCCTCCAGGTTAGAGAAAGCGCCAAGTGTTTGGAACAAAGCCGCCCAAGCGAACACTACAGCGATCATCGCGAGCAGCATCCACAATACGCTGGCAATCAGTAAAATACCTCGACGGACTCCTCCGGGAAAATGCCGGAGAGGTCGCTCGATGAGGTGAAAAAATTCAATCAATATTATGATAAACCCAACTGCGATGGCGAGGGTCACGCAGGTCCAGGCAAACCCTAAGACAATCTGTCCCGCGAACGTCAACCGCGATCGACCTCTATTGAGTGCGACAATCGTTCGAGGCCAATCGAGATTTCGCCCGCAAGTAAGCGCAGCGCCCCATTTAGCGCCAGTGCATAATCCTCATAGCTGGAGGAGTTCGACATGACATCGAATTTAAAGCGTTGTGTATGATTAGACTTTCCCGGGCCAATCAGAATGAACTGGCCGCGAGTATGTGCTCCTCCTGATCTTGTACGATAAAGCGCATCGAACTCTACCTCGACTACGAACTCAGAACGTATTCCCGCAGGGAGCGGTCGGACTAAGACCACGCCTTCGACGGCATGCTCGATGTGCTGTGCCAATGCTGACGTAAACATTTCAGTCGGGGGCGATGCCCAACGATGCTGATCGTCTTCTTCTAACTCTGTCGCAGAGATCGCTGTCGTGATTTGCAAATTGCGCGCGTATGCCGGCATTTCCAATTCAGACAGGCTTATCAATTCTGCATCGCTTGCCGTTAGGGTTTGCGAATAAAGATCAGGTAATTTGTATAGTTTGGGATCTGGGGTAGATGCGCAACTCACTAAAGCAAGAATTGCGCCGCACATCGCGGCGGTCCGAAGCTGATGCATGCCTAATTCCTTCCCATGATAAGTGCATTGGGTTGCTCTTCCAGCCGCGCCGCTAGCGCAGACAAGGACCGCGATGCATCACGCAGCTCGCGAATAGAGTTTGCCAAATCAATGTAGAGTTCTGAATCTGGGGAGAGACCCGATAGAGTTTCCTCACCTGTATTGGCAATCGCATTCATACTGTTGATAAGCGTTGGGAGATCCTTGCTTGCCGCATCGAGCGAAATCGCCACTCGGTCAAACGAAGACAGCGTTTGATTCAGTTCGCCTGGCAACGCCGTAAGAGCGGGATCGGCGATGACTGTATTTGCATTTTCCAATACCCGCACCATAGCATCAACCAGTTCGTTTAGCGGTAGGTCTGCGAGTGTGGCGATGAAGGCTTCAGCATTGTCAGCTGCAGCATCTAAGTCTGAGAGCGCGGTTGGTAGCCGCGGAAAAGGCTCAGCAGAAAAGTCGATACCTTGTCCCTTGTCACCGATTTCATCGACGAACCGAATGAGTTTCTTTCCTGTCAAAATGTTTCCGGTCGCTAACCTAACGCGCATGCCTGACCGCACCCACTCTTCGAGTCCGATCATTGCTTCGTCAGAATTTTCAAAACTCAATCCGAGCCTGCTCGGTTGCAATTCAATGATCACCTTGACGGTGTCACCGCTGGCGCGCGCCGCTAAGTCTAATTGCAAGTCGCTGACCGTTCCGATCCGTATGCCCTGCCATTCGACGGGCGCTCCGGGTTCAAGTCCGTTCACTGATTCATCAAAGACCAAACTAAATGAATAAGCGGTTTGGCCCGGGTCACTATACAAACTCTCTTCGGCGTCCGAAAGACTGGCATAAATCGAAAACGGTCCAGAGAATTCTTCTTGTCGATCAATCGGCACGTTACCAACCTGCCCAAACGCGACTCCCCCAGAGACCAAGCTAGATAAAGATGATACTTGAACCGAAATTCCTTCTGCGCCTGATGTCAACGCAACGCCGGAGACGTTCCAAAAGCGAGAATTCTGATTGATTAAATCGGCATATGGCGCTTCAACAAACCCCGTATACTCGAGCGTTTGAAAGTCGTCAGACAGTTTTCGACTCTCGATCCGGCCAACGTTTAGGCCTCGAAAGTAAATCGCAGATCCGACATCGATTGATCCTGCGTCTCCTGAACGAAGCTCAATTTGTCGTCCTTCGGCTCCTGGTGGTGTGAGTGGCCGAGTTTCCAATCCGACAAATTCGCGTTCACTTTGATTTGGCGTGCCAGACCAATCAACTTCGATATAAGATCCCGAAAGGATCGTGCCCAATCCGGAAAGATCCGTTCCGGAGATGGCTGCGCCAACCACCCAAAACTGTGTGGTATCACCGAGAAAAGGCTCGATTTCAGGATTAAGCTGAGCTGAAACCAGGACGCTATCTAAATCGTCGGAGAACTTAACCTCTTCGACCAATCCGATCACGACATCCTTGTGTTTAATCTCAGTTTTCCCCGCTTCGATACCTTTCGCTTCATTGAAGCGGATTTCAACGGTCGGACCTTGAGAGGAAAATGACTGCCACATAACTGCAGCTCCGACGATGGCGGCTAAGATGGGCACAAACCAAATCGCGGAGATACGCCCCCTTTTTCCTTGTTCTACCTCTAAACTCTGTTCTTCAGGTTGCGGCATGTTCCCCCTCCCGTGGCCGGCTCGCATCCCATATCATGCGAGGGTCTAGACTATTGGCTGAGAGCATCGTGAAAATCACCGAAAGCGCGAAAGCATCGAGCCCAATTCCAGGTGAAATTGCCATCAATCCTCCGACTTGAATTAAGGCGGCAAGGGCGGCGACGACGAAGACGTCAATCATTGACCATCTGCCGATAAACTCGATGACTTCATGAGCCATATGACGACGGTGGGTGCTTAGCTTCCATCGCATTTGGATCGACAGAGCAAGCCATGCAATGATCGCGAACTTCGACACCGGCACCGCGATACTTGCGATGAAAATGACCGCCGCAATGACATAACTACCATGGTGCGCGAGAGAAATGACGCCCCCAATAATCGTTGAGGGACTGGTTCCCGCGACCGAGTCTGTCACCATTATTGGCAATAAATTGCCGGGAATGTAGGCCAGCACACCGGCGAACCAAAACGCCCAGACATATTGCAATGATTGAGGTTTGCGAACTTCGGTTGATGCGCCACAAACAAGGCATTTTTCACCTGGTCGATCCGTGAGCGTTCCGCAAGTCCGACAACGGGCCCACCCAAGATCTCGCGTCGTGGTCATCGTTGCCCCCGAATATTGTGCCAAACCGTATCTTTGCAAATCGTTTGACCGCCGACTGTGAGGACGATCATCAGCCCGGTCATCGACCAGAACGCTGGGCCAAGCGTAATATCCGCGAGTTTTCCGACCTTCACCAGAGATACGATAACTCCGACCATGAAAATCTCGGCCATGGTCCATGGCTCTATAAATTGAGCGAGCCTAAACGACCAAGCATGCGGTCGGCCTGTTTCACCTTTTCCGAGCAAAGAGATGCCAATAAAGAGCAGCAACAATATCCGAGCCATAGGGAAGAACAGAATAAATCCTGCGCACAGCAATGCGACCAGGTGCATGTCGTTGGTCCAGAGGATAGAAACGGCGTCCAACACCGAAATTTCGTTCGATAAACCCGACTTTTCCATTCGCATGAAAGGGAAGGAGACTGCTGTGATGAATAAGATCAAAGCGGCGATCATCAGAGCTATGGTTCGCTCAGCGCTACGTGTTTTCTTGACAAAGAAAATCGAGTGGCAATTCCCGCAGCGCGCACGCTCACCCTCCGATAGATCGGGGCGCGCCCAAACTTCATCACAGTATGGACAAGCCACCCAGTCTCGGTTGAGTTGTTCAACTGTAATGAGTCGGGATGATCTGGATTGGACATTCATCCCTTCGTCCTCGACTTTCGTTTTCGCCAAATTTGAGACAAGCACCTTTTGTGAATCTCGCAACTACACTGAGAGCGCATCAGGCGTGCATTTGTGTAAATGATCGGCCTGCAACCTAAAACGCCGGTGGTGGAATGTTCAAATTCCGAAAGATTCTCGAGCGCAATAAAGCGCTCAATCAACGGAAGGCTAAACAAAATAAGGATGGAGCGATGCTCATCACGCTCCTGAAATTGCAGTGGATGTCATAACGTCAAATATAAATTCGTACTCTCGCTAAGGGACGAGCAATTGCTCTGCTCAGCACGTGCGTCGCTGTTCCAGAATCACGTTCAATCGAGCAATATTTACCGAAAATAACTCTTTGGGTTCGGGCTTTGGTTTGGGTTTGGGTTTCGGCTTTGGTTTTGGCGCGGGTGAAGGGGGCGGCGCCGGCTTAGGCTTCGGAGCTGGTCCTGGATCTGGCCTTGGGTTTGGGGGCGGCGGCGGAGGCGGCGGAGGCGCATCTTTTTCATCCAATCGCCCCTTAGGGAGTTTTGCGAAACGCGTCTCCTGTTTCAATTGAAAGGATTGAACAACTCTTGTTTCACCTGCGAATACGCTCGGGCAATCAACACAAGGTTCGATCGCAGCCGTGAGGTGTGCAAACATAAAGAACGATAGAATCTGATAAGCAATCATTTTGTCCCTCGCCCCAGCTGCAACGTTGTGTGGTGATAAAGTTCGTCAATCAATAGAGCAGGCTTGCACTGAAGGTGAGTTCCCAATCGTTGCCCCCGGTCGCTGTTTCCACCAAACTGTAGGCGCCAATTCGGTATGACAGTGCCTTTTTTGATTTTAGAATAAACGTCTTGCCAGCGCTTAATCCGACAGGCACTTCCCAGGCATTATCGTCGGCAGACCAATCATAAGTGATTGAATTGTTATATCCAAAAAACCAGTCTCCAATGCCGGGGGTATTCAAGTTATAGAATACAATAGGTTGAATCGTTGAGGTGCTGTAGTCGTCTTCACCCCATAGATGATTGACGAGCGCGCCATAGGTCATCGGTCCTGAGGCGCCGAAAACGGCGGTTGCTATTCCACCGCCCCACCCTGCGCCCTGAGTTGCGTCGTCAGTGTGCGTGTCGAGCGAGATTTGCGGCCCGAAGGCGAAGGTCAAAGGCCCGTTCTGATCGGACGGAATTATAAAGGCTTGGAGGATTGTATCGCTAATCCCCCATTCTGTTTCTCGTCCCATGGGCGTACCATCTGGAACAGGAACACCAAGCACAGGAATTACGCCGCGAAGAAGGACGTTACCCCATTCTTGTTGGGCGATTGTCGCGATTGGCTGCACCTGAAAATTATAGAGCGTATCATCGCTAGATGGCCCGAATCCAATGGAATTGCTCAGGAACACCCCGTTAACAGCGGCCGTTGGATCTTGAGACTCGCGCGTTGCCTGGCAAACTTCATCGCATTCCGATGGCACTTGTTCTTGCGCCGTAGCCGGCGCGGCTGAGCTCATGCAAATGAGTGCGAGCAACGCGCTCGAAAGGAAAAGCTGTTTTAGCTCGCCGAAGCCGGTTCTAAATTCATACAGCCGATTTTGCCAGTGCTTTGCATCGATGCTGTCTCGCTGCCTGGAATGGTCGTGTTGTTTTGAGTTCATTCTTAGACTTTGTTTATCCATCATCGATTTTCCCGCCGGCTCAAGCGCGGACCTATAGCGAAAGCTAGAGCTTTGCTCGATCGGTCTTTTTGTTTGTTCGAAAGGCTAGAGTGTTCGAAAATCGAAGTTGCTCAAGTCATCTGAGCGCGCAGCGGCAGCGCGTTTGCGGATATCGGCGCCCACAAGAATTGATTTATTGAGATCTTCCCGGATTTGACTCGAAGCGCACAAGTCCTGCGCGCTGGTTGGCGTTATGGCCCGTAGAACAAAGTGATATGTATTTTGTTTGATGTAGCGTTTTCATATGAAAGGTTTTGACGCACCATGCGTATCGCACCGCAAATTGGAGTGATCCTGGCAATGACTTTGGGCCTATCCGGCAAAGCATTGGCCGACGAGGCTTGTGAACAGTTCATGGATGCGTCCGTTAAGGCTGCTTTGACCCAATTTGATGACCCTTTGTCAGGGAAACATGCGAATACGCTGCAAGACTTCGTGGTTGAGAAAGTCGACATTGCTCGTATCGCCAATTTTACGCTGGGCAAGCACTCCAAATTCCAATCGAAAGCCAACTTGCAGCGCTTCAATCTCGCACTGCAACACTATTTCGTGGAGATGCTTCACGCCTCTGTTTCCAATTCAGATGGCGCGCAAGCCGAAATCCTGGGATCGCATGATCGTCGTCCAACAGATTGTATTGTGGAGACCGTTTTTCATCTCGGCGAAGCTGGGGACAGTATATTACTGTGGCGGATCTTCCACCAGGGAGAGGACTATCGAATCTATGATGTTGCCGTTCGCGATCGCGGGAATACTCTCTGGCTATCATTAGAGCTTAGAGCTCAATTTGCAGCTCTATTGGAACAAAAAGATGGCTCCATCGATTTAGTTATAGACAATTTATCAGCTCGAACATCAAAATACTAAATGAACATTCTTGCATTTTCGGCGTCCAGTAGCCGGCACTCGATTAATAGAGATTTGGTTCACTATGCAGCTAGGGTGCTGAAGTCGGACATCGTTCCAGATGCTAAATTTAGCTATCTGGATTTGAACGACTTTGAGATGCCAATTTACTCGATCGATCGTGAGCGCGAACAGGGCATCCCCACAGCGGCACACGAATTTTACTCCTTCATCGGCGCAGCGGATGCGGTTCTCGTTTCCTTCGCCGAACACAATGGATATGTGACCTCAGCCTGGAAGAATATTCACGATTGGATGAGCAGAATTAATTCAAAGGTTTGGCAGGGTAAGCCCATGGTGGTGTTATGTGCAACTCCTGGCAAACGCGCCGGCGCAGGCGTGTTGGGAATTCTAGAATCTCAATTACCCTTCTTTGGAGGCAAAGTAATAGGTATATTCGGAATAGGTTCGTGGGACAGCGCGTGGAACCAGGTCGACCAAAAGCTGGTTCAGGAAAACGATGAAGCCAATCTGTTGGCGGCCCTCAGACAACTTGGCCGCTAAGCGCTAAATGTAGATGTCGGGTCAACTTGTTTCGTTCGCTCCGCGATAAGATGATCTAAATCCCGTGAGAGCGTCATGTCACTCGTTGTTCAATTTCTGAGATTTTGTATTTGAGCATAATATTCAGACAACAAGCTCGGAAATTCTCCATTGCGATACTTACTCGCCTGACTTTCTAGCAGGACCTTCGATGACGCGACGAAGTTTTGCTCTATGAAACGGGGTGAGGAAAACGAGTCTCCCCCGAGCACAATTGCGCGACACCCTGACTTGCTTTTCAAAACGGGCACTCCAACCGATCGGTAAACAGACATTGCGCAAACTTGAAGGGGAGCCTCATTTAGCGACGCATCTCCTTGCATAAGGAAAATCGCGATCTCCTCATAGTCTAGCTCCAGCGGCAAAAGTCCTCCGGGCTCAATACTAATATCGGCTAGCACGGTTCTCGTATAGCTCGTTGTTGGCGCTGTCTCACCCCACCCTTCACCAACCAGCACCCAAGCCGATCCAGATTCAAAACAAACTTCTGGCAAACTGCGGTGCTTATGATGCTCAAAACTTGGTTCAGAATTTTCGAGATCATCTGGCAATGCTAGCCAAGCTTCTATGAAGTAAAGATCACGCAACGTTCCGATAGAATCGCCCTGCGGTTTCTCCTCATGCGTGATACCGCTGCCTGCGGTCATTAACGCCAAATCACCAGAAGAGAGCTCCGCATAGCCACCAGCGCTATCGCGGTGGGTGAGGTTGCCGTTGAGAAGATAAGTGAGTGTCGCGGTCCCCGAGTGAGGATGTTCAGAACAGCCCGATTGACTTGTTACCCGGATCTGCGTTGGACCAGCTTGATCTAGAAAAATAAAGGGACCGACCATTTGTCGCTTCGGAGAGGGGAGAAAGCGACGCAATAAGATCGGCCCCTTGGCAACCACATAGGGTTCAATGACCTCACTGATGGACATCAGACTGTGGCCATTGCGAGTAGAGGGAGGGGTCTTTTGTAGTTGCCATTTCGGTTGTTTTGGTTGGTGATTATCTCTTCAAATACTGTACCCCGCAGACGCGCTGTTGTTAAACGAAAACGGCCTCTCCGTTCGCACATTGGCTGTGCGGTTGTTTCTTAATCATCAAGAATGGGAGCTGCCGTTTCGCAACCGGGGCGAAAAAGGGACTGAAAAAAAACTGATCCGCAGGTCTCTTGTTCGCTTGGTTTTTGATAACGCGTGATAGGTGTTTAGAGACACCCTAGGAACACTTCCACGCGATACCGCTCTAGTCTCTCTTAGAGATCAGCATTGTTTTGACTTGAGCTTGTTGAACAATTTGACTGGTTCGACTGCCCCCTCACTTCGGTGTTGGCGTTCCCGCCTAGGGGGATCCGTTTGGCCTAGCCGTCAGTGCGGCTATTGCGAGCGCGCTACACTCCTTGATGGGGCGACTTATACCAATTGCGATGAAATGCTGATTTACTCATCGTTCTAGGATCAATTCGAGCTTACCATCGCGCGAGACCTAGGCGCACCATTGAACTGTGTCATAATTCGAATCCACAGGGAAAGCGGTTCTGACCGAGCAATGCTCAAAGCGCTGAGACGCTGCTTATATCAAATGTTCAGACGCACATGAGATGTGCGATTAGTCGATATCGATAATCCCAAGCCCTCCAGATACATTGGCGCAGCAGGCGTCAATTCTTTCGTCGCAAGCACGGTTGATGCCTGGTCGAAACCAATTGAGCGAAAACACGATCTAAGACTGGTGAACCGTTTGATTTCCAGCTTGGAGATCGGCCGATAACAATAGGAAGGACAACTCGATTATGAAAATTGTGTTCTTTGTACTCAAGGGCATTTTGTCACTCGGTCTACTATCGACAGCATTCTCAAAGCTAACGATGCAAGCCTCTATTTTAGAGTCTCTCGCTCACCTCGGCTACCCGGATTACCTATCATACATTCTTGGGGTGTCTTATGTTCTCGCTGTCGTCGGGATATGGCAGCCTCGTTCGAGAACACTCAAGGAATGGGCTTATGCGGGCCTATTTTTCGCAACGCTTGGCGCGGTCGCGTCACATTTGTTTTCAGGTGACCCATTCTCAGCGATGGCTCCAGCAATGGTGTTCTGGTTGCTGACTGTGGCGAGCTGTATTCTGGACAAGAAGCTAACTTCCGGGAGCTATAGCCATCGATATTAAGATCGATCGATATGGTCGTTCGGCGATCCAACTCCGTTGAACGACAGACTAATTTTGCTCAGCGGAATGAAGCATTTTCAAATCATCGCAAGCGACTATAGCGGCATTGGAGCTGGTCCGATCACTCAGGGGGCTGAGACGGGGTTAAATTGAATGTAGCGTGGTTTCGGCATCGTGTCTTGATCCGCGTCCACAGGCCGGTCGAAGAGACCCGTCATTCGGTTTCCGGCTATGTCTTCCAATACCGGATCAACTCTAATCGTGTATTCGTCATCGTCCCACGAATTATGAGGTGTGAAATACCAGGCGCGTTCTTCAGCACCGATATCTATCCGCCCTGGTATCGGCGCATCGGAAGACGAAAGTACGCGTATGCGATAGGCAAGTGATAGGTGGTCAATCATCTCGCTCATTTCAATTTTTAGACTATCAAAACTTCCCGCGTCGGGAGCAGCGATAGACCAAAACAGAGGATTTGGAACAGATTGATCTCTGTCGCTCACTTCAAACGTTTTCAAATGAGGTTCGCTAAGCGGACACCCTTGGTTGCTTGTCGCCGTGGTCCCAATCGAGAGCGTGTAGCGCCCACCTGCCTTCAATGCCTGACCAAACGCATCATTCGCGTACAAGCCTGTTTTGACCCGGCCAGGGTCCATTAATAGCGTGAGGCGCGTCCCATCCGGTGACCACAAATCATTCACGTTTTTTAGGAAGCCATTCTCGATGTTTCGTCCATTTCGATCATTGAGCGAAATAGCTGAAAAAACGGAACCTCTATCCATTGGCGCGCTGAAATAGATATAAAACCGCAAAGTATTTTCCGGCAAACGATCAGATGTTGGATATACATCTACGACATTCGGCAATGCGCCTGGAAAGCAGCTATTTGACCCTAAGTGCGCCTGAGCCGATGAAACAGTCAGAAAAGATAGACCAACCAACCAATATGGGCCCGACACGATTTACGTCTCTAATCCCTAATTGCGAACAAGTTCGGGATAGCCTTCCATAGGTTTGACCATGTTATGGAACATCTGGGTCATGCCCTGACTTTCTGCGTAGTCATAGTCAGGAAAATTGTACTCGCTAACGAAGTCTGAAAGTCGGAAATAAGACCCTTTCATTTGCGACACCAATTCTATTTCGCCTGAATCAATGTTCCGTTTGAGAATAAGAATGAATTGGGCATCTTGCACGTCCGCTTGAATGACACCACTCAAGGGATGGCGTGAATTCTCAACGCCCATAGTGTCCCCAAGCCCCTTAAAAGCGGTTGTGATACCTGGGGCGGCAGCCGCGGCGGCTAAGTCTTCCATTCGAATGAGATTGGCGCTCATCTCACGATTTATCACAAGCACAAATTCTTCGGGTTGCTGAGTTTGCATATTGAGAGTCGAAATCGACAGGACTTCAACAGGAACATTTCCATAGCCCAGTTCAGCGATGGTTTTGCCAAACACATGCTCTCCATCTTGCAACGAACTGGCAGGGATAGTGACCAGAGGCGTGCATGTATATGCTGCGATCAAAGTACGCTCTCCATTGACCATGGCAACAGTCATCGCCCTGATCGGAGCTCTCGTTTCATTTTGATTATGTGCCGTGTGAAAGATCTCTATGCTTGAAGAGCTGACTTTTTCATCAAAAGGGAAGTCAATCGTTCTTAGGGTCGATGCAAATTCACCTGTGGACAATCCGGCCACGAGGAGTTTTCCATCGCTGAATTCAAGGTCAGTAACGGTCAGCGATGCGGCGGGGACATCTCGCCAAAAAACGATATCCTCGTCTGCCGGATCAGAAAGTTCTATTTTATCAAATTCGAGGTCGCTCGTGTTGATAACCGATAGCTCGCCATTTTGCTTTATTCTGACAAGAGCCGGAAACTCTCCAGTCTCCGCTCGTACGTTAACGCTCAAATATGCCTCAGACGATACAGGATGAACCGCTAGGTCGTTGTAGATGACATCCAAAGGCTGAACCCCAAAAAGAAGCGACAATTCAGTGCCTAATGATTCCAGATTAAATGGAGTCGGTTGAGCCGGGGCTTCTCCGATATCACTTGCTCGGAGTTGAAACGCATATATCGCCTCAGTTTGGTTGCTCGCAGCAAACAAGGTGTTCTCTGGTCCGAATTCCAGTTCGCTCAACTCTGGACCATTGACGAGCGATAGATCGGTTCTCGCTGTCGTTTCATCCATACTTTCGAGGACGACAACCTCGTTGCTCTCGATAGGCGCTGGCGTTTCAGACTCTGGTGCCTGAGAGCAACTGCCCGCAAAGAGAAAACCTGCAGAGGCGACCAATAGAACAAGTCTAGCGTTTTTTTTGGGCATAACCGCCACTCCATTTTTTTCGCGATCTTGTCATAGCTTACGCGCTGGAGCGAAAATTTATAGATCGAAAGACAACGCAGCGGCGCACTCCTGATGTGCGCTGGCTGAGATGTACTTTGTATGGACGTATAAATTAGATCGAAACCGCCGCGCTTATCAGCCGTACACCAGCCTTAAGCGCCCTCGCTCTAAACCTTCAAAACTAAAGAAATTTGGTCCCACAAATTGATCCAGATCAATTCTTTCACGCCGCACTATGTGTATATCCGCCAGCCTGAGAGGCTCAGTTTTGGAATCACTTGCCATCACTAAGGGGAATTGATGAGTAAAAATCGAAAACAAGAACAAAAACCTGGATTAAACGAAGACACTCCCTTGATTGCGAGTAAAGCCAGAAGTGATTTGCATTCTGAATTGGTCTCCGGCCACGCAAACATTTTGTCCGAACCTTTGCCTGAATCGATAAAACGATTGATAGAACGCCTGAAGGAGAGTGACAAAACTTCACGTGGGGATAATTGAACTGCGCGCTAACGGTTCGAACGCTCCTTGGTAAATCGAACCAGCCGATTTGCGCGATCGCGGCGCTCTCCCAGCTCACGCTCTAACCGTTCGAAGAAAGGCCAATAGGCGTTGCCGAACCTTCGAACCAATTCAGCCGCCACCTCGGTCGCATGCTCTAAGTCATGCTCGGAAACATCTGAATGAGGTGGCCGGTCTATCGCCATGATTAGGACTGGCGTTTCCAAACCAAGTCAGCGCCGTCATTTCGGAGAAACAAAGCTGCTTGAACCGGTGCGACGAAGCTCGGGTCATCCAATACACATTTAATGTAATCCTTTGGGTCATCGCCTTGCGATTGCGCATCCCACCCTACCCCGAGGTCGCTGTCTCCCGCTTTGATGAAATAATCTGGAGAGCGGTCGCCGCGCTTATTTTTGTTCCGCACAAACCGCGCCGACATACATAAAGTCAGGGTCGTTATAGTGCCCTCAAACCCATTTCGGGTTCTGGTAAAGATTCCGATATTGGCCATTTTTTGCCTCCGTTACTGAATTAGTCCTTCATTGCTCTTCGAGCGCGCTTGAAACCGGCATCGCTGTCCATCAATGAACGAAGCATCGAGGGGATAAGCGCTTTGACGTCCGCGCGTTGGCCATAGGCTTGTTCATAGACCTTGGCGTAATCTTTCAAATCCGAATGCAAGTCCGCATCGACATCGATGCTAAATTTGACCGGCTTTTTATCTTTCAAGGGTCCGATTTTTAGTTCTGCTGCGTTCATTTTGGATCTCCATATGGGGTCATGATCAGGTCCTGGTGGACCAGGATACGAAACCGCCAGCCGGGCCGGATTGTAATTGTGGGCTGGACGGCAAGTTGGCGGCGTACCACTTCATCGCCGACACGCGATGCGCCGTCTTGGGCTGCGTCGCGAAGCGCGCGTGCAATATTCTCATCATCATCTGCAGAAAGCTCTGTGCCGATGCTGATTAGGCTCGAGAGCGCTGCGGCAGAGAAAAAGCGCAGCGAGTGATTGTCGACGTGGTCTTTGAGCCCCGCATTTCCGCGACTATCCACGCCGGGCAGGTTCTCAATCCGGATAGAACTACCATCCGGCATAATGATGCGATTCCAAACGATGAGCGCTCGCGATTGCCCATAGGCCACGACGCTGTCATAGCGTCCCATCAGGCGGCTGCCTTGCGGGATGAGCACGACCTCTCCCGTCACGGTGTCATAGACCGGCTCGGTCACCTGCCCAATGACCTGTCCGGGAAGATCAGAATTGATCCCCGTCAAAAGCGTTGCTGGAATAACCGTACCCGCCATGACCTGCCAGGGCGATAAAGGGTGTTCGATCCGATGGGGGTTATAGATCGGACTGTTCGAACCGGACGCTACAAACTCTTCTTTGCGTCCTTGATGATTTGGGTCGTGATTAAAGCTGGTTGGTATTGCCGCTGCTTGGAGGGCATTTAGCATTTCAAACGGATCTCTCGCCTTAGCTGGTTGCCCCCCGCTAACATCTAACCGTCGATCCGCGCTGGCTGTTTCGGAGCGATTAGAGAAGAACAAACCGCTTTCGCGGGCTGCGAGCGCCCGCTCCGTTGCCGCAAGCTCTTCTGGGCTCGGCCGATCCGGTTGATCCAGACGGTCTACATATCTCGGCAAGTCATCATCAAGTGTGATCCGGCCTTCGCGATGCGCTTGAAGAATGGGAGCACCTAAATCCCCTGGCAGCGCTGGACCTAGTCTCGGGATTTCAGGTGTTAGACTCGCATAGGTGACGGGCAGGTCTGCGAGCCCATCTGCTTTTGGCTTGTTCTTCGTTGAGTAAAGTTCACGCTGCGCGGTATCAGCAGCATCGGATTTTGGACTTAAGGCAAGTGAGAAACTGCCAAGCACCAGCAAGGCAGCGCCGCCGATAACAACCGCAATCGCTTTTTTGTTGAACCGTTTTACCGGCGCAGGCGCGGCGCGAATAAGAAGGTCGTCATTGCTTCCAACGTGATTAGGCGCAGACATTAAGACACGCCTTCAAGATCGCTTCGCGAAATCCGCACCACATCTTGGCTCTTCTCACCTAGTCGGAGTTCGGCCATAGAAAAGAGACGATCCACGACATAGTAATTGTCCCGCATCCGGTAATTCACGAGTTGGGATTTACCGTCTCGGCCCACCACAAAAAGCGGCGGCGCTTCGCCCTGGTCGAGCCGCGTTGGAAACTGAATGTAGACTTTGCGCGTATCGTCAAAGACGCGCGTTGGGCGCCAATGCGGTTCATCTCCGCTGATTTCATAACGAAACTTTAGCCGCCCGAGTTGTAAGCCAGGAACGACCGGATCGCGCGTTGCAGACGCCTCGGATGACACTATACGCCGCTGCACCAGTGGCTGGTTAGCGTATCGCCAAGAAACAGCCGCCATATAAGTCTCGTTGAAGGCATGGAGTTCGAGGTGATAGGCGCGGCGAGAGGTTGTGATGATCAGATTGGTTTTAAGACCAGCCTGGATAGGCTTCACCAGTATATGGACCTGGGCCTGGTCTCCTATTCCGGACACCGTATCGCCGAGCACCCAACGCACCGTATCGCCTGCTGAGACCGACATCAGCTCCTCACCGGGTTGGAGCGCAATGTCGGTCACCTGCTCAGGCGCAGTATAGACCTGATAGAGGGCGCCGCGTGTGTAGGGGTAGATCTGGATCGCGTTCATATAGTTGGCGGCAGACGGCTCAATCGCGGCTTTTGCGTTCGCCTGATCGATGGCTTGATAAGGAGCGAGGTTTGATGTCGGAGCATTACTTCGAACATCTTCCGGACTGACAGACGGGCTATAAGTTCGCGCGACGATCGGTTCGTCAGTGGAGAAGCCGACCTGCGTGACCAATTCATCGTCGGTGTCGAGGTAGACCGCTTCGATAAAGGGCTCTTCATCAAGAGCGATGTCAGGACCGAGCGGCTGGCTAAGCTGCAGGCTCTCGCATGCGGTCAAAGCCAGAAGGCTCAAGGGAATAGAAATCAATGTTGTCTTCATGGGCTTGAGGCCTCCTTCTAAGATAGGTCTTTCGACCAATTGATGCCGTGGACGTAGAGCCCCAGCGGATTGAGATGCAGGGTCTCAGCGTCGCGCGGCGTGTCATTGATAATGGAAAGGGTCGCGGTCCAATTCTCGCGGCTGACTTCAGCGCCGTTTCTGAAGGCGGTCTCGCGCCAGCGGACGTTAAAGCTATCGCCCGATGCGCGTACAACGCTTACAATATCGACAGAGACTGAGCGATTGCCGATGTCGGTGAATGGGTCATTGTCTTGGGCATATGCATTTAGCGTCGTTGCGGCACGATCGGTGGCATAGGCGTACGCATCCATCCAATTCTGGCGGACAATGACTGGATCGATCGAGACAGACCGCGTATTCTGAATGAAGCCTGCGAGATGATAAGCAATTTGCGCATCGGTCGGCTCATAAGCCGCCTTGGCGGGTCCCACGGCGCGAACAACACCATCGGTGGATAGTTCAACGACATAGGGCGTGACGAAACTTTGCGTGGAGCGCCAGACGAGCCCGCCTGCCAAGATCAGGCACATGCCTAGCGCCAGAAGTGCTGCGTATCTCCAATTGCGCGCCTGGACGCGCGCAGACCCGATCCGGTCGTCCCAGGCTTGCGCCGCGCGTTGATATGGCGTGACCGGTTCGGGTGTATCGCCATAAGCGCTTAGTGTTCGTTTCCAAATCATCTGGAACTACTCCTCATTGTCTTTGAGCTGCGGGGCGGCGCCTGCGCCCGGGCGGTCACCATCGCGCACTGCGGCTACGGCGGTCATGCCAGCGTCACGTCGCGCTTGGCCGGACTTGAAGCGGCGCGCCCAGTTTGGTCCGCCGCCGCCACCATCATTTGCCGCGCTTGGGGTTTGCGACACGCCACCGCCGCCCGTCGTAATGAAAGCGGCCCGTGCGCCGTTTTGGCGACGACCAGACATTCGACCCATAAAATGGCGGGCACGCTTTGTGACGCCCGCCGCGCCTGCTGATGCAACACCCGTCACCCCTGCGGCCATACCGCTAAGACCGGATTTGCCAGAAGCCGTGCTCGCCATGGCGTAAGCCGTGCGCGCACCGCCCGTCATAGAGGCCGCGGCGCCGACTGATGATCCGACAAAGTTCCCTGCGCCACGTGCAGCGCCGCCAGCAACAGCTGCACCGGCCGCCGAGCCGGCCGCGACACCTGCAACAGTGCCAACAGCAGCCCCTGCCCCTAGTTGCGGTGCACCTGAGACCAGGCCGGTTGCTATGCCGGGCCCAAAAATGCCAAGAGCAAGCAAGGCCAAGGAGCCGAGAATGACCGATGCGGCTTGTTCTAAAGTCACCGCATCCGGCGCAAACGTGGATGTGATGGTCGAAAAGATCGTTGAGCCGATGCCGACAATGATCGCGAGAACCATGAGTTTGATCCCGGACGCGATCACATTGCCAAGGACACGTTCGGCCAGAAAGGACGTCTTGTTCCAAAGCGCAAAGGGGATGAGTACAAATCCCGCCAGTGTGGTCAGCTTAAACTCAATGATCGTGATGAAGAGCTGGATCGCCAGGAAAAAGAAGGCGAGCAGCGTAATGACCCAGGAGAGGAAAAGGACCGCAATAATCACGAAATTCTTGAAGAAGGCGATGGGGCCGGTGAGCTTGGAGATCTCATCCAGCAAAGGATAAGCAGCATCATACCCGGTCGCAGCGACGAAGCCGGGCCTGACAATGTCAGCGGCTGTAATTGTGCCACCTGTTGCATTGAGACCGAGCTGGGCAAAGCTTCGAAAGATGACATCGGCCAAGAGGGCAAAGTTGCCAATGATCAGTGCGAAGAAGCCAACATAGAGGATCTTCTTCAAGAACTTGCCGATGATATCACTGTCCGGCCCCATGGCCCAGAACAGCCCCGCAAGCGTGATATCGATGACAATCAGCGCCGAGGTCAGGAATGCGACGTCGCCGCTCAGAAATCCAAACCCGCTATCTATATAAAGCGAGAAGGTCGCAACGAACTGGTCGATGATATTGAGATCATTCATGACGGGCTAATTCCGAGTGTAAGCCACGCCGTCTCCGCGAAAACGCGAATGACGGATGCGAGCTTGCTCTTCGATGGCGCTACGCCTGGCCGCTTCGGTCGCAACCATCCGGTAGTGGGCGGCCATGAGCTGTTGCATCTGCATTTGCTGCTCGATGGAAAGCGCAGCGAGTTCATTGCCCGCCTGGCTGACAGCCAAGTTGCCGGTCGCTTCATTGCTGGCAGAGACTAAGTCATGCAGTGTCGTGCGAGCCTCATTGATAGATTTCACAATCCCAGACTGAACTTTGATCGAATGCCCGAACGCTCGGCGTGAAATTCGCCATTGATCGGTCGCGCGCTGGACAATTTCGGTGTTGTTGAGCCCCGAATAACTCTCTGGATACGTCTCCCGATACCTCTCCTCAGATGTCGCCACCTCGTAAGTGATATCATCTGCTTCACGCATAAGCGCATCGATCTGTTCCAAGATGCGGCGCAAGTCGCTGAGGCGACTAATGTCCAAGCGTTTTAAATCCTCGACCTGGTTGAGGATCATATTCGCTTCGTTTTGAAGTTGATTGATCTGATTGTTGATTTGCTCGAGCGTATGTGTCGCCGTCAGGATGTTCTGAACCAGGTTGGTCGGATCGATGACGACGCCGCCTGTACCGAAAAAGGCATGTGCAGGCGGAGACGCACTCGAAAGGCAAAGGCCTGCAATGAGGCCAGCGACTATTCTGCGGCGCATGGCACGTCTCCATTGTCTTGTTGAAGGATAAGATCGGCAGCCCAATCGAGACCTTTGGCCGCGAGCCAAGCGGCCGCGAACGAATTGCCAGGCGTGGTGGTCTCCAGAACTTCATCGATATCGACCTGATCGGCCTTGGAACTCGCGCCGCAAAAGGCGAGTGCGACATCGCCCATTTCGAGATCGAAGAGGCGATTACCGGCAGGGCATTGCAGATAATAGTCTCGCTTCGGCGTCGATCGCGTGATCAATTGGATTTGACGCTCATTGAGGCCAAAGGCGTCATACGCCGCCATCTGCCCCGGCTCTTCAGCTCTGGCGTTCGGCAGAAAAATCCGCGTCGGGCAGCTTTCGATCAGCGCTGCCGATATGTCGCTCGCTGCAATGTCAGCGAGTGACTGGGTCGCGAAGACCACCGAGACATTTTTCTTGCGAAGGGTTTTGAGCCATTCTCGAATGCGCGCCGCGAACATGGGATGATCGAGGAAGGTCCAAGCTTCATCCAGGATGAGCAATGTCGGCGCCCCATCGAAACGCTCTTCAAGCCGGTGGAAGAGGTAGGAGAGAACCGGTGCGGCGAGGCGCGGATCGTGGAGCAAATCCTCCATTTCGAAGACAGCGGCATTGCCGTGACGCAGGCTGTCGCTGTCAGCATCCAGCAGGCTGCCATACGGGCCGTCCAGGGTATATGGCTGCAGCGCTTGTCTGAGATCTGACGACTGAACCAAGGCTGCCAATCCTGTCAGCGTTCGTTGGCGTTCTGGTGCTTCGGAAAGGCTGACCAGCGCAGAGTAAATCGACTCGCGAACAGCAGGGGTTAACTCCACGCCTTCTTGTTCGAGCAAGCCCAGAAGCCAAGACTGCGCCATGGCGCGCTCGCGTTCATTGTCTATTGCCGCAAGCGGTTGGAATGACAGTCCGCCTTCAAGGCTCAGATTATAGTCTTCGCCGCCCATGGCGAGCATGGCCGCGCGAGCCGAGCGTCCCTTGTCGAATATGTAGACTCGCGCGTCTACATAGCGGCGAAATTGCATCGCGATGAGGCTGAGCAGGACCGACTTGCCTGCACCGGTTGGCCCGACGATCATTGTATGTCCGACATCGCCTTGATGCGTGACCAAACGAAATGGCGTGTTGGTTGCCGAACGCGCCATCAGTAGTGGCGGCCCGTTCAAGTGTTTGTTGTCTTCAGGCCCCGCCCAGATTGCTGACAGCGGCGCGATATGGGCAAGATTGATGGTGTGCAGCAATGGTTGGCGAACATTGGCATAGGCATTGCCTGGATGGGTGCCGAGCCATGCTTCAACGGCGTTCATCGTCTCAGTGATGGTCGCAAATCCATGCGCGCCCAGAATGCGTTCGATCGCGCGAGCCCGTTCGTTAGCAATCTCGGGCGACGGATCCATCACGACGATTGTGGTCGTCAGATAGCCAAAGCTCGCGTGATCTGCGCCCAAGGCTTGTAAGGCTTCATCGACATCGGCAGCCTTATTGTCTGCATCCGTGTTGACCAATTGTGCCGGTTCATTCTCCAGCGCCTCCTTAATGATGGTCATCACGGATTTGCGTTTGGCGAACCATTGGCGGCGATATCGGTTCAGGATCTTTTCGGCTTCGGGCTTATCCAGCGGCAGAAACCGCGTCATCCAGCGATAAGAAAATCCAAGATGATCAAGGTCAGCAAGGAGCGCCGGTTCTGTATGAGGCGGAAAGCCCAGCACAGAGACTGAGCGAACGGCTTGTCCGCCAAGCTCTGGCACAAGCCCCCCTGAAAATCCGCAATCGGCCAGAATGCCATCCAAGTGCATTGGCGTATCGGGCACGCGCACGCCGTGGCGTTTCACTGACACGCAGTCATGCAAATATGTCAGCGTTTCTTCATCGCTGAGCCAATTGACTTCAGGCATCAAGGTATCAATCAGATCGAAACCGCGGGACGCTTCTTTGTCGAAGCATTCGAGATTGTCACGCCAGAAGGCTTCTGGGGCGTCTGAGGGATCTTCTATAAGAAGCGCTTCAACCCGCCCTGCCCGATCCGCGGGCGGCATCCAGGTCAGAGTCAGATAGAAGTCTGTTTCAAAATGTGCACCCGCGGCTTCAAATGTCGCCCGGCGCTCCTCATCGACCAGCCAGCTCGCATCATCTTCAAAGCCGGTGTCAGGATAACCTTGAGCGGGGCGGCGCGCCGCCTCAAAGAACAAGGCCCACCCACTTCCAAACCGCCGTAGGACGTTATTGACCCGCGCAATGTAGGAAACCAGTTGTTCGGGTGTTGAGCTTTCCAGGTCCGGTCCGCGATAGCGGCAAGTCCGCTGCAATGATCCATCTTTGTTGAGAACAAGCCCGGGACCGATCAACGCCGCCCATGGCAGATAATCTACGAGGCGTTTTGGTTTTTGCTGATATTCAGAAAGGTTCAGCATGTCAGATACCCTCGATGTCGAATGTGTCTGGTCATCACTTCCATGAAATTTGGGTCGCGTTTGGCGGCCCAGACGCAGAGCGCGTGGGAGACCAGCCAATAGACAATCCCGACGACCCAAAGCTGGAGCCCGAGGCCCAGAGCCGCGCCAAGCGTGCCATTGAAAATGGCCGCCATTCTGGGGGCGCCGCCCATCAAGATGGGCTGGGTCAGCGCCCGATGGACAGGTACTGAATACCCATTTGGAAGTGCACGCGGCCCAGGCATTAGAAAGCTGCCCCGCCGCCAAAGGAGAAGAAGCTCAAGAAAAAGCTGGTGGCTGCAAATGCGATCGACAGCCCGAATACGATCTGCAGCAATTTACGCATGCCGCCGCCGCTTTCACCGAATGCGAGTGCCAGGCCCGTCAGGATGATGACGATGGTCGCAAGTATGCGCGCAACCGGCCCTTCAATCGAAGCGAGCACCTGAGTCAGCGGCCCTTCCCACGGCATGCCGGACCCTGCCGCGTGAGCGGGCAGCGAGACAGCCGCGACGATTCCCGCAAGTAACAGCGCCTTTCCAAGTGAATTACTCATTTTGGTTTCCTTTCTCATTTGGGAATGTTGTGTTTGGAACGACCTGCCGAATGGACGGCCTTACGGATTCCAATTCGTAGCCATTAGCGGTCACGCCCATTACGCGCGCAACGGTGTCGACACGCCGCGCTGTGCCATCTCGTTTGATGGAGACCACGCAATCGACGGCCTCCGCGATGAGATCCAGCGGTATGTTGGGAGTGGCTTCGCCAATCAGTTGCTCAAGACGACTAAGGCCCGCTTCGGCAGAATTTGCATGAAGCGTCGCAATCCCGCCCGGATGACCTGTATTCCAGGCTTTCAGCATATCCAGCGCTTCGCCACCTCGGACTTCGCCGATGATGATACGATCCGGACGCAACCGAAGCGTTGAGCGAACAAGGTCGGAAAGGCTGACGCTTCCTGGTTGGGTCCTCATTGCCACGACATCTTTTGCGGCGCATTGTAACTCTCTGGTGTCCTCGAGAAGGACGACACGGTCTCCAGAATGTGCGATCTCAGCCAACAGCGCATTGGCAAGCGTCGTCTTGCCTGACCCGGTGCCGCCGACAATCATGATGTTAGAGCGCTCTGCGACCGCAGCGCGCAAAGCGTCGGCGTTTTGGGGACTGATCACGCCGTGCTCAACATACTCGTCTAGACCGATGACACGCCCAGCCGGTTTTCGAATAGAAAAGCATGGTCCGGCTGTGACGGGCGGTAGGACGCCTTCAAATCGTTCGCCGCCGATTGGCAATTCCGCTGAAACAATAGGAGATGTGGCCGTCACGTCCCGGCCTGCATGCGTTGCGACCAGGCGAATGACGCGTTCAACTTCGTGGCTCGAAAGCTCTGAACCGGTATCAATGCGCCCTATGCCATGCCGTTCGATCCAAAGTCTGCCATCAGGGTTCATCATGATTTCGACCACCGAAGGGTCGCCGAGCGCGCCGGTAATTTGTTCACCGAGTGCTGTCATGAGCATATCCGTGGTCCGGCGCTCACCTCTTTCATCACGCATCGGACCCTCCCTCTTGGCTCGCAGGATCAGGCGCGGGTTGGTGGAGGCGCTCGAGGTCTTGCGCAGAAAAGAAATCGTTTGCATCCGCTGTGACTTCATCAACGGCGCGCTGCAGGACACGCCGTCCCGACTGAAGATCTCGTCCGAGTTGCTCTATAAAGGCCTGGAAGTGTTGCTCGCCTTTGGCGCGCGCGGCATCCATTTGGTTAGCGGGCAGTCCAGGCGTAACCGTGAGGAAGTAGCGAATGTAAAGCGCGAGTGTTTCGCCATGGACCATGTCTTGTCGTTCAAGACGGTCAAACTGGCGCGTGAGACGGTCGAGGCGGCGGATTATGGCAGCGTCACGTTCATCGTCTTTTTGCTCTGTAAAGAAAGCTGTGAGCGCGCGGTCGACGACAGAGCTTTCAGATTGATCGGGACGCTCTGCAAGCGCGCGAACACGAGAATAGTTTAGCTCGGAAATATAGGGGTGGATGCGTGGTTTCATGATCCACGCCCCTGAAACATCTGAGCCGCAGTCAATTCATCAAAGGCGTCAGCTTCTGCGACCGGAACGCCGAACAAATCCTTAACCTGCGGCGCGGGCTCTTCATCTTCACCGAGATCGATCGCCTCGTGTTCTGATGCAACATCGAGGTCTGGCGAACGCTGGAGGCCACCCTCACCGCTCAGGTCCACGCCGAGTTCTTCATGTGCATCAGCGAAAGTGCCATCCCAAACGTTCGGAACACTCACTGAAGCATTTTCCGTTCGCGCCTGAGAGGCGTCGATGGGCTCCAACACACGCCCGGTGAAGTTGCGATCCTCATAATAGCGTAGTTTTTTAGCGCGAATGGGCGGTGCCCCCGCCACCATGACGATTTCATCATCAGCGGGCAGCTGCATCACCTCACCGGGTGTTAGAAGCTGGCGAGCGGTTTCTTGGCGAGAAACCATGACATGACTGAGCCATGGCGCGAGACGATGGCCTGCATAGTTCTTCATAGCCCGCAGCTCAGTCGTTGCCCCAAGTGCGTCTGAAATACGTTTGGCCGTGCGTTCATCATTGCTAGCAAACGCGACACGCACATGACAATTGTCGAGGATGGCGTTCTCGGGACCGTAGGCTTTTGAGATTTGATTCAGAGACTGTGCGATGAGGAATACGCGAAGTCCGTAGCCTGCCATGTAACCAAGCGCGGTTTCAAAGAAGTCCAATCGACCAAGTGCTGGAAACTCGTCGAGCATGAAGAGCACTTGCCGCCGGTCGGCAGTTGAACCTCGATGATCTTCAGTCAGGCGCCGCCCGATTTGATTCAGGATGAGGCGCACTAAGGGCCGCGTACGAGAGATGTCGGATGGCGGGACGACCAGATAGAGTGAAACTGGATGTTCGCCCGAGACCAGGTCATCGATCCGCCAGTCGCAGGCTGAGGTCGCACGCGCCACGGTCGGGTCGCGATACAGCGTAAGAAAGCTAAGCGCGGTCGAGAGAACACCGGAGCGCTCATTCTCGGATTTGTTCAAGAGTTCCCGCGCGGATTGGGCGACAACAGGATGTACCCGCGGGTGTTCATCGGTCCCTAGATGATTGGTGCGCAGCATATGTTCCAGCGTGGAGCGGAAGCTACGTGATGGCGTGGACAAAAGTTCTGCTACGCCTGCTGGAGATTTGTCGGCTTCTGCGTAGAGGACATGCAGAATTGCGCCAACCAGCAAAGAGTGGGCTGTCTTATCCCAATGGTTGCGCCGCTCTAGCCCGCCATCAGGGTCGACCAGTATGTCTGCAATGTTCTGAACATCGCGAACCTCATTGCGACCTTTGCGGACTTCCAAGAGTGGATTGTAGCGCAACGTTTCTGGATGTGTCGGATCAAATCTGATCACGCGCGAAAACCGTGACCGCCACCCAGACGTCAGATCCCAGTTTTCGCCTTTGATGTCATGGATGACGGCAGAGTGGCGCCAGGAAAGAAGCGTCGGGATAACAAGGCCTACGCCTTTGCCCGATCGTGTTGGCGCAAATGCCATGACATGTTCTGGCCCATCATGCCGAAGATAGGCGCCTGACAGCTGACCGAGGAATACGCCATCATCAGTCAGGAGCCCTGCACGGCGAATCTCCCGTTTCTTCGCCCAACGCGACGAGCCATAAGTGGTCACGTTCTCAGACTCTTGCGATCGAAGAACCGCACAAGTCACCGCCGTAAAGACGCAAGCGATCCCGCTTGCCCCAGCAATTTGACCACCGCGCTGAAAGACCTCTGGCGCATAGGCTTCGAACGCGTACCACCATCCGAAGAAACGCCATGGGTGGTAAATTGGTGTATTGCCCAAAACGAACCATGGCTCACCAAGACGCGAAGAATAGCCAAGTTCACTCGCGGTCCACTGGGCTGCAAGCCAGACACCGCAAACCGCGATGGTGAGAACGAGCATGACTTGCCAGAAAAGGGTTGTGTTCAGTTTCATGCCCTAAGGCTGAGACATTTACCCCTGGTTTGGATAGGCGGATAATCGTGTCTTATCAGGACGATGCGGGACTTCGCGTGACGCGAAAGGCCAATAGGTGATGTTCCGTGATGATTAGTGAAAGCTTGAAGGTGCAAACACCTCAAAACTCTAGGGGAATTAAAAGGCGACGACCCGAATTAATTGGACACGGGCGCCGCATAAAACCTAATAGGAACTACTGGCGAACGATGTTTCGAAAACTGAACTCATCGAGAAGACAATAATGCAGTAGCTGGATAGTCCATCGACCGAATTAGACCGCTCAGCTCCAGCGGTTCCGGTTACTAAGTCGATCCCGCAGAACCATATTATCTGCCTCGAGGACGGTAAGAAGCTCAAAGTGGCCAAGCGTTACATTCGCACCGGGTTCCACCTTAGCCCAGATGAATATCGTGCACGCTGGAGTTTTTCGACAAACTATCCGATGTTTGCATCAGAGTATGCGGAGCGCCGTTCGGAATTCGCGAGAGAAATCGGTTTGGGAAAGAAAGTTTGTTTGGACCGCAGTTTGGTCTAAGGACCGGGTTCAACTGTTTGGCAATGACCCGGGGCCACCCAGATTAGCCTATCTGATAAAGGAACATAGTCAGACACAAAGGCTTAGGTTTGGGATTCAGGGGTCGCAACAATGAGACCTTCAAGTTTATCGCTGAGCAAGATTTGACACGCCAATCTGGAGTTCGGTTGAACACGTTCTGCAAAATCTAACATAGACTGTTCCATGTCCTCAGCCGTTCCGACTTTCTCTAAGAACGCCTCATCGACATAGACATGGCACGTCGCGCAGGCGCACGCACCGCCACAATCTGCATCTATGCCTGGAATGGCGTTTCTGACGGCGGCTTCCATGAGACTTTCGCCAATCGACGCTTCGATCATTCGTGTATTGCCCGCATGGTCTAGGATCTTGATATTTGGCAAGCCCGTGCTCCAAGTTTAGTTTCAATTCGTTTTTGATGAAGTGATCGCTTACTTTGACAAATCTAGCGCGACGTCCACGATCATATCTTCCTGGCCGCCAACCATTATCCGATTTCCAAGTTCAACGAGGATAGACCTCACATCGATGCCGTAATCATTCGATGCTTTCTCAGCATGCCGTAAAAAACTGGAGTAAACGCCTGCGTATCCAAGGCTAAGCGTTTCTCGGTCGACTCGCACGGGGCGGTCCTGCAATGGGCGCACAAGCTCTTCTGCCGCGTCCATTAGCTTAAACAAGTCGCAACCATGCAGCCATCCTTTGCGGTCTGCCGCGGCGATGAACACTTCTAAGGGCGCATTACCGGCGCCCGCGCCCATCCCTGCGAGGCTCGCGTCGATGCGAACGGCACCCGCTTGGACACCAACAATCGAATTCGCAACGCCAAGCGATAGATTGTGATGGGCATGGACGCCGCGTTCAGTTTCAGGATTGAGTACACGATCATAAGCGTCTAGGCGCGCCTTGTATCCATCCATATCGAGAGCACCGCCTGAATCGGTGACATAGATACACTCTGCCCCATAGGTCTCCATGAGCTTTGCCTGCTCAGCTAATGCGTCCGGCTCAATCATGTGACTCATCATCAGAAAGCCAACGGTATCCATGCCAAGATCTCGCGCGGCGGCGATATGTTGCTTTGATATGTCAGCTTCGGTGCAATGCGTTGCGATACGAACTGAACGAACGCCCAAATCGTAGGCTTCTTTCAGGTCTTGCACCGTGCCTATACCTGGCAGCAAGAGCGTGGTCAGTCGAATGTTCTTCGTGACGTCCGCAACCGCGGCAATCCAGTCTCGATCAGTGTGTGCGCCAAAACCATAATTGAAGGACGATCCGTTCAGACCGTCTCCATGAGCGATTTCGATTGCGTCGACCCCTGCTTCATCAAGCGCTTTTGCGATAGCTTGAACCTGCTCGATCCCATACTGGTGGCGAATGGCGTGCATACCATCTCTGAGCGTCACGTCTTGAATATAAATTGGCGTTTGCGTGGGATCTAGAGTCATCAAATTCAACTTCCTAAGCTGCGTTTGCGCGCAATTTCTTGCGCTGTCGCCATTGCTGCAGACGTCATGATATCGAGATTACCCGCATAGGCAGGCAAGTAGTGCGCAGCGCCTTCAACCTCTAACATCGTAGTTGTCTTGATCCCTTCAAAGGTTCCAAGTCCGGGAATGTGGATCGGATTGTTGGCGCCAAAACGTTCGAACTGAATATCCTGCTTTAAGCGATAGCCTGGAACATAATTTTGGACCCGCTCGATCATTTCTAAGATCGACGCTTCGATCTCTCGCTCGGCACCATTGGAAGACAATGTAAAGACCGTATCCCTCATGATCATGGGAGGCTCTGCCGGGTTCAGAATGATGATTGCTTTTCCTTTTTCGGCGCCGCCGACTTTCACGATGCCTTCAGATGTCGTTTCGGTGAACTCATCAATATTTGCGCGCGTTCCCGGACCTGCGCTCTTCGAGGATATTGAAGCAATAATCTCCGCATAGTGGACACGCGCGACTTTAGAGACGGCCGCCACAATCGGTATGGTGGCCTGCCCACCGCACGTCACCATATTCACATTCGGTTGATCTAAATTCTCGTTACCGTTTACGACCGGAACCACATACGGACCAATCGCTGCCGGGGTGAGATCGATGATGACTTTACCGGCATTTGTGACGACATCGCTATGATAGGCATGCGCCTTGGCAGAAGTAGCGTCGAACACAATGTCGATCTCGTTCCAGAGCGTCATCTTGCACAGGCCATCAATACCTTCTGATACGGTCTCCACGCCTAGGCTGGCTGCGCGTGCTAGTCCGTCAGATCCTGGGTCAATCCCAACCATGGCCGAGAGATTAAGACAGTCAGCCATGTTCTGAATTTTTATCATCAGGTCCGTACCAATATTCCCAGACCCAATAATTGCGACATTCGCTCGTTCGGTCATTTACCCCTCGCTCAACGAAAACTGGCACGCGCCGATCCCGCCGATGCGCGCGGTTATCGTCTGTCCCGGTTGAAGGGTGACCATCGGCCCGAGAGCTCCGGTGAGAATGACTTCTCCAGCGTTCAGACCGATGCCGTGCGCACTTAGAGTTCGAACCAACCATGCGCCTGCGTTGAGCGGATGGCCTAAGCAGGCAGCCCCCGCTCCTATCGAAGCGACCTTACCATCGACCTCGAGGACCATTCCGCATGTGTAGAGATCGAGGTCTTCAAGACATTGCTTCTGCTCGCCAAGGACGTAGAGCGCTGAGGAGCCATTGTCTGCAACTGTGTCCGCAAATGTAATTTGCCAATCCTGGATCCGACTATCAACCACTTCAATTGCGGCGACAGCGTGATCGGCGGCTGCCGCAAACGCTTCTGGTGTGCAGTCTGGATCGAGGATGTCCTTGCCTAATACTATAGCGATTTCGGCCTCTGCCTTTGGCTGAATGAGCCTGTTTGCTTCGACAATTTCCCCGGTTAGAACGCGCATATCGTCAAAAAGAACGCCAAAGTCTGGTTGATCTACACCAAGTTGTTGCTGAACAGCCTTCGAAGTTAATCCGATCTTGCGACCGGAAATGGTTCGCCCATTCGCCGTCCAGAAGTCAGTATTGATGGCCTGTACCGCGTAGGCGCCATCCACATCCGTGGGATCCAGTTCCGGTCTAAGCGGAGGTATGATGTCGCCGCTATAGGCGTCGCGCAGAGCACTCGCCATCTCTTCATATTGTCTCACGCGCAGTCCTCGATCGTCTTGAAGGTCATAAATGCTGCTTAATCGCCGGAATTTTCCTGGAGGAATGCAATCGCAATCCGGTTATAGAGCTCTGGGCACTCATGTTGCGGCCAGTGCCCGCACTCATCGAAGAGCTCGAGTTTCGATTCAGCAATGTTCTCGTGCATTTTATCAGCTTCGGGCACTTCGCCGAACGGATTGTTACGCCCCCAGATAATCAAAGTCGGTACTGTGATCTGCTGCAATTGTTCGGGCTGCATCATATTGCGCTGTCGGATTTCCATGTTCTGCAAGCAAAGCAAATTATGGAGGTTCTTTTGAAATTCAGGTTGGTGATAGATTGTGTAGCGCGTTTCGACGAGTTCCTCGGTCGCATCAGCGTTATCGTGCATTAGCAATTGTAGACGCTTGCGGGTGAGATCAATATCATCTTCCATCACCGCTGCGGTTGTCGAGTTTCTGATCCGCTCCATGATTTCAGGATTAGCTTTGGTGCCTCCTGCCGCAATGAGTTGCAAAGACCGCACGCGCTCAGGATGGTTGAGCGTCAAGATTGTAGCGGTCCATCCCCCAAGACTCTCACCAGCGAGATGAGCTTTCTCAATGCCCATGGCATCCATATAATTTATGACGTGTTCGACATAGCTCGGGATCTCATAATTAAAGTCAGGTTTTCCAGTAAACCCGTGCCCTAGAGCGTCTATAGAGTGGCAGCGAAATCCCGCCTCGACGTGTGCGCGAATGTTTCGCGTAAACGCCTCCATATGCCCGGACGTACCGTGCATCATAATCACGTCCTGTCCTTTGCCGGCAATAAGAGCGCGCGTTTTGACGCCCTTTGCGTCTATATGTTTTACTTCAAATTCTAGACCCAGTAGGTCTCCCCAAATCGTCATTTCATTTTCCTTTTTTCAATTTGGCTGACACATGAAAACGCCCATTCCCGTGAGCCAGTCAGGCATTGGTGCGTAAGCGAGAACTTCGCCTTGGGAGAAACGGGTTGCTGAATGCATGATGAGCCAGTTACGAATTTCGTTTGCGCCATTTCCAGCCGTTTCGACGAGGGCGTCGGCGGAGGTATTGGCGACCCATTCCTCCGTTTTTCCGTCGCAGAGCGCTTGCAAGAACGCCCGATCAAATTCCTCATTCAGATCGGGCGGCGCGTTCACAATGATAGCGCGCCGACGGGTCTCGTATCGTTGCCAATCGCCGCGCCCATTTTTCCAGCTATCCACGAGAAAGACATCATTGTCTGATTTTGGAGCGCGCCAGTCTGGAAACGGTAACTGATGCGACAGCCCCCCACTGCCAATCACCGCAACTGTGATATTATCGGGTAGCAGTTCAATGGCGGCTTTAATCGCCGTGCCAAGGTCAAGACAACGCTGAAGGCTTGGGAGTGGCGGCGCGAAACTATTGACCATAATCGGCACGACAGGAATCTGGTTCTGTTTGGTCAGATATTGGATGGCATGACTGATCCCGTGATCAATGACAAAGCGGGTCGAGAAACACATGTCGAACCCGCTCTCCAACAAGTGGTTTGCGATTGACAATGCATGTGTTGGACTCGTCTTTTGTCGTCCCTCTGGTGTGCCGTGCTCACCGCTCGCAATCAATTCATCAACCCCAATTGCAAAACTCGGCATCAAGTCCAACCAGTGGCCTCGAAAGTGGTTGGACCCAATAATGACGGCCAAGTCCGGTTTATGTTTGTGGATCACTTCGCTCGCTGTTTCGAGCGCGGTCTTGAAGCTGTGTGCTTCGTCCAAATGGTCGACTTTGTCCCATTGTGTGTTCATGAGCGTGGTATGCGACGCACCGATGCCGACAACGATTTCACCCATCTGACTTTTCTCCAAGAAAGTTGAGCACGCTGAGCGTGAGAAACTTCGTCAATTGACGAAGTTCGCTAAGCGCAACGCAGTTCATCCCAAGAGCAAAATCAATGTTCGGCAGCTTGGCTTTTGCGAGTCCGATCCGCGCGGTGGGAATGCCGAGCCCACGAAGAATATTAGCGTCTGTTGCTCCAGACATGACGGTAAAAGGAATGTGCGGCTGGCCATGAATGGATTCCCAAACCCTGATTGCGGTCTTTATGACCGGAGACGTTGGCGGGGTACGGGAGGCATTGATCGTTTGCGTCACGCGGTAACTGGTTTGTAGGTTGAGCGCCGCGCTAAACGTCTTCAGCGCTTCAGCGAATTCCTTTTCGACGCCTTCCGCGGTTTGCTCCGGGGTAAAGCGCAAGTCGATGAGAAACTTAGCGCACTCTGGCGTGAAGGCCGGCATGCGCTCCCATCCGGATGACATATGCGCCACGGTCCCTTGTGGGCGACAATTCTCCGAAGCGTTTCTCGCAGCATAAGTGTCGAACCACTCTTCCAATTGCAAAATGAGCTGTGCAGCGTTCGCAATCGCATTGTCATATGGCATCAGGTGACGCGCACCGACATAATTGTGCTTGCCGGCAACAGTTACCTCTAACCATACAAACCCGACTTCTTCCCAGGTCACGGATGTACCAGATTTTGCGATGATCGCGCCATCCATTGGTGGCAGGGACTCGACAAGGTGACGACATCCCACGCCATGTCCGGTGTCTTCTGGCAAACCGGGACGGCTATGAGTTGGCATGCCGCCAGCGCCAAACCCAAAAAATAGGTTTCCGGCGAGCTTTGTATCCATCACAGCAAGTACGCGGGCCGTTTCAAGAATGCAGGCCGCATGACCTTTTGGGTTATGCGCACCCAACCCAAAAACATGACCATCTTCGACGAAAGCACACGCGCGCATATCGTCACGCAGCTCAGGTCCCGCCCATGGTAGGTCTTCCTCGGCATGATCGCTCGTCACGGTATCCAACGGCGCATAAAGCAAGAGCGATTTGTCGCCTTCACCGTCAATCCTCCCGATCGCGTTGGCTTGGCTCTTATTGAAGGACTGAGTGTCGGCGTTCACGCCATAGCGTCTTAGGCGAGCGCTGATTTGGCCTGCAAGCGATGCTTCTTCGCCGGTCGGCGAGCGCGTATTGACAAGCTCGCACAGTGTTTCAGTCAGATGCTCGTCCGAGATAAGTGTGTCTATGGATGAGACGGTGGCCAACACTAGACGCCCTCTTTCCAGTGCGGGGTGTCTGGCCAAGCTTTATCCTTCGGCGCACCGATCCAGGTGCCGGCAAGCTTCAACAGAATGTCTACGAAGATATTCTTCACAAAACGAATGGGATTCATTGTTGCGTTCCTCAATACGTCATCGGCTGTTGGAGGAATCCGTGCACGATGTGGAAGTAGTGCTCGGGGCGCTCCTCCTGCAAATGGTGAGAGGAGGCATCGAGGATGTGGAGTTGCCCGCGCTGCACCATATTCATCAGCATCAATGGATAATCAGGCGTCAGGAAATCGTCCTGTAGGCCCCAACAGAACAGAGTTGGACACGCAACATCTTTGAGTACTGGTTCCATTTCCTGCCACTCACCCCGTGGATTGTCCGACATCGCCGCCAATGCCATTTCTTCCGGGTTCAGACTTTGCTCGAACCTCATTTTCACCGTTTCTTCGGGAATGAGATCCGGATTGTACCATTCTAGTCGCGCCATGAGCGCGCGCATCTTATCAAGGGTTGGACCTGCTTCGCCGCCATAATAAACGTCTCGCGCATTGCGACCGCGTCTTCCCCCTTCCGGCAGCGGGAATAGCGGGCCACGAAATACGGGCATGGAGCCAGTAATTGTCAGTGAACGGGCGCGCTCTGGAAATCGTGAGGCCAATCGGAGGGCGATTGTGCCGCCCCAACTGTTGCAAATGAAGTCTGCCTCTACGACCCCGAGACTATCCATCAGGCGCACAATTGAGCCGCTATGATAATCCCACATCGGTCCTTTGATTGTCTTCTTTGATGATTGTCCGTATTGAAGCAGGTCTGGCATAATGACCCTGTAATGCTTGGCGAAAAGTTGAGACACGACCGCGAAATCCGACCAAGCTGTGCAGCCTGGACCGCCGCCGTGCAGTAAGAATATTGTCCGGTCTGCTTCACCAAGTTCGATTGTATAATACTCGTCATCGCCAGCCTGAATCATTCGGCCTTCAGGTGCTTGCTCAGGATGAAGGCTAAGCATCCTTTGCCTCCTGAATTTTTTGTCCATTAAATGGATGTGGCTCTGTAAACAGTTTGCGCCATTCCAGGATTGAGACGTCCGGACGATAGAGGCGTTCTGGCGGAGCGTTGGTCTCTTCGACCATCCAGTGGTCCTGACTTGAGAAATGGCCATGGAACATCCAGCGGATCGCCGTGAGGTAATGGAGGTAGTACAGCCATTTGCTCAGTCCCTTTTTGAACTGAACCATGACGCCAACATACTTTGTTTTATCGACATCGATTGGGACATAAAACTCGTAATGGATGAATTGAGGATAGGCGATCCGCAACACACCTGGCAGTGAGAGTGAAGCGAAACCAGGAAAGTCTCTTTCCTGAATGTAGGAATTGGTTTTACCTCCTCCGGTATTGCCCATGAACTTGCCTTGGCGCTGTTTGGGTTTGATCTTATACCAACGCTCATTGGTCCATTTTCCGAGGCCCGGATAATCGGCATCCCAGTGGCGCTCATCTTCGACGCGATAAAGCCAACGCCCATGCCGCTCGATATGGATTTTGTTCCAGGTTGGCATCACTTTCATGATCCGCCAGATAGAGGTTCGATGCAGGTATTTGGCGTGGCCTTCGTCAAACCCGTTCTCTGCGTAAAGGCGCCAATCGCCCTCTCGATCCTGTATCCGGCCGCCTACCGCATAATGTGGAGGGTCGACGAGCTCGGCTGGCAATTGGTCTTTCAAGGGATGGGGCTCTGCATCGCCAACAAAGACCCAAATCAGGCCAATGCGTTCCTCGGCAGGATAGACCTTTACTGCTGCCTTACCGCACATTCGGCTGTCCGGACCATCTGTGATAACGGCTCTCAGGTCTCCATCGCGAAGATCGAAGGTCCAGCCATGATATGGGCAAGAAACCGTGTTCGGCCACCATTGTTTGCCTTGCGAAAGCCGCACACCGCGATGCGGGCAACGATCATGCAATGCACGCGGATTACCATCTGCGTCGCGTTGGAGAAGGATATTTTCTCCGCACAGCTTCACCGCCTTTGGTTTCTTTTTCTTCAAATCGCGAGCCCAAAGCACCGGATACCAATAATTGCGTAGACCTCGCTTGGACGCCTCATAGCCTGGAAACGCGCTCCAATCTCTCCCTAAGTCGAGTTTTCGCTTCTTTTTAGCGGCCACTTTTTCAGCATCTATCGAAGGGTGGCGAAGAAGTTCAGTCATCAAGAGACCCCTTCTGGCTTGGTCAGTGTTTGAAATTGCTTGTGCGCCCAAGTGCGAACCAGATCGGCGAATTGGCGGGCCGTTGCCTCTAACGGCACTCGGCCTTCGGGAATTCGCGAGACGGATGCTTCAGGAAACGCATTTTGCAAGCGGCCCGTATGCTTAGACGCAAATGGATCAAGCGAGTGTTCGACAATCAATACTGGGCATTTGATCTGCGGCGTGGACGCCTCCATTTCATAGCGACCGACTGCAAGGTGCCCCTCAGTGGGGGATGTCGCTGCCAGCGCGTCCGCGAGAAATCGGTCCAGAAATTCCGGACCTGCGGGATAATAGTCGCTTCTCTGCTGCCAAAGGTCGAGCAAATGATCGCCTTGTCTCGTTCGCGAAATTGTATCGATGGGTGTTTTGGATCTTCGAGCTTCACGCTCAGCAGCATCAACCCATGGCGTCGATGACAAAATTAGGCCATCGAACAATTCGGGTTCTCTTGCAGCGCATTCATGAGCGACAGCCCCGCCCGTATGATGGCCACATACAATGAGCGCCCCTGACACAACACTTTTTATCAAGTCTATGGCAGCGCGCGCATAGGTTTCGATTGAAGCGGTCTTTAAGGGCGCTGATGAGGCCCCCATACCAGGCAGGTCCATCGCAATGATTTGAAAGTCGTCCTGCAAATACTCCATCACTTCTCGAAACTCATCCCAGCTGCGCGGTGTTTGATGCAAACAAAGGATTGTCGGCCCACGCCCCGCTACGGCGTAGTGGATTTGGCCAGATTGACCGTCTGGAATGTAGAAGCGTTCAATCATTATAACCTTCAGCGCCATCTCAAGTGACGCTAAGCGCTTATTGATCCATTGAATATGATAATGTTATGATGCATTCGATCACAAAAATTGATGATCAAGGAGCAGAAATGAAATGAACTTTCGCCGGATCCAACATTTTGTAGCGGTTGCCGAAACTGGAGTTCTTTCAAAAGCTGCCGAACGTTTGAACATCGTGCAGCCAGCTTTGAGCCAGAGCATACGACGGCTAGAGGAAGACCTAAACGCGGCCTTGTTTGTTCGCAGCCGAAAAGGCATGGAGCTTACGGAGGCGGGCCGAAAGTTTTTGGTGTCTGCCCATGGGATAATCAATCAGTACAATCGCGCACGCGAGGATATTTCAACTTTGGCGCGTGATCCTGAAGGACACGTCTCTGTCGCAATGACCGCGAGTGCGTTGAATGTTTTGACGCTACCTCTTTGTCGTTCGCTTGAGGATAACTATAGCAATATCGATCTCACTTTAGACGAAGGACTTGCCGGAAATCTTCTTAGGGGATTTGAGAGCGGGGCTTATGACCTTGTGGTGAGCTATATGGCGACACCAAGTGACAGCGTGAGGGTCGAGCCGTTGATAGAAGAAGATCTTTTTTTGACCGGACGGTTCAATGACGGAAAGGACGGAGAGGATATTCCATTCGAGGAGTTGCCAAATTACTCGCTTATTATGCCTCAGCAGCAGCATGGTATTCGTCAGATGGTCACAGACATCGCGCGAGATCGAAACATAGCACTCCAGCAATCTCGGGTTGCAGCAGCCTTAAACCCGACGATCGATTTGGTGGCTGCCGGGCAAGGGTTTTCCCTTTTACCTATGTCAGCAATCCACAATCGTCTGGAACGACGAGGTATATTGGCACGCAGACTGATTCAGCCGCGGCTTTCATATACGGTCAGCCTTAGCTATCCGACGCACCGTCCTTTAACACAAGCGACATTGGCGATCATGAGCCTCATTCGAAAGTCCGTCATCAAAATGCACGATGAAGGCAAATGGGTTGGTAAGCTATTGTTTGAACCTTCTGAGTAAGCGGTTTACGCCTTCGTTCAGAATGCAAATTTCTCCACTCGAAGTCGTCCAGCAAGACTTTCAGGCCATTGCGGGCCAGAAGATGCATAGTGATAGCATTAGCGATGCGAACACTTATGCTCACTAGCCGGGTCTAGGAGTAAGCTGGCAAGCGTGATTCAACTGTGTAGGCGTTGTATTTTGACCGCGTCTCAATTTGATCGGCGAGAAACTTTGCATCGTGCCACACACCACAAATAAAGGACGATTTTCGGGCAGTCTGAAGGGGAAGTCCAAGAAAAAAAACTCCAGGCTCATCAGACACGCCGCGATGATGCTTGGGCCGCCCAGCGGTGTCTAAGGCGTCGACGTCTAACCAAGAAAAATCTTGAGCATAACCAGTCGCCCAAACGATAGAGTTGATGTCGCACGCATTGAGGTCAAGTTCTTGAACGGGATGGATCAAGCAGTCTGGATCTTCTCCGAGGTCGTATGCTTCTGGCTCCTCGGGCAGGTCGAGGCCAAACCTTTCTACATGTGCATCAGCAGCCTGCAGAAAAGAAAGATAATCGCGATCGGCGCAAGCCATGTTCTCTTTCAAATCGTCGGCCACAAACAAACGACCATGATTGAACTCGGTGGTCTGGCCGAGCAGTGTTACGCCACGTGCAGCAAGTTTGCGAAAGTCGACAGTCTCTCCGCCATGTGCCCCGCTTACCGCGATCGCAACATGTCGCCCCCCTTCAGCTGGGGGCAAGGCATCCCATTTTCCCAGAACCCCAAGCCACCAAACGCAATCATGTCCGCGATAAGCGCGCGGTGGACGTTCGGTTGGCCCCATTGAAAGATAGACCTTTCGGCCCGAGCGCTGAAGCTCATCTGAAATTTGCGCCCCTGAAGAGCCGGCGCCGACGACGAGCACAGCCCCATCAGGAAGTTGATCGGGGTTCTTGTAGGACGACGAGTGAATTTGCTTGATGTTTGCCGCTTCGGGAACAATCGGCGGAATGACGGGTGTTTGAAAAGCACCGGTCGCTGCGACGACGTTTTCCGCATAATAAACGCCATCAGACGTTTCAATTGTGAAATTCAAACTATTCGTTTTGCGGGAAACCCGATTGACGTTCACACCGCATCGGATGGGTATTTTGTATTCTTTAACATAGGCCTCGAAATACTCGACGACTGTGTCTTTCGATACGAAGGAGTGTTGGTCATCGACATTGAACTTCATCTTCGGAAACCGGTCATGCCAGGCGGGCCCATTTTGAACCAATGAATCCCAGCGTTCACTCCGCCACCTTTCCGCAATTCTGTGCCGCTCCAGAACAATATGGGAGATGCCCGAATTAGTGAGATGTTCACTCATTGCAATTCCAGCTTGGCCGCCACCTACAATCACTGTGTTAAGAGTTTCAACTTTCATTTCGTGTCATTACCTGTCTGATTGTTTCCGCGAGCGATGAAGGCAATCACCTAGAGTCGCCGCTGAAATTAGAATAACGGTGACAGATTGGCCTTAGCAAAAATGTCCTGAAGTCTACGATGAGATCCGCCCACCAATTCACCGCATGTTGTAGAATCGCCAAATCTTGCACTTGTTCGCCATTAATGCTTTTTAGTTGAAGTTTCAAGTAATATCTCACTCTTAGGGGAGATCCACAGATGACCGATCATACGGAAGACACAGAAACGGATGCCCTCGCCGTAGGTTTGAACGAACCATTCGATCAAAAAAAATGGCCGTTCTACTGGCTCGTCAAAGTCAATGGACGATACGTTTTCAATCTGGAACAGACACTTAAGAGTGTTGAACTCGATGTGCCTCGTTGGCGGGTCTTGATGCTATTGGAGGGAGACGACGCTAAAAGTATCTCATATTTGTCGAACGAAGCGATTACGAAGCTCTCGACGATGACACGGATTGTGCAGCGAATGCAGGAAGATGGACTTGTTCTAACGCGGCCACGCAAAAGCGATCAAAGGGTCACAGAAGTCATTCTCACTAAGCATGGTAGGCGCGCGAGAATTCTGGCTCTGCAGCAGGCTGATGAAATGTACACGACCGCATTTGACGGCATCGATTCGAAGGATGTAGAGCAACTCAATAATTTGCTCAGAAAGCTTTATAAAAATCTTTCAGAAGGCTCATCACTCGAGCAACGTTAGGCGAATATGAGATGACGCCCCAAAATATCGCGATCTAACGGCGCCGCCAATGCTGATCGCTCCATAATTCATGTAGTGCGCAGATCGTTTTGCAATGGATCAATCGCAATGGATGTGTACGCATCGCCCCCCCAACTACAAACGCTGGGATCATTTACGCCGTGCAATTATTCGATGTCGTCTACCTTGCGCCTAAATGGAAGGCTGGCTGCGCTTCTCCCTTTTGCCACTGCCTCGGACTTACCCCATAGGCGGCTTTGAACTTCCGGCAAAAATTAGAGTGATCGGGAAATCCCCACCGGTAAGCCACAGCGCTTATAAAAGAATCTCTTCCCGCCACACACTCTAGATCCATTCGCGCGCATTCCAAACGCTGCCGGGTCATCCAGTGGCTCATTTTGTTGGCCTCACTGGCGAACAAAGAGCGCAAATATCTAGGCGAGACGCCACATTCTGCCGCGATATCGGAAGCGCTTAACTCATCATTCTTCAAGTTTGAGAGAATAAAGCGTTTTGCGCGGTCCAAATGCGCAAACTGCTTTGCGTTCAATCCATTGCTGAAACCAATAGATGTCTCCTGAAACGGCAATGCTAGCTGCCCTAATAGCTCGACAAGATGATTTGAACGCGCCGCCACTGAAGCGCTGAAGTACAGCTTCCAGACGTCCTCAAAGATGAATTCTGTTTGCGCTGCGGGTTCATTTGAATGAACAGCTCTGAGGCCGGCATCTTCGTGCAGACCTATCTTGTTCGCGCGGATCAAAGCTTTTGGGACCTGCAAAACAAGCTGATCGAATGTATTGGGAAATCTCAGTTCGTAAGGTTGATCTGAATCTAAGAAGGCAACCTGGCCGCGCTTGAGAAGAACGTTCTGGCCGTGCTGGAAAATCCGACACGTGCCTGATACTTGATAGATGAATATGAGTGACGCCGCTTCTTCAGACAAGATACTCTTGCGGCTTCGCTGAACATATTGAGCATCGGAAGATATGCGTGAGATGGTGACCCCGCCGAGATCGAGCAGATGAATACGCCCAAAAAACTCACAATCGCTTGCCTGACATGTCTCCAGCGGCAAGTAGGCTGAACGCGTGGCCTGCTGCCAAGACTCAAACCGCTTTGACGTGTTGATCTTGGCAGTGTCGTACAAAAAGGATGTCATGCAGCGTTACCAGGCTCATTCAGCTCAACAATTACGTGATTATTCAACATTTAGTTCCGTTTTGATCAAGTCCGCATAAAATCTTCGCTCCATAATATTGCAGGGACTGACAGGTTTTAGATGTGTCGGTTTTCGAACACCGCAACTGCTGCAACCAGGAGCTCACCTTGCCTGATCTTCAAATTATAAAAGCCGCAGCCGTTCAAGCTTCCCCGGTTTTGTATGATCTCGATGCATGTCTTGATAAGGCCGAAAAACTAATCCAGCGGGCGGCGTCCGAGGGGTGCGATCTAATTGTGTTTGGTGAAGCTTGGTTTCCTGGATATCCGTTTCATATCTGGCTCGGAGCGCCCGCTTGGACACTACAGTTTAGTATTCCCTACATGGACAACTCGCTTGAGCGAGGGACCGATCAATTCGAGCGCCTAATATCTATGGCGCGTGACAACCAGATTATGATTTCCGCAGGGATGTCGGAACGCGATGGTGCAAGTCTATACCTTGCGCAAACACTGATCGGAGAAGATGGAACGATCATCAGCCACAGGCGAAAGCTGAAGCCGACCCACGTGGAGCGGTCTGTCTTTGGTGAGGGCTATGGGCATGATCTTGTTGTCAGTTCAACAGAACTCGGCAATATTGGGCAGCTGTGTTGCTGGGAACATATTCAGCCCCTCAGCAAGTATGCGCTCTATAATCTAAGAGAGCAGATTCACTGTGCGGCATGGCCATCATTTTCTGTTTATCGTGGCGAAGCATACGCGCTCGGCCCAGAAGTGAATATGTCTGCCAGCCAAGTCTATGCGGTTGAAGGGCAGTGCTTTGTAATCGCGGCAAGCTCTGTGACCAATCAAGAGATGCTTGATCATTTGAAAGTAGGCACCGAAACCCCGACATTTTTAACGCTCGGAGGCGGACGTTCGATGATTTTTGCGCCTGATGGTCGGGAGATGGCTGCCTACATTCCAGAGAATGAGGAAGGTCTGATCATAGCCGAACTTGATATGAATGCGATAAAAATGGCGAAAGCCGTGGCCGATCCTGCTGGGCATTACAGCAAGCCTGAGTCGACACAGTTGATCCACCATTCCAAGCCGCTCCTTCCTGTTGTCTCTACCAATTCTGGTCCCGAGGCACATGAAATCGACCCCAGTCCCTCACTCGAAGAGGAAGACAGATGAGTCGCCCAATTGGCCCTCGTCGTAAGTCTCCGCCCGCAAACCGTCCCGATGGATTTGAGCCTCCGTATGACGCTTTCGAGCCGCGGTTTCGCGAAATGAACGACCTGGTGATGGTGATCTTTGGGATCGAACGCCGATCCGGAAATGGCGAAGATTTAAAGGGCCGACTTCTGACTGAGTTTAATCATGAAGCCGGCCCAACTATTCTGGAACACGCGGAAGTCAAAACAGGGTTTGGGCCATCGTCTCTTATATGGTTCGCCTATTGGCGCAGCAAAGACGCTTACACTGAATGGCAAGACTCTTCTGCAATCGAAACCCTGTTCGATGACGAGACGATACTCAGCAGCGATTATGGTTTGTGGCGGGAGTTTTGCCATATCTCGCTTGATCATAACGAGACCTCTTTTTCCAGAGCAACAGATCTAACAGGTCTTAGCGCTTATGCTGATGCTCTTGAGGTGACGCCCTTGCATGCTTATTGGGGCAGCATGCGCGATCGCATCGTGGCCGCCGCCGACAGCGCTCTGGACGCAGAACTCCTATCCTTGAACGGAAATGAGCACGGATTGGGAAAACGCATCCGTTTCGCCGCACCGGCAAATACGTGTCTGATTAAGACGACGCAAGACTGGAGCCAAACAACCCCCGAACAAACCGATATGTACATGTCAGATGTGCGACCGGCGTATGAAGATGGGGTTTCATTTACGCGGCAAAACGGAGCCGAAGTAGGATGCATTGGCGCAAGAATGGTCCGAGAGCACTCTATGGATGGAGAGCCCATGGACCGCACTGTCACGATTGGATTTTGGACCTCCATAGGACACCTTGAGGAATGGACTCATTCACACCCGACCCATGAAAGAATTATGGGCGAGTTCATGGGCATGGTTGAGCGGTTCCAAGGTGAACCTGGTCTCGGACTTTGGCACGAAGTCACGGTCTTTCCTGAAGGCCGGCTTGTGGGCGAATATCTCAACTGCACAACGGATGGCACGCTAATGGCGATGCTTGGATCACAAATTTACTCAGATCAAATAGGAGAACAATACGATGTTTAAAACCCATATGATGGTCTCGATGGTCGCTGTGTCGGCTTTGGTTCTGGCGGGCACTGCGAGTGCTTTAGAAGGCTCATTTACCTCCACCACTGGCACAACGATTTCGTTTGAAGAAGGCGGCAAGCTCTCTGTAAGTGCAGGCGGAAACTCATTCAGCGAGTCTTGGTCCACTGATGGCAATTCGCTCACAATTAATGCAATTGATGAGGCCTCTCCGTGCAAAGGGGTATCAGGATCCTATACGGTTACGGAATCTGAGACCGGCGTTTCGTTTTCCTTGATCGAAGACGGCTGCGAAATGCGTAGTAGCGATATGACCTCTGGCGAATGGGTGCGTTCTAAGGATTAGACAATCGCCGCCACGATCCGATCTAGCAAACTGTTCGGATCGATAAGACAATCGTTTCGAGCTCTTAGGCGTGCGAACTTACTGAGCCCTACGATTAGCGACCATGGCGAACTCAAATGCATGGCCAGCCAGTCTAAAGGGCGCTAGCATAATTGGCGATGCCTCACAGGGCGGGGCAAACATGGCGCAAACTATCTTCTTAGCTCGAGGCGTGCGAGCTCGGTGGTGAATGCGCTGCATCGATATCGGATCCGGATCTAATCATTACCCACAAGGCGGAACTTGATGCTTTGGAGGCCTGGTCTTACAAAGCGGAATCCTCATTGGGTGCCAATCGCCAAGCAATTCACGGGGTCCCACAACTTGATTTTTCAAGTTAAAGTCACTGCCGCTAGCAATACCCGACCTTAAGCGCGCGCTCAAATACGATTACGACCCTGGCAAGCATCGCTTCGCGGCAGGTTTGCGCTCAACGGACGACTGCCGCGGCCCAATCGGGTGCAAATTTGTATTCTTGTTAGTTGGCTGCACTCGGCCACAATGAGTGCTGTGACATGTACCGCATGACCTTTGGGGTGCCCATTCGCTGGACAATCAGGCACGACCCGCTCGATCTCGCGGGTGATCAAGCGACGCACTATCACCACCCTGAGATTAAAAACGTACAAATCCATCGACGTTATGGTTTTGCGGACCAGGTGCCCAGAAAACGCGCATTGCCGCATAAATGGCTACAAAATTTTTGGCTAAGCCGAGAAGGCGAGCTCAAGTACTTTACATTTCACGTAATTTGAGGGACCCTTTAATGGATGAATGTACACAGCGCCTTTCACACGACTGAAAACCGGTCTGGCCCTGCTCTTTCCAGCGCAACCGATGGCGTATTTGAAACGTCGCATCCGGGGCAATGGCAAGCGTTCATCAGTAAGATGTTCACAAAGCTCAGGCTTTCGTCGATTGAACGTTCTGCTTTTTCAGCGTGTGTTTCCGGATTGAGCATCGACGCGCTCAGCCTTGCTGAGATTTCTGCGGCGGCGCAGTGTGTCCAGCGTGGAAAACACGAAATCAGCACATCCAATTCTGACTGCTCGTTTTTAATCATGCAGAGGTCCGGAAATTGCCTCGTATCGATGCAAAAATACGACCCAGTCATGTTGCGAAAAGGCGATTCAATTCTAATCGACGCCTGTGCTCCATATTTCTTGAAGTTTGACGCGCTTGCGAAACAAACCTGTATTACGATCCCTAATGATCGGCTGCGGGCACTCGCACCGCAATTTGAAAACTCGATAGCTGGGCACAAACTCGACAAGAACGATTTGATGTCCCGCGTTCTAGCAGACGCGGTGCAGGAGCTTCGTGACGTTGACGCGAGTTCTGACGATACAAGCGAGTTGGCCGCATATCTGTTCTATCAGATCCTCGCGGATAGTTTCACACAGCATACGTGCCTGAACGAAAGCGATAATCACCAGCGGACATTTGCTTTTAACATAATAGAAAATTACGTTCTTCATCGCTGCGATCAAGACAAGATTTCAATCTCCGACGCTGCACGAGATCTCAATATCTCGGTCCGATCCATTCAACGTACTTGCAGCGCAAACGGCTGGACTTTCAAACGGCTGGTATTGAGTTGTCGGCTTCGAGGCGCAGCACACCGACTGCGTCAGCTTAAGTTTCTCAACCAAACAAACCTCACAGATGTCGCGCACGAATTTGGCTTTTCCGACCTGCCGCATTTTACGCGATCATTTAAGTCCATCTTTGGCGTGCCACCTTCAGTTTATGCGATCAAATATTGCTAATCGCCCGCAGGTCTCGTCCCTTAAGCAAGCCACAATCAATCATCTATAAGAGAACGGCGAAGTTCATATCAGAGTGATCTCATCTCCTATCGCGACCTCGCCGTCGCCTAAGACTTCGGCGTAAACGCCCAAATCTGTGTGTCCGAAATGCTGTTTGATCTCAGCGGGCGTATCAATATCCCGCAAAGCGGTCTCGGGGTTCACCTGAGTCGCGGGGCAACGTCTTGTACGGAAAATGATGCGCATCGGAACACCGCCTACTTCAATCTCTTTGTCCATAAGGTCAAACTCTTGCCAGGGCGCGCCACCATCAAAATACAGGTTCGCTCGAAAGCGAAGAGGATGCAGGCTTTTTCCGGTTGCTCGTTCAAGATCGCGCAACGATGCAAGATTAAGAAGCGATATCGCGCGCATCATGGTTTCTGAAACGACAGAAACATCTGTAAACTGATGCTGCTCGGCGGATACAATACGGGGGGGTGCGTCTAGCTGATCATCCATATATTTGTAAAAGAAAGCTTCAATGTCACGCAGGCCATCCGGAGTGTCCAAATTCGCCTGCAATTGTTTGATCCCGTTGGCATCTTCTATAATAAATGTCCCAGTCTGGGCGTCGTAAAAGGTTTTCAATCTGGCGAGCGTTTCGTGGCTCATCAGCATCAGGAACTTTGTTTTTGGAACCGGCTTAGGGTTAGACTCATCAAACTTGGTCGTTGGTAGTGCGAGTGCAAATTTACGATCGGATGGGAAGCCCGAATTTGCTTTTAGCTCCACGCTTTGTAAGGGCTGTGCGGAAAGGCCTTTAATCGGATAATTATAGAGATTGGTCACCTTAAGCATTTCAATTTCTCCAAAACTAATGCGGGCGATTAAAAGAACCGCGCACGGATTCAAACGATTGAGCGATCGCCAAGACATCCCTGTCCTGCCCTTTGGCGCCGTCGAATAAGACACCAACCGGCATGTGTGAGTCAGCACCCAGGCAAACTGGGACGCTGATTGAAGGACAACCGATTACGCTTGTTGGTCGCAAATTTCGGGTCAGAGTCATAAATGTTGGAACATCCAGTCCGTTCAATTCAAACGTCTCATCTTGACCGATGAGCGGAGCGGTCGCTGGACTTGCTGGTAAGACCAATGCGGCAAGGTCATGGCTTGTGATGACCGATTGGTAGGCTGCTTGAAGTTTGGGTCTAGTGTCGTTCAAGCAGCTCTCATAGACGCTCTGTGTTACAGCGCCTTCGCCGATAGCATCCTCTAGAAGCGATCGAACATCGGGGCTCGCTATTGAACTTACAAAGTCTGGAAACTTCATATCGGTGCGTGACTCAACAAACGACGTCAGCGCTTCGACGGTCTCATAAACAGCGATCGGCATACCACATGCATCATCGAGCGAGACGACCTCGCTCATATCGACGTCGACGAGCTCTACTTTCGCATCGTGCAATAGTTCAATCGTTTGCACCATTGCGCGTTCAACTTCTGAAGATAGGTCTTTGAAGTACGGATTGCGCGGGATGCCCAAACGGCAGCCTGACAAGTTTTTGGGTGCCTCATGTTTTACTGAAGCCCCCGACAAAACCAAATCGATAAGACCAATGTCTTCAGCTGTTTGTGCAAACACCGCAATTGCGTCTCTGGTCTTCGAAAGCGTCAACACGCCTTCGGTTGGATAGCGACCAGTCGTTGGGCGAAACCCAGCGACCCCACACAGCGCTGCTGGTAGCCTTCCAGATCCTCCAGTATCGGTTCCCAATGCAAAGGCTGCCGCGCCAGTTGCAACGGCGACGGCCGATCCGCCGCTGCTTCCTCCGGCTATTTTTTGAGGTGAGTACGGGTTTCGCACAGGCCCATAAGTAGGGTTATTGCTGGTAATGCCAAATGCCAGCTCATGGAGATTGGTTTTTCCGGTGAGAGCAGCGCCGGCGCGGCGGATTAGCGCAACGCTGGCAGCGTCTCTGTGTCCGACCACACTTCTTAATCCGGCCGATCCACCTGTAAATGGGAGCCCTGCCACTTCTATGTTATCTTTGACGGCGAATGGAACTCCCGCCAAAACGCCATGCTCATTGGCACTTTCATAAGACTGCAATTCGTTAACGTATATGTTTAGCTGGGCATTGTTTTCTGCAGCCCTGATCGCATCAGAGAAAATGTCCTCTACCCTAGCCGTGCCATTGGCCAAATGCGCGAGAATACTTGCGACTTTTTCCATCACGAATCCTTTCTGGAAGATCGATTAAACCAACGCATTGGATAGGTTTTTCAACACATCCCGAGCTTCTTTAACCATGCTATTGACGATCAAATCCACGCTCTCTTCCGACTTAAGTTGACCAACGCCCTGCCCCATCAGCATTGGCATAATGTCAAAGTCTCCTGTTGAGTCCGCCATAGCCAGCAAAGCTGAGTGCTTACGGAGTGGGAGTGCCATATCTCCTAGCCTGGTTTCACCAATGACGGGCTGAGATTCAGAGGTTTGAGGGACGAGATCTTCTTGCTCTTCGCACGCGGCAACAAGCGGATTGCGATAAAGACGCATTGGATTAAAGTCTGGTGTCTCGGGTCCATACGTGTGACTTCGGGTTGTATCATGTCCCGACGCTTTAAAAACAGTTTTGCGATATTCCGCTGGAACGTTTGCTTCGGTTGAAGCTGCGAAGCGCGTTCCAACCCATACCCCGTCTGCGCCCAGAGCCAATGCCGCTGCAAGCCCTCGCCCATCCATTACACCGCCCGATGCGAGAACCATCCCGCCTTGTGCCGCGTCAACGATATCTGGAACGTTCACAAAGGTTGGTAACTCAGCGTAATTATGCCCGCCCGCTTCGGTTCCTTGGGCAATGATCAAATCGATTCCATTGTCCAAGGCCTGTCTTGTTGCTCCAGCCGACCCGACTTGCTCCCACACGCTAATGCCAGCCGCGTGCAGCCGCTTAATCCAATCTTTTCTGGGGTGCCCCCAATGGAAAGAAACAATATCCGCGCCCTGCTCAATACAAGCATCTATATGGGCTTCAGATGTAAAGATCGTGATGAAGTTCACATGGACGGGCTGGTCTGTTTGAGATTTTATGGCTGATATTGTTTGAGCAACAACCTCTGGCGGAAAAGGGCCGACCCCAAACGCCCCCAATGCGCCGGTTTTTGAAACCGCCACGTGAAAATCTGGCAGTGCCCCAACAAATGCCAACCCGGCACAGGCAATGGGATGATCGAGGTTGTATGACTTTGTAAAGCGCGTGGAAATGCTAGCTGGCGACATAAAGAAACCTACGTTTTGAGTCATGTATTGAGGCTTGAGGCCTCTTTAGATCTGCAGCGCGGTATGACGAAACAATCCGGCATTTAGCCTAACATTGATGACAACCGGCTGGGGACGATTGGTTGAAGAAATGGCTTGGCTTAGAAGTTAAATCCTACGCTCAAACCCCATTCTGCCGGCCGAGCGAGCAGCACTTGCTGAAATCCTCCTGGATCCAATATCGACGTGCCCTGTAGGGCATAAACTTCATCGGTCACATTCGTTCCGAAGAGGCTAACCTGCCACGTATCAGCAGCGTTGCTCCAAGTGAGCGCTAAATTGAGCGTATCATATCCATCTTCGCCAACTTCATTTAGGGCGTCGAAGAAGAATTCGCTTCGGTACGCATAATCTGCTCGCGCTGTGAGCATTCCCAGGTCGCCAAAATTGGCGTCATATTGGACACCGGCATTTATGGTCCAGTCAGATGCCCCCGGCAATCGCGTGTCAATCGTCACACCGACGACTGAGGCATCAAGCTCATCATATTGCGCATCCGTATAACCCACGCCGAGATTCATGAGCAACCCGTCTAATGGCGTTGCCTGCACTTCCAATTCGAAGCCTTCGATACTTGCTGCAGCAGCGTTTTCTGTGGTGGGCGCAATTCCGCGCTGAACGTTGACCTGCAGGTCGGAATAGTCCGTCGTGAATGCAGCGGCGTTGGCCTGAACAAGTCCATCAAAGAGGAGAGATTTTAGTCCAACTTCGAACGTTTGAACACTTTCAGGGTTGAACGACGGGATATCGGGAAGCGGCGGGAATACACGCTGCGTGAAACCGCCGGACTTAAATCCTTCCGAATATGTTGCATACGTCGATATGTCATCTGTCCAGTCATACTTGATATTGACCATAGGCGTTACATCGCTGGAATCGGTCGATGCGGTGGTATTCGGCAATACGGGTACGCCATTGAGCATTCCCATACCGGCAATGTCATTTCGAATGAACTGAACAGGAGTGAATTCGCGGTCGTCTTGAGTCCATCGGATACCGCCCGTAATGTCCAAACGCTCGGTTAGCGAGTAAGTGGCCTGAGCAAAGACTGCAGTGGACTTATTTTCTACCAAGCCGCCACTTTGGATTTCAATGGGCGCGAAATTCACCTGGTTCGCATTGTTCCCATCTTCTACAAAATAGAACGCACCGAGGATCCATTGGAAACGGTCATCAGGTGTCGCTCCTAACAACTGAACTTCTTGACTGAATTGCTCATACTCAAACAGGTCAGATGTTGAATTGATGGCGACGGGCGCGGCATCGTTTTCGCTGAGGGAAAAACTCTCCAGATCCCGATATGCGGTGATTGACTTGAGAGTGATGCCGTTAAAGTCAAATTCGCTGGTTAACGAAGCTCCAAACACTTCAACCTGTGAAACAGCATCCAGGGTTCCGAAGTTTACACCTTGCTGACCAACTGGCACCGAGGCTTCATTAAAACACGCTGAGTTGTTTGTTGTGGGAACAAAACAGAGGCTTGGCGGTCCCATCGGATCGCTTAGGGCCAATGCCGGATCAAGCATCGGCGCAATCACTGCGTTGTGAAATGCTGCAAAGCCGGCATTTGGGTTGATTTCATTCAAAATAAAGGGAGCGGCTGATTCATCTTCATCCGTATAATCGACTGATAGAGTGAAGCTTACATCCTCAGTTGGCTCAAACGCGATAACTCCGCGCGCAGACAAGCTATTGTCGTCACCAAGCTCGTCTCCTGCCAAGGGGCGATCAACATAGCCATCGCGGGTGTGGTAGTTGATCGACCAACGAGACAATAGGCTCTCTGAGATTGGAAGGTCTACGCTGCCTTGAAGCAAAAAGCGGTTGTCCGATCCGGTTGTCGCCTTTAAGCGACCGCCAAACTCATCTCGAGGCGCTGCGGTTGTGACGTTGATCGCACCACCGATAGTATTGCGACCGAACAACGTTCCTTGAGGGCCGCGCAGGACTTCAATTCTCTCGATATCAACCAGATCCAACAAAGCCCCAACGGAGCGAGAAATATAAACTCCATCAACATAAACACCCACGCCCGGATCGGTATTCAGCGTGAAGTCGACTTGACCAACCCCACGTAAGAAAATCGCCGGTGTTGAAGAACTGCCGGAGAACGATGCCGATGTGTTTATCGTTAGGTTTGGAGTGACGTCAGCAATTTGACCAACATTCGTGATCTGGCGCTTTTCCAGGTCATCTGGTGAAAATGCCGTTATTGAGATAGGTGCATCTTGAAGGCGCTCCTCACGCTTACGCGCAGTTACCGTCACAGTTGGAAGTTGACGACTTACCTCTTCAGCGTCGTTCACCTCTGCGTCCGCACCTGTTTCTTGGGCAGACGCTAATGCGAAAAACTCGCTAAACCCAAGTACCATAGTCGAAGCCAATAGGGCAGATATTCTCCGATCACTCATGCGACGTTCCTTCGTTTTTCAAAAGATAACCGAGGGCGACACTGAAATGGGAATCGCTGACTGGCTTGAAAGAACACGCCACTCAGTGGGCGCTAAATTTCTGTTGCATGAATGTCACATTGGAGCATGAGTAAGGAGAGGTGCGTGGCGCTGTGATGACTGTCTCCGACTACAGAAATGCCACAAGGCACAATTGCGCACGCCCAGCCTATTTGAGAATAAGGAATCCAAATCCGAGGATAGATCACCAAAATTCGGTATTCTCAGGATCAACCCGAATGGCCCCCAGCAAGAAAAAATGAGCTCCTGAAACAAGTCTTCCAACCCTCTCACACCCACCAGATCACCGCCTTGAATGAGAAATGCACCTATGTTGGCGAGCGTTATTATTCTCCAGTATTCAAATTAGGGGCGAAGAGCATACTCCATGGCGTCGGAATTAGCCCATCGCCTCGAGCGGACCACCATGCAGCAATTGTAAGTACCCTTTAGATCGGAGGCGCTCTCCCGTTCTGAGGTAACCGCGAACTTGCTCTCGGAATTGCTTATCGTCCGACCAGTCTTTCTCGACACGTTCGGCGCCAAAAATGATCTCTGCGGAGCATCGGAGCGGAAGGCCTGCATCTTTCACGTCGAGACAGACAAGTGCATTGCGAAGTCTCAGCGTGCGGCTTGTCCATCGCCATGGACCTTCGTGCAGAATTTCTTCAGCTTGATTGTAGGCAGAAAGTGCGTGCTCCATTTTGCCGGGACCTCGAACATCCAAATTCACTTTGACTGGCTCGCGCGCGTGCAAAAGCGAAAAGCCGGAACAAATAGATTGCGCCGTCGAGAACTTGCCTCGGGTCAGCAAGTGTTCTGTCCCACCTGGATCGCGTAGAACATCAATGGGGCATCCCTCAATGACCGCGCGCATTTCATCAGGTTCGCCAGTATCCCGGCGGGATACCATGACCGACACAATAGCCGGATCTAGATGCGGTATCCAAAACACGTCAGCATGAGGGGCTGGCTGATCTGGATTAGGGAAGAACAATAGTCCCCAAGCCTCGGCCAGATCCTGTCGCTCGTAGAGATGTATAATTTTACTGTTCGGAATACATGATTGAGAACACTGGACAGCGCTCTGATGCGCGTACGCTATTTTCGCAAACTCCAAATTCCGTCTTGCAAACTCCCAGGTCCAATCGCGCCGGCGAAGGCCGATCGTATAGTTGTATCGGTCGATGTAATTCGCCAACTCAATATCTGGCAGTGATGTTTGTGCGTTCCCCATATTTTTCTCCTAGCAATTATTGTACCCTTTTTTCGCGGACCTACCGCCCGCCCCGCCCTTTCCCGAACGTCCAGGAAATTGAACGCGATGAGATAGTTCCGGAAATTTCCATGCCTCGGGCGCGGTCCATTGCCTTGCGCCATGGCGCCAGCGTGAAGGTTTTTCCTCGCTCAATGACCGCGAATTTACCGTTCGGTCTGATCACGGACTGCGAGTAGGTGCCCTCGATCTGTCCTGACTTCGGCAATGGTTCGTATGATTTGCCGAGCTTCGCCGCCAATTCCTGACCCGTGTGGTCCATGCCCTGGCGCTTTAGCGCCTCAAATATCTCGGGCGTCAGTTTCGCATCCACATTCGTTAAGACACCAGCCTGAACCAAATGCTGCGTTCGCTTCAGTTTGGCAGCGTGAACATCCGCTCCAAATCCGCGATGGTCGGCTCGGAGGTGCACACCTTCATCCAGCCAGGTCAGACCCGGCGCGTCGATCTGTTCTTCTAAGCTGACCCAGCTTTCGATTTTGGTCTGAGGCTGTCGGTGTTTGATCTGATGGTCGCGAACGCGGTCCAGGTAGTTTTCTGGGATCGACCAACGGCCATCAGATTGGCGCTCTACGATTCCTTTTCGGCGCAAGGCTTCGAGCCGTCTGATATGGGCCTGAACAAAGGACTTGCTGGCGCGCGGATCTGCGGCGCGGTGCAGGTCTTCGGAATAAGCACCAGAATTCGTGGATGCGATTTGATGGATGGTCTTGTCGGAAGGTTTCGGCTTTGCGTCAGCTGGAGAGACACTGACAACCATCCCAGCTCGAATATCATTAAATTGATCATCGCCGGGCCCCCGAACGAGCATGGCGCGCCCGTCCATTGTATCCAAAACCATGTAGGGCTGATCATGCCCCTGCCCGCGCATCCCTTTTCGTAAGACCGCCCCGGTTACTGGCGTTGTAATTTCGCTCTCGGCTTGCACGGAACGGCCTTGGATGTCGCCAATAGACCGATGGATCTGTTTGATGATGTCTTTGCGCTCGGCGATCTCTTTTAGCGTTCGATCAAATCCTTCTGCAATTTGCCAGCGCGATCCTTTTACTCGTTTCGCCAATCCTAGGCGCTGAAGCGTTTGTAAGCGCGCTTTGTGAGTGGCTTGATATTGCAGACCAGAAGAGGCGAGATTGATCTCGCCGGTTTCGTTCATCAGTTTCTTCAGGTGCCGATCCAAATCAGTCGGGTGTTCCGCGCCCACTTGGCGCGCCATTTTCAGATCTTTTTCAAGCTGCGTTTGAGGACCGAGCTCAAGATCGACCAGTTCTTGCGCGCGCCCTCGCAATCCATGCGCAATGTAAGCTCTTGGGATGACAAGATCCTCTCCGCCCGCTCTTTTTCCGCGGATGACGATATGGGCATGCGGGTGTTCGGTATTGTCATGCACGGCAGCGACCCACTCTAGCGGCGTATCAAGGTCGCGTTCCATTTGAGACACGAGGTCTCGAACAAACGGATTGAGGTCTGACATTTCACTCGCATCTTCTGGCGATACGATAAACCGAAAATGGTGGCGATCCGTTTTGGCATTTTCCGCGAAGACGTCTTTTTCGACATCACCACTCTTCTCATTGAACAGATGACCCTGTTCTTCCGAGCGTACGGCGCTGTCTCGACTGATATAACGAAGGTGTTCTCTCAACGCCTTTACCGACGATACGGAATGGCGAACGACGCTGGCTTTCACAATGACGCGCCGACCATATGTTTGACGCACCCATTGTTTGGCCCGGTAACGCATTCTACCACCAGACGGCCCTGCCCGACTGATCGAGCGACTGACTTGGGACAGGTATGATTTTGCGCGCCCCATTTTGCCGCCAGATCTGATGCGCCCCAGGCGGGGTTCAAATGGGTTTTCGGGGCGTTCAACCATTTGAGGAAATCCGTGACGTATCATGATCTTCCGTGACATGGCGCGGTCGCAGACTGCCGTAAACACTGAGCATTCCGAGGATTCGCAGCGCTGCGACAAAGATAGCAGCGCCATAGAAATTGATGTGCAGACAAGGCGTTAGACCCCGTATGGCGCCGTCCCCTTTTATCTTGCCCTGCGCGCCCTTTCCCCGCGCCCCTCCCTTTCCGACAATATCCGACCACCCCATCATTCGACTTCTCCGATGAATTTCACCTGCCCAATAAGATCGCTGTGGCCGACACTTCCGAAGTATCGACTGTCGAACGATTGATCATAATTGACCGATGCGAGAAGGAATTCACCCGCTTCTAGACTGCGACAACCTTCCGGCTGCACCGGCATTTCCCGCCTTTGGCTATCAGTTGAATAGATTTCAAAAGGCACGAAATCGGCGACAATCAATGAGCCACCACGGATACAAAACTGCGATCCTGGCGCCGCAATAATGGTCTTAATGACAGGCACATCTTTGGGCAGGTAGCCTCGCGAATGCGCGAGTTGCGCCGCCCATTCTGGAATATTTGCGGCGACCAAGTCGCCGATTTTATAGTCGTTTGAATGAATGACTTTGTACCATCCAATCGACGCGCTTGGACTGGGATTATAGATGAGCACGGGCTGTTTTTCGACAGCGCCAACCGCAACAAGGCATAGTCCAGCTCCGAGCAATGCCAAGGTAAGTCTGCGCTTCATGGAAGCCTCTCGAGCACACGGTCGATGAGACTACCCACGCTTGTTCCAGCCTGTATTCGATGGCTGATTTGCTGCCACAAAAGCGGATCGTTTCCTTCGAGCTCGCCTTTTGCTCTGATTTCATCGAGATGGCTCAAAAAGGCTTTGCAAGTGTCTTTCCCTCGAACGCTCAAAAGAACTTGCGCGCCTGGAAACACCCCCGGGATTTGAGAAAAGTTCGCTTTTGGATGTACGGCTTGAAGTACAAATATGAGCCAGGATTGTGTGCCATATTTATTGGCTTCCCAACGCTCATATCCAAACACGCTCCCCGGTAAAAAGGCAGCAAGGCTGCGTTGCCAATCGAGACGCACAAGCCGCTTAGGCGCCCCGAATAGGATGCGATCATTGCGTCTCCTCTTGCGCCAACGGATCGCGGCAAGGGTCAGATTATCCGACATGGGTTTTGCCCTCATCGTCGGAATACCGATCTAGCTCTTCGATCGTATAGACGACCTTTCCGCCATGTTTACGCCAGGCAGGGCCGGTGTTACGTGCGCGCCAATTGGCAAGCGTTCTAACTTTTACGCGAAGATATTCAGCGGCCTCTTTTGCCAGCAGAAACTTTGGAGAAAACGCTTTTCCTTTTTTTGAATCGCTCATCACTCGACCCCACTCTACCTGTTCCGGAGCGCATTCCTTTGCGGCTCCTGAAGAGAGATGAAGACGAGTCGGTATAGTTAATTGAAGCCTGTTTTTTTGCAGATTTGCTAATTCCAGGGTGATTAACCATAAGCGCCGGACTGATTTTTCTACGTTAAGATCAAGGACGAGCGGCTTCTGACTGCAATAGATGCTGCAGTTAAAACGTAAAAAACCCAATCCGAAATAGTCTCGGATTGGGCGGTAATTTTAGTCGATAAAGATATCTAGCTTGGGTTCCAGAGAATGACGTGACGCCCCTCTTTTCCTTTGACTGGGGCGAGGTTTGCATAGATCCGGCGCGGTCCAATTTGAGGATCGGCAAGCGTTATGGAGATATATTCGCGTCCGGTATTTTTCGCTTTTCGGACCCAGCCGCCTCCAATTTCTGTCGATGTTTCGCCGGCAAATATCCGGTAATCAGGCTGTCCGTCCATTTCTTTTTCGGTGTTTTTATCGAGCCGAATTGCGGCGGCGAGGTTCATCATTGCAAGGCTACCTTCAAAGCCATTCTTGGTTTCGCTGACATATCCGAGTGCGTTTGCCATGGTGTTTTTCCTTTCGTTTCCATGTTGTCTGAGAGGGCCCTTTTGCCCTCGTCGACGCCGGACCGATTGAACGGCGGTGAACGGGCCTGAACCGGTGACGGGCGCAGCGCAGCGAAGCACTTCAGACAGCGCAGAATTTTGCGGGGCGAGGAGCCGCAACGCGGCGGGGAAAATTCTTCGATGGCAAAAGTTTCAGGCCAGTTCAGCGTCGTTTAGGTCACACGGCATGAGACGGGAACAAAGGGCCTTGGGCGCAATTTTGGTGACGAGAAAACACCGTCTCGCGCACGAGGGTTTCAAGTAAAAACGAATGCAGGCTCGCGGTCTAACGATGGGATCGCCTGCAACCAAACTCATACAAGTACAGACAAATGGAGCGCTGCGCCCGCATACTCTGTGCTGGGAAGTATCGCTTAATCTGGTTGGTGGCAGGGGCTTACAAATGACGAATGTTTTAATCCTGAAACGGCACTTTCGCTGGGCACGCGTAATCTAGGATGCACAGATCGGACTTCGCCTCGGCCGAATGAAGCGAGAGGCCAAGCGCCCAGGCAGGCTGTTTCCAATTGACTTTCGTGAAAGGAAAACCATCTCGATCACGCGCCGGATCGCGGTCGGTTTCACCCCAATCATAGTCGTGTATGGAGATTATCGGCGCACGCCTGTCCACCCAGATTTCGGTCACGTACTGGTTTTCGATCACGAGCGTTAGTCTTGGCCGCGGTCCCAAATGAGTAAAAATCGACATGGGTTTCACCAGCTCCAGAAGACATGAACCGCGTCAAATCCGGTTTGGAATGTGATGATATCACCGCTGAGCACCATGTCGCGCGCAAGCCTTTCCCAATCGATATAACAAGAAACACTCTCTGGAATTTCGGTTCCAATATCGTCATGCAGCGTCTCAGCAAAATCAGCGACGCTGGTATATTTGCCTGCATAATGGTCGAGAGCCGTGCATGCATCGTCTAAATTGTTGCCGTAATATTCGTAGAGCTTAGCGCCAAGTTCGCCGTGCTCGCTTAAAAACTCCGCGAGCGCGCAAACACTCTCAAAACTCGCATATTCGCTGATGCTCGCGCCCTCAAAGCCTTCATAATCATGGATGGCACATTCTTCTGAATTTGGCGCTGGGGAGCCGGCTAGCATCGCCCGCGCACAGTCTCGCACATGGTCTTCACCTTGATCAGCTTCGACCCAAGCACCATGCAGACGCCCATTCGGCTGATCATCAGTCCTCCGGACTGATGATGCTCCAGCCTCATTATAAGCTGCGAGACACGCCAAATAAATTCGCGGTCCGGTCTCTAAGACAAGTGTTGATGGCGTCTGCGTAATGGTCATTTCTGTCTCCACTCTTTCCGGCCCTGTCACTCTTTTCCCGGCTGACGGGATGGGGCGGCGGAAAGACGTGTCAGCCTGGGCGCATAAGGGCTGGCTGCAAGGGAGGTCAGGTATGATGCTCATCGGTGAGTACGCTGATCTTTTTGATCCCGCCGCCCTTGCAGACAGGCCGCGCACGGGCAGACACGCCGTCCGCCCCAGACCGGAAGTTGGGAAAAGTCTCACCTCAAAAGACCTACAATTCACGACCAGACTTCGTGACGCTGAGACGTTTAGCGAGGTGATTTTCGTCCAAAGCACTTGGACAGTGAGAGCTTGTTTACGACATTTGCGGAAACATTCGGCTGATCTCTTGAAAAATCAGTTACGTTCCTCGATTGAAGACGCTTTGAACGCAACAAACCAAGACTAAGCTGGAGTGAGTATCGAGCCGTTCAAGACCAGAAACGTTCCGGCACGGCGCGCTCGATTATGATCTCACCCATATGTCGGGCTTTGTTCGCCAGTGTGTGACTCAACACAATCCGGATGGCCTCAGCGTGCTCTGTACTTTTTCGCACCATTGCTTCACGATCGAGGGGGCGCCTCAAAATTCGACATATATTGTGGAAGGCGAACAGCGCGACTTTTGTCCCATTCGGCACGCAGAGTCCTTGCGACTGCCAGGGCTTATCAGAGCGCACATAGATGCCTGTCAAAACATGCGGATTTACCGGTCGAAAGATCGCAATGGCGCAAGCAAATTGATGATCTTGGATGATCCGACGTCAGAAAACGGACACTGTCCATCACATGTTTCAGTCCGCGTTTACGCAAGCTTGTTCCACGCTGTGGGAGCTTGAAATTGCCGATGGGTTACTTCGTAAGAATAACCAAACAACGACTATCCCATTTGAACAGCTCAGCAGCAGTGGATCTGGTGAACCAAGACCCTATCCTGCATTCTTTGCTATTAAACCCGAGGCAGGAATTCGCGAGATCCTTTCGGGCTGCTCTTTGGGTGAAAAGGTCAGTGCAGTTAAGTTGATCTCTAGTTATTTGCTGGTTGCATGCGACTACGGCGAACAAAACTCATACATGCCGACCCGTCGGTCTCCGTTCTCTCCTCAAGCTCAATACAAAATGGAAATCGAAGCTTTGGCTTATCATGGTTTCGCGGACCGAGTGGGAAGTGAATTCGCATGGAATGACAAAATTGGCGACGCAATGCGAGCAGCCGCCTTCTGGAACACCGACAATCATTGCCGCGGGCAAATCGAAGAAGAGAGATTGGAAGCTGAAGCACGGCTGGCTTGGCGCTCAATGCCGGAAACTGTTCGGCATGCGTACTTTTCTAAGCATCCCGTTGCTCTATTGCCGATAGTGAGGCTGTTAGCTCGTGCGTGGCATGACGATAGATGGAGTTTTGATGACAACTCGGAGCGGATCACTCTCAGAGGCAATCCAAAGCTAGCTCGCCGAATTGTAGAGATCGCTTCAGGAAGAGCGTAGCGGTACTTGAATAGGCAAGCTCGGGCGTCTGCTCACACATGGTGGACGGCGGTTTTGGGGCGAGTTTAAGACTCTAAGCAATTGAACTATTCTCAAACATTTGTTCGCGAAGCTACTGGATACCCAAGCAGTCAAAATCTCATACCTCTGCTTGCATTCACTGTATCTAAGGACGAGATGTGTCGAGACGCCGTTGGTGCAACGGTGGGGTGATAAAGGCAGCTTATATGGTTTGGTTCGAGCAGCTTGATCTTGAAAGTCTCGCACCGTTTGCGTTGGCAAACGCAAACTCGAACAAATTGATTTGGCTCGACAGTTCCGACAATGAGCATCGATTGGGGCGATACTCCTATATTTGCTTAGATCCGGTTCGCATGTTTGAGGCATGGGATCCCGCCAGCAAGCGCGCTGTGATGCGACGGGTTGCCAAATCAATGGCCGAAACGGGCAATCACGTTCCGCCAACCCCGTTTTCCGGTGGGCTTGTTGGCGTTTTGAACTATGAAGCCTGAGCATCGCCTCCTGCTCGACCTCGCTCATCTGACCGAGCAGATCACGATCGTCGCCGACCTGGACCGCGATCGTCTGGTCGGTGTGTTCGAGGAGATGGACTTCGACGACCTGGCGGACCTGCTCG
>JBCDDS010000001.1:0-93551 GCA_039180185.1 Pseudomonadota bacterium | reverse complement strand
GCGGATGAAGGGTGACGAACTTGATCCCAAAGGGCTAATTCGCGAGGCCTATCGCATTGAGGGCATTGAATACGCTGATTGTCGCACGATTTTCCTCGATTGGGCCTTATCCACTGGGCAGTCCGCTGATCATCGTTCACAGCTAGAAGCGTTGATTGAACGTTATGGTGCGGATGAGGAAAACCACCCCATGACGGCTGTTCTTCGTGAAGGATTGGAAGCTTCAGATGCTCCAAAACGCAGGGGTGGGGCACGAGCGAGAAAGCGCTAAATCACTAAAATAGCTGTGATTCTCGAGCAACATCCACCGATAAGCGACAATATTGTCTAAAATCTGCCTTAATTCGAAACGATCTTCTCTCCATCGCTAAACGGGCCGTGTGCCCAAGGAGGGAAAATGAATTGTCGTCGCATAACTGCTTCGCTGTTTCTAGGTTTGGCCGTTGCTGGCTGCACCTCTGTAGAAACTGCAACTCGCGAAGCGCCGCTAGAAGCACCGGCGATTTCACCAGAGCAGGTGTCTTTCGACGTGAAAGAAATTCGCGTGTCCGTGCCAAAAACTTTGAAAGTGTCCGAGGCCAATCGGTATTATCCGGGTGGCGACATTGTTTGGCGCGAGGATCCGATTGGTGATCGCCACGCACAGGTTAAAGCCATCGTAGAGGCTGGGCTCCAAGAAGGGGTCGACAATATGGGAGCGGGTCAAGTGCCCGTCATTTTGGACGTACAGGTCACGCGCTTCCACGCGTTGACCGAAAAAGCAAGATACACCACAGGTGGCGTGCACGCGATCCAGTTCCATATGCTACTTCGTGATGCAAAGACCGGACAACCGATCGGTGAGCCGGAGCATGTCAAAGCGGATTTCCGTGGGCTCGGTGGTCGTAAGGCCATTGACGCTGAAAACCGCGGTATCACGCAGAAGTATCGTATTACCAAGCAACTGGCCTATGTCATTCAGAAAGAGCTGACGTCTGATGAAGGCTATGTAGCGCAGGATCTAGGGTTGTTTGGTGCGCTGAACCAACTCTAAACTTTTACTAACCTTGGAAACGAACTAAGGGGACGGTATGACACCGTCCCCTCTTTCTGTTGTGCGGCTAAAACCGAAAGTGCGTCCTCAAGCTATCCGTCACGGCTTTCCTTGGGTTTATGACAATGAGCTGGTCACGGATCGTCGCACAAAAGCGTTGGCACCAGGAAGTCTGGCGGTTTTGCAGGATACGGATCGCGAGGCCTTGGCATTGGTGAGTGTCAATCCAAAGTCGCGGATTATCGCGCGCGTGCTTGATCGCAACCTGGATATGACCTTGGATCAGGCATGGATAAACACGCGACTTGGACGTGCTTTGCAGATGCGCGAACAACTCTTCGACGCGCCATTTTATCGGATCGTCCATGCTGAAGCGGACGGAATGCCGGGTGTGATTATAGACAGGTTCGGTGATACCGCGGTTATTCAACCCAATGCGGCATGGGCCGAAAATCACCTGGATCAAATAACGACCGCACTTAAAGATGTCGTTGGGATCAGCACAGTTGTAAAAAATGCCTCTGGTCGGGCACGCTCGCTTGAGGGTCTGGATGACAAGAGTGGTGTTTTATTGGGTATTGAACCCGCAGCGCCCGTGAAAGTGGTAATGAACAACGCCACATACATGGCTGATCTTACGGGCGGGCAGAAAACCGGATTATTTTATGATCAACGCCTGAATCAGAGTTTCGCCGCTGGTTTGGCAAAGGACGCCAAGGTGCTTGATGTTTTTTCGCATGTTGGCGGTTTCGCATTGGCGTGTCTGGCAGGGGGTGCAGGTCAAGCTCTATCGATCGACAGTTCTGAGGCAGCGCTTGATCTTGCCACGCAAGGCGCTGCGCGTATGGGTGTTGCCGAGAGATTTGAAACCAGACGCAGTGATGGCTTCGACGCTTTAGCTGCGCTTAGCGAGAACGGTGAACGCTTTGACCTTGTGATCTGTGACCCACCGGCGTTTGCGCCAAACAAGAAAGCTTTAGAGGCCGGACTGCGTGCCTATGAGCGCGTTGCGAGATTGGCGGCGCCGCTTGTAAATGAAGGAGGATATCTATGTCTATGCTCCTGTTCGCATGCGGCCAGTCTTGAGAAGTTTCGTGCTTCTTGTCTGCGCGGGATAGGCCGGGCAGGGCGGGCCGGCTCACTTATCCACACAGGATTTGCCGCACCGGATCATCCGCTGCATCCACACTTGGCCGAGAGTGGGTATCTGAAAGCCTTGTTCTTCAGGCTATGAAGGCAGTTTTAGATACGTGCGTGATATACCCGACAGTCATGCGACAAATGCTGTTGGGGGTTGCCACCCAAGGTATCTTTGAGCCGCTATGGTCGAGACGTATCGTCGAAGAATGGCTGCGTGCTGCACAGAAACTTGGTCCGGAAGGTGTAGCGCAGGCGCAATCAGAAGCGACCTTTCTCAAACTCAACTGGCCGGATGCAGAGGTTGATTGGCCTGCATCACTGGAAGAGCGTCTTTGGCTGCCTGATGCGGCGGATATTCATGTACTTGCAGCGGCGGTTGCAAGCTCTGCTGACATGATCCTCACGGTCAATGCAAAAGACTTTCCGCGAAATATTCTGGCGAAAGAAGGGGTAAGTCGGGCTGATCCAGATTCTTTCTTGATGAACGTTTTTGAGGCCCAGCCAGACGCCGTAGAATATACCGCTCAGACAGTGCTTGTGGAGGCTCGGCGCATTTCCAACGAGGATTGGACAATACGGGCTTTGCTGAAAAAGGCGAGACTTCCAAGATTGGGCAAGGCCCTTGCCAACGTTACTTAGGACAGTTTCATCGCGTAAGAATGAGTTTTCCGTCTGTTATTTCGACACTTTCGAAGCGTTGCAGATAGCTCATTCCAAGCAGTGATTGAAAAAGCTCTCCACCATTCACTACGGCGGCGATGCCGCGGTCCTCAATGGGACCGATGCTTAGGCTCTCCAACCTCACAGGAGCTGTGCGCGCCTCACCATTCGCCGTGCTGGCGCGTCCGATGTAGGCTAGGTCGGACGTATCTAACCCGGCGCGAGCCGCGTCTTCTTCGGTCAAAACAATCTGCGTCGCGCCTGTGTCGACAACAAAGTCTACATTTGTACCGTTTACTTTTGCCGTAACATAGTAATGACCATCAACCGCTCTTTGCAGCTCGACAGTTCCGTCATTGAAAGCGCTATAACTTCCTGGCTGTACCGTGTTGCGAATGTCGCCCCAAAGCCCGACACCTGCAATAACGCCAATAAACAAAAGGCCCCACACCATCGCGTGTTGCATATTTTTGCCAAGTGAGGTGCGGTTTTGCGCAATGAACCACCCAACCACAGCCGCACCCAGCAATGCTAAATAAAGCAGTCTTGCTGTGTCGTCGCCACTCATGAGGTTGATATATGAAAGCTCGTGAAAGCTTACCAGTAGCGCACATGTGAAGTTGGGCTGTCTGTGCTCTTCAGAGCGCATATCGACAACAGAGGTATATGTCCGATCCAGCGCGGCAAATCCGGGATTTCACATTTGTGTTAGCAACCTGTTTTGACCTTCCCAAGCATGCCTAAGCGCATCAAACTCAAAACAAAAGCAAGGTCATGCCGAGTTTGAGCCGAGAAATGTGATTGGTGACGGTGAGGCCGGTGTGATTGTCTAAAACTAACGACAGAACAGGAGGGTTCTTTCTATGTGGCGTTTTTTGCCTGCAACAGCAGCGCTTGTATTTGCACCACTTGCCGGTTTTGCGGCGGAAGGTGAGCGAATTCAAGTGCGCGGTGAACTTATTGATACGTGGTGTTACTATTCCGGCGTAATGGGCGGTGCCGAAAGCACAACCGGAACGGCTCACCACACTTGCGCACTGTGGTGCTCCGCCGGTGGTATTCCGGTCGGTCTGCTTGGCGAAGACGGTCAGGTCTACATGGTCCTTAAGATTGGGGATGATGACGGCTCTGCAAGTGGCGACACCCAACTTAGTCTCGCCACCCACGATGTCGAGGCGGACGGTATGCTCTACAAACGAGATGGTATCAACTATCTGGTCGTAGAAAACGTGGTGACTGATCACGGTATTACCAACGCGAACCACGATGATTGGGGCGTAAACCCTGGTTTCGTAATTCCGAAATCAGTCAGAAATCAGTGAGGGCCAAGATATGAAATCGATTATTACAGCAGCACTGATCGCCTCTGTATCTGCACTTCCAGTTATGGCGGCTGATTACTCCGCTGGTTCGACCGCCAAGAGTTGGGGTTTGAACGGCGAAGAGCAGGCGTTGTTCAAAGCGAAAGTGGTAGACATCCTTTGTGAGCTTACGGGCGATTGCGCGCCGAACTGTGGTGATGGGAAACGCCAACTTGGTCTTATTCGCGCTGATGATGATGTCTTGATCTATCCAAACAAGAACTCTCAGCCAGCCTTCAGCGGCGCGGCAGAAGAGCTTTTGCCGTTCTGTGGTCAAGATGTCGAGGTTGACGGTCTGATGATCACTGAAGAAGAGCTGGGTGCAAAAAATATCTACCAGGTTCAGAAAATTCGCGCCGTTGGTGACGAGGAATGGACCAAGGCAAGTTCCTGGACCAAGAAGTGGGCCAAAAAGCACCCAGAAGCTAAGGGTAAAGGTCCCTGGTTCCGCCGGGACCCGCGTGTGAACGGCTACATCGAGGAAACCGGCTATCTTGGCTTGGGTCATGATGCCGATAAGAAGTTCATCGAAGAGTGGTATTGATGACCGGTCTTCGGACTTTGCTTTCTGCGGCGGGCTTTTCATTGCTCGCCGCAAGTGCGTTTGCCTTTGGCGATGGCGTGAAATTGCCATGGGAAGTCGGCGGTCCGTTTGAACTCACCAATCAAGACGGTGAAACGCGAGGCGCTGCAGACCCGGATGGAAAGCTTCAACTGCTATTTTTTGGATACGCGAATTGTCCCGGTATTTGCAGCGCTGCTTTGCCAATGATGGCGCAGATTGCCAGCGATCTGGAAGCCGAAGGTGTGCCAACTACCCCGGTTATGATCACTATCGATCCGAAGCTTGACTCAGTTGAAACTATCGGACCCGGCCTTGGCAAAATAGCCGACAATATTGTTGGATTGACCGGTACGTCGGAAGAACTTTCTGTCGCCTACAAAGCATTCAATGTTGAGTTCGAGTTTCTTTTCGAGGACCCGGATTATGGTCCGATATATTCGCATACCGGCCATATCTTTGTGATGGATGCAGAGGGAAAAGTGCTCACGCTTATTCCACCGGTTCTGCCGCCAGACGAGGTTGCCAAGATCGTTAGGGGCTACGCGACGCAAGGCAGTTGATGTATGAATTTTAATTCTTCTGCAGCGGCGTTCTTGATCTCTTAAATCGTTCGAAGTTCTGATCTAAAGATTGGTGGGCTGCATCATTCAAAGATGCGGTTACCACAGCGCGGATTTGCCCTATCGCTTCCCCGATGTTTATGAAGTCCTGACGGCTTGCAAAAAACTTTCTGAAAAAAGCGTTGCTTTCTGGCAACTCGTATATCGGGAACCTCAAAAGGGGAGACTAATTAAGGTTGTGTCTACAAAAAAGTGTGTCACGTTCTTTACCTGAAGTTGAGTAAATGGTGTGGGGAATTTGAGTGTTCAAGCTTCAAAAATCGACAATTTTCGTACTTAAATGTCTTTTCGTTTTATTTGCTCTTAGCATTGTTTTTTATGGCGTGATGGAGTTCGCGTTTCCTCAATTTATGCAAAAACCGGTTTTGTTGGATTTCGACGCGTTTCACCTTACGGGAAAGATGATTTCTGAAGGTAAGCTCGCTGACGCATACAATTCTGAGATGTTCAAATTGCAACAGCATCATTTGCCGGGCGCTGGTGAAGGTGTGCTTTACTGGAGTTACCCACCACCATACAACCTACTGGCAGCCGCCTTGGGCTCCCTCCCTATATGGCTTTCATATGCATTGTTTATAAGTGTTTCGCTGGGTTTGTATGTGACCGTCGCGCGCGCATTAGCTGGTCGTGACTTCTTTTTAGCAATTATTCCATTGATCACCATATTTCCTCTCATAATTAGATCAGGGCAAAATGGGTTCCTTACTGGTGCCTTGATTGGCCTGACGTGCTTGCTGATTTTGCGGAAATCAAGTTTTGCTGGTGTGCCTTTAGGAATGATGGTTCTCAAACCGCATCTTGCAGTGGGTGTAGCGGCGTGGTCCCTTCTTAATCGGAAATGGCGGATGGTTGCGTCTGCTGCAGTCACAGTTTTCATATTGTGCCTGTTGACGACCGCTGTTTTCGGGTTTGATGTGTGGTTCTGGTTCTTCTCAGCCATAGAGACCACTCAACTTTCGCTTCGTGAGGGCGCTTTTCCATTATTTAGAATGTCGTCAGTATTTGCGTTTGGTCTCTCGATAGGCATGGATCTGCAAAGCGCGATATTATTGCACGTGCTCGGTGTAGTGACAGCAATTTGCGCTTTGGTCGTATTACTGCGCTCTGTTGCTTCCCCGAGAGTTGGCTTGGGGGCTAGTGTGTTCGTCTCAGCGCTTCTTAGCCCCTACAGTTACGATTACGATCTGGCCATGCTTGGCATAGCCGCATGCTTGTTAGGACCATTATTCATTGCATTGGCTTCTGAACTCGAAAAGTCTGTGTTGGTAGCTGTTTCGTGGATGCTTGGTTTTTATGGGCTTTCTATCTCGTTTTTGAAAAGCAGCGGTTTTCTCCTTGAAGTAGACCAGCCAATCTCAATTACGGGACCGGGCTTATTTATTATTGGCGCTATGGTTTTCCGTATTTTGTATACTGCTCGCTTACAAGAAAATCGGACCAATCATTTAGTTGGTTCTGACTGGGTTTAGCATACACTCACATAGTCCCCATCTTTGTGATGGATGCAGAGGGAAAAGTGCTCACGCTTATTCCACCGGTTCTGCCGCCAGACGAGGTTGCCAAGATCGTTAGGGGCTACGCGACGCAAGGCAGCAATAAATCTGTCTAGTGATTTTGGGAACGTCGAGAGTGCCTCCTTGGAATTGCCAAAGCTTTTTCGCTTTTCAAGTTCTGCTTTGAGCCCAAAGCACAGGATGCTGCAGGGCGCATCAATGTCTGCTAAGACTAAAAAACGCGTTATTCAGTTTCGGTGTTCCCGCAATATGCTGACATTGTAAGATTACTGCAGAGATAGGATGTATGGACCGTCGCTTGGCCGCCATTCTTGCCGCTGACGTGGCGAGCTTTTCCGCACTGGTCGGAGCGGATGAAGAGGGGACGTTGCGTGCGCTGAAAGGGCATATGAGCGCAATTGAGCCCATTATCGGACTGCACGGAGGTCGGGTAGTGAAGACGATGGGCGACGGCTTTCTCGCTGAGTTCTCGTCGGTCGTAGATGCCGTGGCCGCCGCTGATACCATGCAGCGGCGTCTATTCGAACGGAACTCGGAACGCGGCGACGGGCCAGAGCTGCTTTTCCGCATGGGAGTGCATGTCGGCGATATCGTAGTAGATGGCGACGACATTCTTGGCGATGGGGTCAACATCGCCGCCCGGTTGGAAAGCATCGCCGATCCGGGCGGGATCATCGTATCGGCGCGGGTCCATGAGGATGTCGACGGCAAGCTTGACCTGACATTCCACGATCTGGGACTACAGAATCTCAAGAACATCACGCGATCGATACACGTTTTTGCCGTGGACCAACCCAAATTGATCGCGGTCACTCCCGTTTTGCCGGCTCGGTCTGAAAAGCCCTCGGTCGCGGTGCTGGCCTTCGACAGTCTTTCTTCGGATACAGAACAGGAGTATTTTGCGGACGGCATCACCGAAGACATTATAACGGGTCTTTGCCGCGTGCCTTGGTTATTTGTCATCGCGCGAAATTCGTCTTTTTCCTACAAAGGTCTGTCGGTTGACATTCGTCAAATCGGGCGTGAGCTGGGTGTCCGATATGTCCTTGAGGGTTCGGTGCGCAAGGCAGGCCAAATGTTGCGTGTCAGCGGGCAGTTGATCGATGCGGAGACTGGCACGCATATTTGGGCAGAGAACTATGATGGAAAGCTAGAAGATATCTTCGAGCTTCAGGACCGGATCACCGAAGCAGTCGTTAACGCCATCGCGCCAAAGATCCGAACGGCTGAAATCGCGCGATCTAAACTCAAGCGGCCTGAACGCCTGGAAGCTTATGATTTCTACCTTCGTGGACAGGCCTCCGTGGGCCGGTTTCAGCTGAAAGACGCGGTCATACAGTTGCAGAATGCCTTGCGCGCGGCGCCGGAATTCGTCGAGGCGAAAGCACTCTTGGCCTGGACGTCTACGCTGGTCTGGCATCCGGAGTATGAAGCGGCGCAGCAAACACTGGAGACCGGGGTGCGGTTTGCGCGTGAGGTTCTACAGGTCCCTGACTCTGATGTCGAGGCGCTGGCTTATGCGGGCTATGTCGTGGCGTGGGGCAGTGATGAGCATGATTTCGGACAAAGCTTCGTAAACCGCGCATTGACCGCCGCGCCGAGCTGTTTCTCAGCTTGGTCATCGAGCTGCCTGCTCTATGGCATGCGCGGCGATACTGAGATGGCGCAAGCACACGGCGAGGTGGCGTTGCGTCTCAATCCGCGCGATCCGCTGGCCTATCGCGTCCATATGGGGCTCGCCTGGGGGGCCTTGGCAGCGCGGGATTGGGATGGGCTGTGGTTGGCGACGAGAAATGCGCGGGCATTCGCCGATTCCGTTCGATCGTTCCGACTATATGAGATCACGGTGCTGCATCATCGGGGTGAGCGTGCACAGGCGCGGAAACTGTCGGCGAGGGTGCTGGCTCGTTATCCAGATCTCAGCGTCTCCGCAGTACGGACTTACATCGGGCTGATCGCAATCGTGGCGGACGGAACCTATGACCCGATTCTAGACGCGCTCGCCGCATCCGGATTTCCCGAGTAGCCCGTGACACCTGCCAAGTTGGAGCCGGAAGACTCAGGCCATTCGCCAAGGCAAGTTGAACGGCGGCAAGGTCCGCGGAGCTGGTCTTGCTCAGCTCGTACACTCTGAGATCATAGTTTGATTTCGGTCGCCCCAATTTTCGCTCGTGTTTTTATTCTTTCCGAGTTTAGCGGCGCACGTCCCAGCCGTAGTCGATGTATTCCCACTCAATCCGGTCATCTTTCAGCGTGATTGAGGTGAAGCCTTCTTCGGTGCCGAAGTAAGCGCCTCGCCACCATCCTCCGCAGATAGCGCCGCCGGTCAGGAATGTTGTGCCGCGCCAGTTCAACGCTTCGGCTACGTGCAGGTGGCCTTGGAGCACAAGAATTAGGTTATGTTGCTCAAAGAGAGCCAAAACCTCAGTGTTATTGATCACGACCCGGTTGCGTTCTGCGGGAAATGTGGCGCCCCGCGTTGCCGCGAAAAGACCTGTAAGCAGTGGCATGTGAAGAAGTAGCACGATTGGCATTTCGGGAGGGGTAGAAACGAGTATTTCTCGCATCCACACCATTTGCTCAGATGATACCCAACCGTCATACAAATGCGCTCCGCTGGAAATACGCATCGAGTCGAGCACAATAAAGCGATAGCCAAGTGCGTCGAAAGAGCGATAAGTGCGGCGCAAACCAAGACGCTGCTTGAAGTTTTTTCTCGGATCGGCCTCAGGTGCAGAACCGTCGCCTGGTCGCACACCCACAAGGTCATGGTTCCCAATAACCGCATGATGTTCGCTCTTGATCGACCGTGCCATGCTCATGTAGGCGTCCCATCTTGGCGCCGCTTCCTCCGCTCGTGATTCAAAGCCGCCCGTGATCATATCACCACCACAGAAAACCAAATCAGCCTGTTGCGCGTTAATTGCTTCAGATGCCAGCGCCAGGGCGTCAGACGTCTCCCTTTTGCTGTCAGCGTGGATGTCAGTGTAGAACACCAACCGCAAATCTCCTTGCTTGGCGCCTTGGATCCTTCTTGAGGTCCGGGCAAAGCTCGGTGGCGCGAGCATACTGATACCAGCGCCAAACGACGTCAGGAATTTGCGACGTGAAAAAGTAGAGCTCATGGCGCACCTTTCTGCCGTGAAGCGCGCTTACATAGATAACCCCCTAAGACTAACACCAAAACGGCACATGAGAACAGGTATGCCAGTTGGCGAGAGCTGTAGCCGACGATGAGGTGCTGACTGAATTTGCTTTCGTAGGGTTTGTTTATATTCGCGCGTTTCCGTACTTCACCCTCCTGTTCGGCAGACAATTCGTATCTTGAGCCGCGAAGAAAGGGATCAAAGTATTCTTTGAGAATACGGTTTTCCCAATAGGCCGCTGAGAGGTATCGCACTTGCTGGTCTTCCGCATCGTTGCTCGCTGCAAGTTTTAGATTTAAGTCGCGTCGAAGTTGGTGAATTCTGGCCTCATAGCGGTAGGGAAATTCAAAACGGGAATAAATGTCCCAAAATTCCTCGTGCACCTCTCTGTCGTGATAATGGTCGAAGTTTGGAGCACGCTGTTCGGCAAGAGCGGCGGCTGCATCTCGCATTTCAGCTAGTGTCAGTCGGGATCGGAAGTAAACAGTCGACCAATCGCCGTGAAGATGACCGTATTCGACCATGATGTTCTCGTTTGGATCGATCCACGCAAGTCCAGGAACAACAACAGAGTACCAAGAGACCCTATCAGGTGTGTTCTGCAGACAGAGACCAAAGTAGCCTAGTGTCACAGCACCAAGATAACAAATACGCTTTACGCTTTCCAATCCAGGCGAACCTGAAATCAAGCTCGGCCTGATACCAGCAGCTAGGCCGATTTGTACAAGAGCTGTGGCCTTGAAGTTCAGCCAAACATCTCTGAGGTCGAAGTGGCGATCTGGAGTAAGCCACTGAATAGTTTCATCGATCATCCCCGCGAGGGTTCCGACAATTGTGACTGCGGCGTAGATGCTATAATCGCGGATCCTGTGACTGAAGGCTCGGAATAACAGAAATGAAAGAGTGCCGTACTGAACGTAATGCACCGCCTCTACCGGGCTTCCAGTTGCAAGATCGAATGAAAGATAGATGACTAGAACTGCTAGGCTAATGAGCGAAACGAAAGAGCCAATCGTCCACTTTTGACGCGTGACGTAGAGAGCCGCGGCCAGTGCCAAAACCGCGCAGAGCATCACGCCGTAGGTAAAGAAACCACCTCCCCAATGTTCTATTACCAAGTCCACGCCGTCTCGAACGAACGGAACTGTCACAAATGTGAGCCCGGCCCAGAATATAGCGTAACCCCAAGACTGGGACTCTGGCTCTTTCGGTTCACGTTCGAACATTAGGACCTGCGAACTATATTGCGTTTTTAGCGCTTGCTTCGAAAGCGGAACGATTTTCAAACTATCAGGTCGTCTAAGAATGTCTAAGTCTTCCCTTGCACCCCAGGGCCACCATCCATAGAAGGGCCCGGTGATTTTGACCGCCGCGGACGCCTCCGCGGCCACAATGCGATGGAAGGACGAACATGCAGGTCACAGAGACACTCAACGAAGGTCTGAAACGCGGCTACAAGATGGTGCTGACGGCACAGGAGCTTGATGACAAGGTCATGGAAAAGCTCAAGGAAGCCCAACCAGATGTGGAGATGAAAGGCTTTCGCAAAGGTAAGGTGCCACTGCCACTTCTGAAAAAGCAGTTTGGCGACCGGGTTTTGGGCGAAGCGATGCAAGAGGCCGTTGATGGGGCCATGAGCGCGCATTTTGAAGAAAAAGGTGAAAAGCCCGCCGGTGAGCCGTCGGTGAAGATGACCAAAGAAGATTGGAAACCCGGCGAGGACGTCGAGGTCGAAATGAACTATGAGGCGCTGCCTGAAATCCCTGAGGTCGACCTGTCCAAAGTGAAGGTTGAGAAGCTGGTGGTCAAAGCTGGTGACAAAGAAGTTAAAGAGGCGTTGGAGAACCTGGCGAAAAATGCTCAGGATTTCAAAGACCGCAAAAAAGCTTCCAAGGCCAAAGACGGAGATCAGATCGTTTTTGATTTCTTGGGCAAAGTAGATGGTGAGGCTTTTGAAGGCGGTAGCGCTGAGGATTACCCACTCGTTCTTGGTTCAAACAGCTTCATTCCCGGTTTCGAGGAACAACTTGTAGGCGTGAAGGCCGGTGAGAAGAAGACTGTCGAGGTAAGTTTCCCGGACGACTATCAAGCTGCGCACTTGGCAGGGAAGGCGGCAGAATTTACGTGCAATGTTAAAGCCGTCAAAGAACCAGTGGCAGCAGAAATCAACGATGCTCTTGCTGAGAAATTTGGTTCTGAAAATCTAGATGCTCTGAAAGAACAAATTTCAGAACGACTAGAGACAGAATATGCTGGTGCTGCGCGTTCCGTTATGAAGCGTGGCATTCTAGATGAGCTGGACAAAATGGTGAGTTTTGAGCTTCCACCGAGCATGGTCGAGGTTGAGGCAAAACAAATCGCGCATCAGCTTTGGCACGACGATAACCCAGACGTTGAGGGCCACGATCATCCGGAAATCGAAACCACAGAAGAGCATACTACACTTGCTGAGCGTCGTGTGCGGCTTGGTCTGCTCCTGGCAGATATTGGTCAGAAAGCTGAGGTTGAAGTGACCGACGCCGAGATGAGCCAAGCGGTTATGGAGCAGGCGCGTCAATATCCAGGACAGGAGCGTGAGTTCTTCGATTTTGTTCAGAAAAACCCGCAAATGCGCACTCAGTTGCGCGCTCCGGTATTTGAAGAGAAGGTGATCGATCACATTGCCGCATCAGCGAAGCTGACCGAGAAGGAAGTGACCAAAGCCAAGCTCGAAAAAGCGGTTGAGGCGCTGGAAGAATAAACAGAGGCACTCTAACTTCGCAAAAATTAGAAGACCGGGCAGGTTTCCCGGTCTTTTTAATTTACTCATGAAAAAAGCCGCTTACCCTGGGGTTAGCGGCTTTCATCAATTTTGCTGAGGAAGTCTTACGACTCTTCTGTGTCGCCTTCGCTGTCTTCTTCAGGTTCCGACGCTTCAACCGCTTCGGCAAGGTCGTCATCTTCGGAAGCGGCACTGCCGATATCATCAAAGAGTTCCGCAATTTCAAATTCCGCGGCCTCTTCTTCTTCAGCGGCTACATCTTGAATTGTGCGACCCGACGCTTGAAGTTCTGCCTCTTCATCAGAACGAGCAACGTTCAACTGAATTGTTGCTGACACCTCCGGGTGCAAAACAACTGTCACATCATGCAGTCCGAGTTCTTTGATAGGGCCGGCCAACGCGACTTGTTTACGATCAAGAGAAAAGCCTGCTTCTGACGCTGCTTCTGCTGCATCACGAGTTGTAACGGACCCATATAGTGCGCCGGCGTCGGAAGCTTGGCGGATGACGACAAACTTTTGGCCATCAAGTTTGCCCGCCAGAGATTCTGCTTCGGTTTTTGATTCCAGATTGCGCGCCTCAAGCTGCGCTTTCTGATTTTCAAACTCGGCGATATTGGCTTCAGACGCTGCTAGCGCCTTTTTCTGCGGCAGCAGGAAGTTGCGCGCGAAGCCCGCTTTGACATCAACGACGTCGCCCATCTGGCCCAGTTTGACCACACGTTCGAGTAAGATAACTTGCATCTGTTGTTCTCCTTACTTCACGGCGTAGGGCAGCAGGGCGAGAAAGCGGGCGCGTTTGATCGCGCGGGCTAATTCACGCTGCTTTTTGGCAGAGACGGCGGTTATACGGGACGGCACGATTTTGCCGCGCTCAGAGATATAGCGCTGGAGCAGCTTCGTGTCCTTGTAATCGATCTTTGGTGCGTTCTCGCCGGAAAAAGGGCAAACTTTCCGGCGGCGAAAAAAAGGTTTGGTGCTCATGGTTTATATTCCTTTCTTCACCCAAATTATGCGCTGCGTTCGCGGCGCTCGCCACGCTCTTCGCGTTTTTGCATTTGAACCGATGGACCTTCGTCATGGCCATCAACGCGCACGGTGAGCACGCGCATCACGTCCTCATGCAGGCGCATCAGGCGTTCCATTTCCTGCACAGCTTCAGCAGGGGCGTCGGTTTTAAGAAAGGCATAGTGGCCCTTGCGGTTTTTGTTGATCCGATAGGCCATGGTTTTCACGCCCCAATATTCGGATTCAACGATTTTGCCACCATTATCTGTTAGGATAGTACCGAAGTGTTCCATAAGACCTTCGGCTTGCGCGTTGGACAAGTCCTGACGCGAAATAAAGACATGCTCATAGAGCGGCATGCGATTTCCACTTCTTTTCGGGCGCATTTCAAAGGAGGGCTTATCGGTGTCGCTGCCCTGCCACGAGAGACTGCGCGGATACATATTTTGCGAACCGAAGCTGGCGTATACGATGAATTCAAACGCTTATCAAGACCGCTCAATTACTATCGCGAGGACGCAGTTTTGACATATTTGGGCCCAAGTTTTGACTGCTTGGGCGATGAAATTATGCGCAAGTTAATTTAGGAGCGAAGTTATGCTCGCATCGGCAGAGTTTACAAAAGAAAAAACCGTCAAGGTCAAAACCGCAGGCGCAAACCAATCACGAGTTCAGGACGATCCTGACCAACAGCCCTCGGAAGACGGAGCGCGTCGTTTCATAGCAATGGCGGCTGCCATAGCACTGATCATTGCCGCATGTGGTCTTTGGCTTATTCCATCGGAAGACTCGGCAGCCAGGCTGATCAAGTTTTTTGTTTCGTTTGTGATGATCGCTGCCGGTATGTTTTTGCTTCACGGTGTGGGTGCTAAAAACCCAGATCCTGAAATCGCTGTTGATCCGATCAAACGTGAACTGCGCGTCTACGAATATGATCGTCACGGCAACGCCATGTTGAAAGCAAACTATAGTCTGGATGAGCTGAACGAACTGCGTGTGAGCGACAACAAAGTACAGGCGACTGATGCGCACGGAGTGCTTATCCTGGATATGCCGATTGAGTCTCCAGAGGCCGAGCAGGCGTTGCGGGACGTGCTTCAAGCTTAAGTTTGGATATCTGGACTTATAAACGCTCGAACGACTGCGGTCGCATATGTTCGCTTATTCACACGAACTGTTCATAAACTCGTGCTTGTCCTTGTGAGGGTGTCGAACCACTTTTGAGGTATTCGAAACACCACCACATGGAGAAAGATTATGAAGTCTTTTGCTCTGCCTGTAGTTTTAGCTCTGGCCATACCTGGCACAGCTGCAGTGGCAGCACCTGAAAAGTACACGCTTGATGCAAGTCACAGCCAAGTGCTTTTTTCTTATAATCACTTTGGATACTCGACCACCTACAACATGTTTTCTGGGTTTGAAGGCGAGATTGACTTTGACAAGGACAATCCCGCCAATTCGACCGTTACGGTTAGCATGCCTGTGAAGTCTCTCTTCACCGGTTGGGAAGCCAGGTTCGAGCATTTCATGAATGCTGATTTCTTTGGTGCCGAGGACGGTGACCAAATCACTTTCACGTCCACTGACATCGAAGTGACCGGAGACAGCACAGCAAAAATCACTGGCGATCTTACTATTAACGAAGTGACCAAGCCTGTGGTGCTCGACGCAAAGCTAACCCAGAGCGGCGCTCATCCAATTAGCGGTAAAGATTGGGTAGGTTTTGATGCAACTGCTGTTGTCAAACGTTCTGATTTCAATCTTGGAGCTTTTGCGCCTGCAGTAAGCGATGAACTGGATGTCGTGATCTCGATCGAAGCTGGTAAGGCAGAGTAACGGACCGAAGGCAGAATTGAATACAAAGTTTGAAGGCTCCAAAATCGGGGCCTTTATTCATTTTTGGCAGCGGTCAATTCAAAGTATATTTTGACCTGCGCGGCCAATGATGCCTCATCTGTTGGGCCAATACCAAAGTCTCTCCGGTCGACCTCAAGTGTGCCGGACGCCACGGCGCTATTCCCCTCAAGCGCGAGATCGAAAGGTAAAGTGACGGGAACCTCAACACCCTTGATCTTTAAACTTCCAACCGCCGCGTATCCTGTCGCTGGTTTGATGACTTGCGCATCAAAGATAGCGTTGGGGAAGCCGGATGCATCAAGATAATCCGCACCCATCGCTTGGGCCGTCACCGAGCCGACGGACAAGGACGCGATGTCAATTTCGGCTCGAATGCGACCGTAACTTTCGTCATCCAGCGGTGTCTCGTTGAACGCGATATCGGCATTCCAATTTTCAAACGTGCCTTGGACTTTTGAACCCAACTGAATGATTTCGATGCCCAAAGCGCCCGTCTCGACGGTCCATGTGGGAGCTTCGATAATGTCGGATTGCGCGCTAGAGCTGCTGTCGTCAGCGTCCTTGGCTCGTTCTGCATTTAGAGCAAAAGCAACCGAAACGGTGGCCCCGGCCGAGGCCTCATCCTGCGGCCCAACCCCAAAATCACGACGATCTACATCAAGTTCACCATTCGCAACGGCTTGGTCACCATCAACTGAAAGCGTGAACGGCATAGAAACCGGTATGGATACACCTCTGATAGTGAGGTCACCTGAGGCGACGTACTGTCCGCCCTCTTTGATTATACTGGCCGAGAAGTTTGCGGTCGGGTGCGCTTCGGCATTGAAGTAGTCTTTACCCAAAGCTTGCGACGTCACGGACCCCAAAGTGAGCGAAGTAATCGCGATATCCACAATTACTTTGCCATAAACCTCGTCGGCATCTGGAATTTCGTCGAATACGATATCAGCAGTCCAATCGGCAAAGCTGCCTTCAATGGGATTGTTCAATTGCGTGGCTTTTATCGACAGCGTACCTTCCGTGACGAACCACGCATTGCCCGCGTTCGTGGCTTCAGCGACTGCTTGTGTTTCCTCTTTTGGAAGTGCGGTTTCAAAGACAGTTTCATCTTTGTGATGGGCATACATTCCTAATGCGCCACCGCCACCTAATACAGATGCCCAAACGAACAAGGCTGTCAAGAAAGCACCACCGTGTTTCGGTTGCCGTGTTGATGGTGACGCGGAGACTTTGCCTGGAAGCATGCGCCGAAGCGTTGCGTCTTTCTCTACGACATGGTGTTTAAGAGCGCCCGCAATATGGAGTGCGAGGCTCACGATAAGAAGCCAACTCAGTAGATAATGCACCGTGCTGAACAGCTCGGCGAGTGCTTCATCTTTCGTTACAAATGGAAGCGATTGACCGAACGGCCACCATATCGGCGCAAACCCGGTTGTTGCAGCGTGATGGATCCAGCCCGAAAGCGGTACCGTCAGAAGAGACCCGTAAAGCAACCAATGAACCGTTTCCGCAGCGAGCGATTCAAGTTTTTTATCGCCATTGAGCAATCCTGGCTTCGGTTGACTCAGAGCCCAGGCGATCCGACCAATGGCCACAAAGAAAGCGGTCACCCCAATGGTTTTATGCATCGAAAACAAAAAGGCTGTGCGTGCTATTTCCGCTGGGCCTGACGCGATGTCTGGATTCTTGATCGCATACGCCATGTCGTTTGCGATGATTCCAAGAGGAATTGCCGACAAAATAAGAAGTGCGGTCAACCAGTGAAATAGTTTTGATACCGCGCCGTAGCGGTCGGCTGAGTTGCTGAGCTGCATCGTGGCTCTCGGGTGTTGCTGAGATGAGATCGACATTTAACATTAGTATCTAGAAATAATCTCAGGCCAAGCAACAGCGCGCAGCGCACAGTACCCGTGCGGGTTTGATCAACAGCTCATAGATCGCTTGACCGTTGCGCCTAGAGCCTTTGCGCGCTATGCGGCGGGACATAAGCAAGAAGGCGAAGAGGGCATAATGACCAGAGCGTTTCTTTTTCCGGGTCAGGGCGCACAAACTGTTGGCATGGGCAAAGCGCTCGCCGAGAGCTATCCGGCAGCTAAAGCAGTGTTTGACGAGGTTGATGACGCATTGGGAGAGGCGTTGAGCGCCTTGATTTGGGAGGGTGATCAAGACGAGTTGACGCTCACACAAAATGCGCAGCCCGCTTTGATGGCTACATCCCTTGCCGCGATGCGCGCTCTGGAATCTGAAGGGATAACAATCGAAAGTGCTGGCTTTGTAGCTGGTCATTCATTGGGAGAATACTCGGCACTTGCAGCGTCAGGCGCTTTGAGTGTTGCCGATTGCGCGCGCTTGTTGCGCACGCGGGGCAAGGCGATGCAAGAAGCTGTGCCGGTTGGAGAAGGGGCGATGGCCGCAATCCTTGGTCTGGATTTTAGCTCTGTGCAAAGCATTGCAGCGGAAGCAGGCGAAACCGGAGTATGCCAGGCCGCCAATGACAATGATCCCGGACAGGTGGTTGTATCTGGTCATGCAGCAGCGGTGAACCGCGCAGTTGAACTTGCGAAGGAACATGGCGCAAAGCGCGCGATGCTCTTGCCGGTGAGCGCGCCATTTCACTGCGCGTTAATGGAACCAGCTGCAGGCGTTATGGCAAATGCACTTGAAGGCGTTTCGATTTCTGAGCCGAAGATTCCGCTTGTGGCCAATGTGCGTGCCGAAGCCGTGCGCAATCCGGCGGTCATCCGCGCGCTGCTCGTCGAACAGGTCACCGGTTCGGTGCGTTGGCGCGAATCCGTGCAATTCATGCTTGGTGAAGGCGTGACGGACTTTTGGGAAATCGGTGCGGGCAAGGCGCTAGGTGGTATGGTGCGCCGGATCGAACGCAGCGCAGAAGTGCGCGCCGTTGGTACGCCGGATGACGTGATCACCGCGGCGGCGGCCACAAAGGCCTAAGGCCGAAGTTAAGGAGAATTCAATGTTTGATCTTAGTGGCAAATGTGCGCTGGTGACAGGGGCGTCGGGCGGGATCGGCGGAGCGATTGCAAAGGCGTTGCATGGTGCCGGAGCGACGGTGGCGCTTTCAGGCACGCGGGTTGATCCACTTGAAACACTGGCTGCGGAATTGGGCGAGCGGGCACATGTTTTGCCGTGTAATCTCAGCGATCCTGAAGCTGTTGACGCCTTGCCGAAGCAAGCTTCCGAGGCAATGGGCGGTGTTGATATTTTGATCAACAATGCAGCGATCACCAGAGATCAGATTTTCATGCGTATGTCAGACGAAGAGTGGCAAAGCGTTATTGACGTAAATTTAACATCGACGATGCGGCTCTGCCGCGGTGTTATTCGACCGATGATGAAGTCGCGATGGGGACGTATCATCAATATTGGCTCTGTAGTAGGATCGACAGGTAATCCCGGCCAGGTGAATTACGCAGCCTCTAAGGCTGGTATGGTCGGATTGACCAAGTCTATCGCGTACGAAGTTGCAAGTCGCGGGATCACTGCCAACTCCGTTGCGCCTGGGTTCGTTGCGACGCCGATGACCGACAAATTGAACGATGAACAAAAAGAACGAATTAACGCGCAGATTCCCGCTGGCCGAATTGGTCAACCCGAAGAGATTGCCGCAGCCGTTCTTTATCTTGCAAGCAGTGAAGCAGGTTATGTTACTGGTGCGACAATTCACGTTAATGGCGGCATGGCGATGTTCTAAAGCCGGATGGTAAAAAACGGCTGGATTTCGATTTTGGAAAGCATTTGCCAAATGAGCGGCATGTGCTATAGGCGGCGCAGATTGCGTTGGGGGCGAATGCAAACACCCCATATACGCCCGGAGGTTCGGGCCATCTCAGACGCCCAAAAGGGCACGGAATAATGGGCCGAGCGCCTTAACGAATGTGAGGAAGACAACATGAGCGATATCGCAGACCGCGTTAAAAAGATCGTGGTAGAGCACTTGGGCGTAGAGGAAGACAAGGTTTCCGAAAACGCCTCTTTCATCGACGATCTGGGCGCTGATAGCCTTGACACGGTTGAGTTGGTTATGGCCTTCGAAGAGGAATTCGGTATCGAAATTCCTGATGATGCCGCCGAGACAATTCAAACCTTTGGCGATGCGGTAAAGTTCATCTCTGAAGCCTCCTAAGCACAACTCAAGTTTTTGTTGAAACCCTCGCTTAAGCGGGGGTTTTTTCATTTTTGATCACGTATTGAACTGATTGACCGACAAAAGTCGAATTGAGTAGTTTCGTACAAGTGAGCTCGCTCACGGCTTGCTTGGATAGGTTTCGGTTACGAAACATGGTACAATCTGGTAATAGTGTGTGTCGGTTTTTCGCAAAATCCATTCGCAGATTACGGCAATTGCGAGAGATCGATTGGGTATTCTCAATTTTATCGCGTTTGATTTCACTTGATTCGGAGGAGGGTGCTCCATGATCGTTTATCCCACGCTTGAGATACATAATGGCAAATGCGTGTCGCTTACGCGCGGTCGTCTTGAAGAGCCGGTTCTTTGGCATGTCGATCCATTGGAAACAGCCAAAAGCTTTGCAGCAGCGGGCGCTGAGTGGATGCATGTTACTGACATTAATGCGCTTTCAGGCGACAACTCTAACGTGGATTTGTTACAAGAATTGATCCGTGGTGCTGGTATACCGATCCAACTCGGCGGTGGCTTTCGGTCACGCGATGCAGTAGAACGCTGGATTGATCGCGGCGCAGGTCGCATCGTTCTTGGAACCATGGGTGCCTACGAGCCGGATTTGGCTCGCGAACTTGCCAAGTGGCATCCTGACCAAATTGTTCTTTCTGTTGATGTTTTCCAAGGTGCAGTGATGACAGAGGGCTGGAAAAGTCAAAGCGCGTTTGATCCTGAAACCTATATCCAAGCGTTCGAAAACGTGCCTTTGGCCGGCATTATTTTGACTGATATTGATGCGGACATTGAAGACAGTGACGGCAGCCTTGGCTTGATCAGTGGTCTAGCCGCGAAAACGCGTCATCCTGTCATTGCCCGCGGTACGGTGCGCTCTGCCGATGACATTGCCAGGCTAAAATACGTTCACAATATTGCGGGCGCAATCGTGGGGCGGGCGCTCCTGTCGCACGACGTGAATTTGGAAGAAGCATTGCGCATTGCCCAAGCGGTGCCAGAACCGGTAGCAGAATTTCAATAGTGTTGGTCAGGGAAATGTCCTGCTGAAGCGCGTGTCTAACGCCGCTTGTACTTGCCCCGCGGGGTAAAGGCGGGGTATGAGCAGCGGAAGAATATGAATTGAGGGTGGCAGAATGCGTCGAGTAGTTGTGACGGGTCTTGGACTTGTGACCCCGCTTGCGTCTGGCGTTGAGGAAAGCTGGAGAAGGTTGTTGGCCGGTGAGTCCGGTGCTGGCACGATCACACGATTTGATCCTGAAAATGTCGTCACGAAGTACGCGTGCGAGGTGCCTTTAGGTGATGGCAGCGATGGGACCTTCAACTCAGATGACTATATGGAGCCCAAAGAGCGCCGCAAGGTCGGTGACTTTATCCTTTATGGCATTGCTGCCGCAGAGCAGGCCGTGCGCGATGCCAACTGGATGCCCGAAGATGAAGAGAGCCGTTTGCGCACCGGTGTCATGATCGGATCTGGCATTGGTGGGCTCAGTGGTATTGAAGAAACGACGCTTGTTATTCGAGACAAAGGAACTCGCCGCGTGTCGCCGTTCTTTATCCCGGGCGCGCTTATCAATCTGATCAGCGGTCAAGTTGGTATAAGATATGGTTTCAAAGGGCCCAACCATGCGGTGGTTACTGCCTGCTCAAGCGGTGCACATGCGATCGGAGATGCGTCCCGCCTGATCATGTTCGGTGATGCTGATGTGATGATCGCTGGCGGTGCTGAGGCGGCCATTTGCGAAATCGGAATAGCTGGGTTCAATGCCTGCAAGGCACTTTCTACAAAGCGCGCGGATGATCCGCAACGCGCCAGCCGTCCATATGACGAAGATCGTGATGGTTTCGTCATGGGAGAAGGCGCCGGTATGATGGTGCTTGAAGAGTATGAGCACGCAAAAGCACGTGGTGCGAAAACCTATGCTGAAGTCTTGGGCTATGGCCTGTCCGGTGACGCTTATCACATTACGGCGCCCAGCGAGGATGGTGATGGTGGTTATCGTGCCATGCAGAATGCGTTGAAAAATGCAGACGTTTCACCTTCTGAAGTGGACTACATCAACGCGCATGGTACCTCGACTATGGCGGATACGATTGAACTTCAGGCCGTTGAAAAACTAATGGGTGATGCCGCTGCCAAAGCCACGATGAGCTCAACGAAGTCTTCCACTGGCCATTTGCTCGGAGCAGCAGGTGCGATAGAAGCTGTATTCTCAGTTTTGGCGATCCGTGACCAAGTGGCCCCGCCGACGATTAATCTAGACAACCCTGCTGTTGAAACGCCTCTCAATCTGGCGGCCAACGCCAAACATGAGCGCGAAATAAAGGTTGCTGTTTCTAATAGCTTTGGCTTTGGTGGAACGAACGCGTCGCTTTGCCTCGGGACTTTGCGCTGATGTGGCGGCATATCGCCTCTAACTTTCTGACATTTCTGGTGGTGGTGATTTTCCTGCTCGCTGGAGTTTTGCTGTGGGGAAAAAACAGCTACTCCGCCGTGGGTCCCCTTGAGGACGCAATATGTTTGCAAGTACCACGTGGAAGTTCGATGCGGACGATATCGCAAAGACTTTCAGAACGTGGAGCAATTTCTAATAGCAGCATTTTTCGTTTGGGTGCTGATTACACCGACAAAACGCGTCTGCTCAAAGCGGGTAGCTGGTTGATCCCGGAAGGGGCCAGCATGAGCGAGATTGCAGATATTGTGACCAGAGGCGGCGCAAGCACTTGCGGCACGGAAGTCGTTTACAGAATTGGGGTTAACTCTGCGCGTACACAGGTGCGCGAGCTTGACCCGGCGACCAATCAGTTTGTTGAACGCGTTTTGTTCGACACAAATACTGAGGAAGACATTCCGCAAATCTACGCGGACGTGCGTGAAGATGCGGATACACGCTATCGCGTTGCGCTCGCCGAGGGCGTTACGACATGGCAGGTTGTTGACGTGCTTAATTCGATTGATGCACTTGAAGGCGAGGTGAAAGAGCTGCCGCCTGAAGGCAGCCTCGCTCCAGACAGTTATGAATTTTCATCAGGTGATAGTCGAGAGGCGATCCTTTCGCGGATGCGCGAGGCTCAAGAAGTGATCTTGGCTGCCGCTTGGACATCAAGAGATCCAGAAATCCCATTGGGGGAGCCATATGAAGCACTGATCCTTGCCTCGATCATTGAGAAGGAAACTGGGGTAGCCAGCGAACGCCCGCAAGTGGCGAGCGTATTCACGAACCGTTTGCGCAGGGGCATGAAGCTACAGACTGACCCGACGGTTGTGTACGGTATAACAGAAGGCAAGGGCGTGCTTGGGAGAGGATTAAGACAAAGTGAACTTCGTCGTCCAACGCCATATAATACTTATGTAATTGATGGATTGACGCCGACGCCAATTGCCAATCCAGGTAAAGCGAGTATCGAAGCGGCGCTGAACCCACTTGATACGGATTTCATCTTTTTTGTTGCCAAGTCGCTTGATCCAAGTGATGGGCATCTTTTCGCGGAGACCCTCGAAGAGCATAATCGCAACGTAGCTGCTTATCGCGCTTTGGAGCGTGCGGAACAACAGTAGCTCCTGATGCGGATCTCGAACCGAGCGGTGCTTTAACCGCCGTTTCAACCTTGTCTCAGAGCATCGCAGAGGATCGCGTTCTGCGCGGTTCGTCGCAATGATGGGACGCGGGTCTGAATGTCATTAATCACACCGAGCCAGAGACCTTCGGGGCTTACGACCTCTATTGATTCGCTGGAGCGACAGCTCGCCGATATGCGGCGTGAGTTGGAGAGAATGTATGCCCGGATCAAGGACGGTGATTTTGGTGAGTTAAAGAACGCGTCCAAGGCCACGACAGAAATTCGACAGTGGCTGAAAATCGCTATTGAAGCGGAGGCACAACTTGCAACACGACAGAAGAGAGATCTTGGGATCACAAACGCCTACGGGCTCGATCTCAACCAGGCAATCGAGGAGATTGACGAGCGAATGGTTGCTATCCGAAGGGCCCGAGACGCAGAAGAAATTTCTTGAAGGTCTTAGCGATGGCGCGAAACTCGCTTTGCCCTTTTTGTTTGAGTTTTGGGCGTTAGAGCATCAGTTGCCGCCTGAAGGTGACTGGCGCACTTGGGTGGTGATGGGCGGTCGTGGTGCCGGCAAGACGCGAGCAGGATCAGAGTGGGTGCGTTCTATGGTCGAAGGTGCTCGGCCTCTGGATGCAGGTAAGAGCCGACGGATGGCGTTGATTGGCGAGACCATCGATCAGGTTCGTGAAGTCATGATTTACGGTGAAAGTGGTATTCTCGCCTGCTCTCCGCCGGATCGAATGCCTGTTTGGCAAGCCACGCGCAAAAGGTTGCTTTGGCCCAATGGTGCAACAGCACAGGTGTTTTCCGCCCATGATCCGGAGAGCCTTCGTGGACCTCAATTTGATGGAGCTTGGGTGGATGAGCTTGCGAAATGGCGCAAGGCGCGGGCGACTTGGGATATGCTACAGTTCGGATTGCGCTTGGGGGATAAGCCGCAAGTTTGCGTCACGACGACGCCGCGAAACATCGGTGTGCTAAAGGAACTTTTAGAACGCGACTCTACGGTTATGACCCACGCGGCGACGGAGGCCAATAAGGCCAATCTGGCGCAGAGCTTTCTCGATGAGGTGCGCGAACGGTATGCAGGCACGTTGCTGGGACGGCAGGAGCTTGATGGTATTCTGGTTGATGAAGTGGATGGCGCTTTGTGGACACCATCAAGTTTAGAGGCCTGTCGTAGCAGCTTGGCACCAGAACTCGACCGAATAGTTGTGGCGATTGATCCTCCGACAACGTCGAAATCCGGATCCGACGAGTGCGGGATTATTGTAGCGGGTATCCGAATGCAGGGCGAGGTTAGGGATTGGCGCGCGGTTGTATTGGAGGATTGCTCCCTCAGTGCCGCCTCGCCAACAGCCTGGGCCACCGCTGCAATACGTGCGATGGAAAAATATGGTGCGGATCAGCTTATCGCAGAAGTCAATCAGGGCGGTGAGATGGTTGAGCAAGTTGTTCGTCAGATCGATCCATTGGTGCCTTTTAAATCGGTGCATGCGAGTCGCCGAAAATCTGCGCGCGCCGAACCAGTTGCGGCGCTTTATGAGCAGGGGCGCGTTATTCACGCGCGCGCGCTTGACGTACTGGAAGAACAAATGTGCTCAATGACTCGGGCGGGTTACGAGGGCAAGGGCAGCCCGGATCGCGTTGACGCGTTGGTTTGGGCGCTCACGGAACTCATGCTCGTGCCAGCCGCTAAATGGCGGCATCCGAAGGTGCGTACGCTCTACTAAAATTTTCTTAAACCTTTCGCAATTTGATGCGCTCGAGTTTTGGACCTTGCTTTGACAAGGGTGATTTGAGCGCAGCTGCGATCCAAAGGAGAGCCAGATAAATGATCCTCGATTTCTTCCGGCAGAATCGCGCAGAAAATGCGGCACCTGAACAAAAGGCTAGCGTAACAGGTCGTGTAGCAGCATGGCACAGTTCTGGGCGCGTAGCGTGGAGCCCACGAGACGCTTCGAGCCTTACACGCACTGGCTTTGCAGCCAACCCTGTGGGCTTTCGTTGCGTGAAACTTGTCGCAGAAGCGGCGGCATCTTTACCTTTGACGCTGCAGAGCGAGACGGAACGGTTTAATACACACCCAGTTCTGTCACTGTTGCGTAACCCAAATCCGGCGCAAGGTCGTGCAGAACTCTTTGAGGCACTGTTTGGTCAGCTACTTTTGACCGGTAACGCCTATTTGGAATCAGTTGGTGGTGCAACAGGGCAAGCCCCGCTTGAGCTGCATGTGCTGCGCTCAGAACGTATGTCCGTCGTACCTGGAGCGGATGGCTGGCCGGTGGCGTATGAGTATACGCTGGGTGCGCGAAAGCATCGCTTTGATGTAAGCGAAAGCCCAGCGGTCATTGCCCATATCAAGAATTTTCATCCGCAGGATGATCATTACGGCTTTTCACCGATGCAGGCCGCTGCTCAGTCTGTGGATGTGCATAACAGCGCTTCACGCTGGTCTAAGGCACTCCTCGACAATGCGGCGCGGCCCTCTGGCGCGATTGTCTATAGTGGTGCGGACGGGCAGGGTAGCCTTTCGAACGACCAGTATGATCGGCTTGTGACCGAAATGGAAAGCCATCACCAGGGTGCTCGTAATGCGGGCCGACCAATGTTGCTCGAAGGCGGACTCGATTGGAAACCGATGGGGTTCAGCCCGTCGGACATGGAATTCCAGAAGACGAAAGAGAATGCAGCACGTGAAATAGCCTTGGCTTTTGGCGTGCCGCCAATGCTGCTGGGTATCCCGGGTGATGCAACTTATGCCAACTATCAGGAAGCCAATCGTGCCTTCTACCGGCTGACGGTTTTGCCGCTGGCGACACGGGTTGCGGCAAGTGTAGCTGATTGGTTGGCTGAATTTACTGGCGAGGCGCTTGATCTTAAGCCTGACCTCGACCAGGTGCCTGCCTTGGCCTCTGAACGTGATGCGCAATGGGCGCGTATTAGTGCGGCGACGTTCCTAACAGATGAAGAGAAACGCATGCTCTTGGGCCTGCCGAGCGTGATGGCTGAGTGATGGCAGACGGACGAGAGATGAAGGATCTCGACGCGCTTTATGCCTCTTTCGATGGCACACAGGCGATGTTTCGACATGTCGAGAAGCGACTGACTTCTTTGGAGTTATCTGTTTCCGCGATGGAGACGGAACGCGCGGTTAGTGAAGAAAAACAGAAATTCATGGACGTGCGGTTTACCCATATCGACCGCCGTTTGGAGAAGATTGAAGGGCACATTTCGCGCCTGGTTTGGGTCGTGATTGCCGGAATTTTGGGAGGACTGATGTCTTTGGTCCTGCAGGGCAGTGACTCTGTCAAGGACCCAAGCCGTGTCGTGCCAGTGATGAATGAAGCGCGCCTGGAGGCGCAGGTTATGGAGTGGGCAGATGTCAATTGAGCATGGTCTGGAACACAAGTTTTGTCGATTTGACGAAACGCTTACGGTCAAGGATGGAGTCGTGATTGAGGGATACGCCAGTCTCTTTGGCGACACGGATCGCGGCGGCGACGTGGTAGAGCGCGGTGCCTACGCGGCTTCCCTGAAGAAGCTCGAGGCTGAGCGTGGTCAGGTAAAAATGCTTTGGCAGCACGACCCGGCCCAACCGATTGGCGTTTGGGATGAAGTGCGCGAGGACGAAAAAGGCCTCTACGTGAAAGGTCGCCTTTTGCCTGAGGTAGAACGCGCTCGCGAAGCAGCAGCTCTCATTGCAGAAGGTGCGATTAACGGGCTCTCCATCGGATACCGCACCGTAAAAGCCACAAAGAACGATAAGGGCCAACGGCTCTTGAAGGAACTGGAGCTTTGGGAAGTGTCGCTGGTGACCTTCCCAATGCTGCCCAGTGCGCGGGTTGGGGCCAAAGGCGAGACTTTGGCTGCGCAAGACCTGCGGGAATTGGCGTTGACCTTTGAAGGTGCGCGTCAGGAGATGGCGCGCATGTAGACGCGTTCTGGATCAGCAACACAGGAACTATCGATGAGTAACACCGAGACCAATTCTCGGACCGGGGAAGACGTGTCTCCGGTGGCCGAGGTGAAGACCGCCGTGGCGGGTTTCATGAACGACTTCAAAGGCTTTCGAGCCGACATTCAACAGCGACTTCAACAACAGGAAGACAAGATGACGATGATTGAACGTAAATCCATGGGCGCGCGTCGCCCGGTATTGTCGCAGGCTGCCGACGTTGAGGCGCCTCACAAGAAAGCCTTTAACGCGTATCTGCGTTCCGGCGATGACGATGCTCTGCGTGGTTTGGAGCTTGAAGGTAAGGCTTTGAATTCCTCAGTAGCGGCCGAAGGTGGCTACCTTGTGGATCCGCAGACTGCGGAAACTATTCAGAGCGTTTTAAGCTCTACAGCGTCGGTACGCGCAATTGCCAACGTCGTTCAGGTTGAAGCGACATCGTATGATGTTCTGATCGATCACACGGAGCTGGGCCATGGCTGGGCGACAGAGACAGATCCCACCAGCGAGACGGCGACACCGACGATTGATCGTATTTCCATTCCGCTGCATGAGCTGAGCGCATTGCCAAAAGCGTCGCAGCGCCTGTTGGATGACAGTGCGTTCGACATCGAAGCTTGGTTGGCAGGACGTATAGCCGATCGCTTTGCCCGTGCCGAAGCAGCAGCTTTTGTTGCTGGTGACGGAGTAGATAAGCCAACCGGCTTTTTGACCTATCCAACCGTGGAAAATACATCCTGGAGCTGGGGCAATCTCGGTTATGTTGCAACTGGCGCCGATGGTGCGTTTGATGATGCTGATGCAATCATCGAATTGACCTACGCGCTTGGAGCGCAATATCGCGCTAATGGGACTTTCGTAATGAACTCCAAGACTGCAGGCGCTGTACGCAAACTGAAGGACGCCGATGGTCGTTTCCTTTGGTCGGATGGTCTGGCCGCTGGAGAGCCTGCGCGTTTGATGGGGTACCCAGTACTTGTCGCTGAAGACATGCCGGATATTGGCAGTGACTCGTTCTCAATCGCCTTTGGTGATTTCGGTGTAGGCTACACCGTCGCCGAGCGCCCAGACCTGCGCATTCTGCGCGATCCGTTCTCAGCCAAGCCACATGTTCTGTTCTATGCGACCAAGCGCGTGGGTGGGGATGTGAGCGACTATGCCGCAATCAAACTGCTGAAGTTTGGACTTTCCTAAGACAACGCGTTGGGCAGGGGCAATTGTCCCTGCCTGAACGGCGCTGATTATTTGCCTGTCCTGTTCTCTCCTTACGGCGGGATGTGGTGGTCATGCGTGGAAAAAAATCAGTAGGGTCCGGAATTTATGGAGCAAATCCATGATGTTAATTGAAGAAACCGCAGTGCCGCTGGCCGCGCTTCCGGTCAATGAGTTCAAGTCGCATTTGCGTTTGGGTACCGGGTTCTCGGACGGCGATGTACAGGATGTCTTACTTGAGAGTTTTCTGCGGTCGGCCATTGCGGCGATTGAGGCGCGGACGGGCAAAATCCTCATTCTGCGGAGCTTTTCCTGGACCCTGACGCGTTGGCGCGAAACCGATGTGCAGGCGTTGCCGGTGGCGCCAGTGAACGAGATTACTTCGCTTGTTCTGCGCGACAGGATCGATGAAGAAGAAACGATTGATCCGTCCTTCTATTGGCTGGAAGCGGATGCTCAGCGTCCAGTTTTGCGCGCAGCGGGCAGTTGTTTTCCAGCGATCCCGCAGGGTGGCGTTGCCGAAATTAAGTTCGATGCAGGTTATGCGCCGGATTGGGGGGCATTGCCGTCGGACCTTGCGCAGGCCGTGCTCTTGCTGGCAGCGCATTACTATGAATACCGTCATGAGACGCGACTTGGTGATACCAATATGCCTTTTGGTGTCTCTAACCTAATCGAGCATTATCGAAAGGTTCGCCTGTTCGCTGGAGGGTCGTCATAATGGCGCAACCTTCGCTTAACAGGAGGCTTGATCTGGAAGAGCCGCAGCAGGTGATCGACGGTGCCGGTGGGTTTTCGACTCAATGGGTGACGCTTGGCACAATCTGGGCAGACATTCGCGGTCGCAGTGGCAGGGAAACGTCCGGCGAGGCGGTGAGCCTGTCTTCGACAAGCTACCGCGTGATCGTACGCGCGGCTCCGCATGGCGCGCCGTCGCGACCTATTGCGGGACAACGGTTGCGTGACGGCAACCGGGTTTTCAACATCGAAGCGGTGGCTGAGTACGACAGTGAGGCACGCTATCTGGTGTGCTTCAGCGATGAGGAGGTCGTAGTATGAGCTATGGAGCCTCCGCAGCCTTACAAGAGGCCGTTTATCAACGCCTGGTTGGCGATGCGACGTTGGATGCCCTTGTTCAAGGCGCGATTTATGACCGGTTACCGCAAGGCAACTTGCCGTCGCTCTACGTCAGCCTTGGCCCCGAACAGGTGCGCTCTGGTTCAGACAAGACGGGCAAAGGTGCCTGGCATCGCTTCACAGTATCGGTGGTGTCTGACAGCGCGGGCTTTTTCACCGCCAAACAAGTTGCCGCCGCGATTAGCGACACGTTGGTCGACGCGCCTTTGACCCTAAGCCGGGGCGTTTTGGCAGGACTGCATTTTTTTCGCGCGCGGGCGCAGCGGGAAGGGACTGGGGATGTCAGGCGCATCGACCTGATCTTTCGCGCCCGGGTAGATGACACAGCGTAACTTCTTGGAGACAGAGACATGGCAGTGCAAAACGGAAAAGACCTTCTGGTCAAAATTGAACAATCGGGAGGCGGGTTCGAAACCGTGGCAGGGCTACGGGCGACACGGATCAGTTTCAACGCGGAAAGCGTCGATGTGACGAGCCTTGAATCCGCAGGTGGTTGGCGTGAACTGCTGGCCGGTGCAGGTGTAAAATCGGCCGCGATCAGTGGATCTGGTGTGTTTAGGGATCAAAGTACAGATGAGAGGGTTCGCCAGATCTTCTTTGATGGTGAAGTCCCCGGATTTCAAATTGTAATCCCGGATTTCGGAACGATTGAAGGCCCATTTCAGGTCACATCGATAGAATATGCAGGCAATCATGATGGCGAGGCCACCTATGAGATCGCGCTGTCCTCTGCCGGTCAGCTGACCTTCACGGCGTTTTAACCATGGCAAACTCTTGGACCGGAGAAGTTGAGCTGGTCATTGATGGGCAGTGTCATGTGTTGAAGCTGACTTTAGGTGCTTTGGCGGAGCTTGAGCAGGATCTGCAATCGGGCTCGCTTGTCGATCTGGTGAAGCGCTTTGAAAATGGGTCTTTTTCAACGCGTGACTTGCTGGTGTTGATCGTCGCGGGACTGCGCGGCGGAGGATGGACGGGCAATGCCCGTGATTTGATTACTGCAGAGATCGACGGCGGTCTATCGGGCGCGGCAAAGGCAGCAGCGACCCTTCTGGCACGAGCATTCGTTTTGCCGGGTGAGGCGTGAGCAATGCGGTTGATTGGCCCGCCCTGATGCGTGCGGGATTGCATGGTCTGGGCCTACAGCCAGAGCAGTTCTGGTCTCTGACGCCGGTGGAGCTTGAAACGATGTTGGGCAAGGGCTCGGGACTTCTTCCGATGAAGCGCGCCCGGTTTGACGAAATGATGGCCGACTTCCCGGACGTCAGCGGAGAACGAGAGAATGATTGAGATCGAAGGCATAGACGACCTTGAGACGCAGGTGGATGCGCTGGAGCAGAACTTTAGCGGTGCCAGCGATATGGCGGCGGCGTTCAATGGCGAACTGCAACGCGTGCGCGAAGCTTTTGCAGGCACTGGCCAGGACGTACGTGTTCTAGACCGGGGTCTGAGTGTCGGATTGAGCCGTGCAATTCGTGGGGCGGTTATCGATGGGGATAGCCTATCTGACTCACTCAATACGCTGGCCAATACGCTGTTCAACACAGCTTTTAACGCGGCGGTGAAGCCGGTGACTGATCAGGTCGGCGGTGTGATTTCGCAAGGCGTGGGTAGTATTTTCAATGGTCTGTTTGGTTTTGCCAATGGCGGCAGCTTTGTCCAAGGCCGAGTGCAACCCTTCGCTAATGGAGGTGTTGTGAATGGGCCCACGCTTTTCCCGATGCGCAGGGGCACTGGCCTGATGGGTGAGGCCGGGCCGGAGGCGATCATGCCGCTTTCTCGCGGCTCAGATGGACGGCTCGGTGTGCGTGCCCAGGGCGGCGGCGCGCCAACCAATGTAGTGGTTAATGTGACCACGCCGGATGTCGAGGGGTTCCGTCGCAGTCAGGCACAGATTGCGGCGCAGATGGGCCGTGCCATCGGGCGTGGCAACCGCAATAGGTAAGGAGACGAGGCAATGGCATTTCACGAGGTGCGCTTTCCTGCGAGTTTGAGCTTTGGCTCTATTGGCGGACCAGAACGGTTGACAGAGGTGGTCACGCTTGCCAACGGATTTGAGGAACGCAATACACCCTGGCAGCATTCTCGCCGTCGCTATGATGCCGGCGTGGCGATGCGAAACTTTGACGATATAGAAGTGCTGATCGCATTCTTTGAGGCGCGCCAGGGGCAGATCAACGCGTTTCGGTGGAAGGACTGGACGGATTACAAATCCGGACTTTCCACCCAAGATGTGCGATTTGACGATCAAGACATCGGCTTTGGCGACGGTGCCGCAGACACGATTCAATTGGTAAAAATTTACCGCTCTGGCGAGAACACCTATAAGCGACCGATTTCCAAGCCCGTCGCGAACACAGTCAAGGTGGGCGTTGATGGGGTGGAGTTGACCGAAGGCAGCCAATTCAACGTTGATACGACCACCGGCATCATAACATTTGATCAACCGGTTGGGGCAGGGCTGCAGATTACCGCTGGTTACGAGTTCGATGTGCCGGTCCGATTTGATATCGACCGTATCTACACAAGCCTTGCGAGTTTTCAGGCAGGTGAAGTGCCCAATGTGCCCATTGTCGAGGTTCGGATATGACCGTTTTTAACGAAGGGCTAAAGGCACATTTGGCCACTGGACAGACCACGACCTGTCGATGCTGGGCGGTGACGCGCAGCGATGGCGTGATGCTTGGCTTTACTGATCATGATATGGATCTGGGCTTTGACGGGATGACCTTTAAGGCTGAGACAGGTTTGAGCGCGCGAGCCTTACAGCAAACCACGGGGCTTTCGGTGGACAACACTGAGGCGATGGGTGCGATCAGCGACGCATCGATCAGCGAAGACGATATCGAGGCCGGACGCTATGACGGGGCTGAGGTGTTGGCCTGGTTGGTGAATTGGTCAAACATCGAAGAGCGCCAGTTGCAGTTTCGTGGCACGATTGGCGAGATCAAACGCTCCGGTGGCGCATTCGAGGCCGAGCTTCGGGGGATGACCGATCGGCTGAACTTCCCATATGGCCGAGTTTATCAGCGCAACAACAACGATCTGTTGGGCGATGATGGCAGTGCGTTTGATCTTAGCCCGGCGAATTACTCTCCCGAGGTTGCTGCTGTCTCCGTCGAGGAAAGGCGTATCTTTCGGTTTGACGTGCTGAACGCCTATGAAGAGGGCTGGTTTCTTCATGGCAGTCTGTTGATTTTAGACGGTCCGGCTTCCGGGCTCGGCGGGTTGATAAAACGGGATTATCTGGAAGATGAACAGCGTGTCATCGAGTTATGGCAGCCGTTGCGTGCCGAGATTCCAGCACCTGTGACATGTAGAATTCTGGCCGGGTACAGTGGGCGCGCCGATGATGCGCGCCTTAAGTTTGACAACTTGCGCAACTTTCAGGGCTTTCCCGATATTCCGGGCGATGATTGGGTCATCACTGACCCATCCCGGTCCGGCAGGCTGGATGGCGGGAGCCGTAGGCGATGAGTGACATGGCTGCGCGTGCCGTTTCCGAAGCCAGAGAATGGATCGGCACGCCCTATAAGCATCAGGCCAGCTGCAAAGGTGCCGGGACTGACTGTCTCGGCCTATTGCGCGGCGTTTGGCGGGTGCTCTACGGCGATGAGCCAGAGCGCGTTCCAGCCTACAGCATGGATTGGTCAGAGCCGACCGGTGATGAACTTTTGTGGCGCGTCGCCTTAAGGCACCTGGTTGCGCAAAACGCAGAAGAATTTCAAACCGGCGACATCTTACTCTTTCGTATGCGTGACGGCGCAGTGGCCAAACACTTAGGTTTAATGGCGGACATCGGAGCGCAACCAAGCTTTATCCATGCCTTTTCGGGACATGCGGTGGTCGAAAGCCCAATGAGCATGCCGTGGCAGCGTCGGGTTGTGGCCAGGTTTCAATTTCCTCAGGAGCTTTAGAGATGGCGACTATTCTTCTTTCTGCGGCTGGGGCTGCGCTTGGTGGTACTGTTGGCGGCTCGGTGCTCGGCCTGTCGCTTGCATCAGTTGGCCGGTTTGCTGGTGCTGTGATTGGTCGCTCTATTGACCAGCGTTTGCTGGGGCAGGGCTCTGACACCGTTGAGAGTGGCAAGGTCAGTCGTCTCCGTCTGACGGGTGCCGGAGAAGGGGACGCGATTGCCCAGATTTATGGCCGCACACGGGTTGCCGGGCAGGTGATCTGGGCCACAGATTTCAAGGAGAACGTAACGGTCACCGAAGGGAGTAGCGGTGGTAAGGGCGCGCCGAGCCCGCCCACGCCGACTACGGTAGAGTACCGATATTCTGTTAGCCTGGCGCTTGCGCTTTGTGAGGGACAAATTTCGCATATTGGACGCGTTTGGGCAGATGGTGTGGAAGTCTCGACTAGGCATCTGACTATGCGGGCCTATCCTGGTGATTTTGAGCAGTTACCTGACCCCAAAATTGAAGCCGTTGAAGGAGCTGGTACAGTGCCAGCTTACCGCGGAACGGCCTATGTGGTGATCGAGGATCTTGATCTTACAGCCTATGGAAACCGCGTGCCTCAATTCACATTCGAGGTCACGCGACCAACGCCGAGTGATCAACAGGCGGAAGCGCCTGATTTGACCTATTCGCTCAAAGGTGTCGCCTTGCTGCCGGGCAGCGGTGAATATGCGTTGGCAACATCGCGGTCAAATATGGATTTTGGCTTCGGTTCTTCGCGGCCTGCCAACATAAATTCGCGTACGGGCCTGCCGGATTTCTTGGTCTCGCTTGATCATATGAACGGGGAGCTGCCGGAGCTTCAAGCGACATCTCTGATCGTCAGTTGGTTTGGCGATGATCTACGCTGTGATAAATGCACGATACGCCCAAAGGTCGAACAAAAAACTTTTGATTCCAGCAATATGCCGTGGCGCGTGTCGAGTTTGAGCCGGTCTGCAGCTCAACTGGTGACGCGTGACATTAACGGCAAAGAAGCGTTTGGGGGCACGCCGACTGACCAATCGGTCGTTCAAGCAATACAGGCGCTAAATTTTGCCGGCAAAGATGTCACCTATTATCCGTTCATTCTTATGGATCAAGGTCATGACAATGCTCTCGCAGATCCCTACACCGAAGAGACTGGGCAACCTGTGTTTCCCTGGAGAGGACGAATTACCACGTCCTTGGCGCCTGGTGTTGATGGAAGCCCGGACGGAACTGCAGCTGCCGAAGCGGAAGTAGCGGCATTTTTTGGAACTGCGCAGGCCTCTCACTTCAGCTATCAGGTATGGCCGCCTTTCAACGGAAGCGTTACACCTTCTCCAGACCCGGTTGCCAATGATTTTCTTGGTCTCATCACAGGCAGCGGGACAGTAGTCTTAAGTCCTGTGCACTACTCTGGCCCTTCAGAGTGGGGTTATCGACGTTTCATCCTTCATCAGGCGGCACTTTGTGCCGCTGCTGGTGGCGTTGAGAGTTTTTGTATCGGCTCTGAGATGCGCGGGCTGACGCAAATTCGCGGTGCCAACAATACATTTCCCGCAGTAGAACAGCTTATTGATCTCGCTGCCGAGGTACGGAGCATTCTGGGACCAAGTGTTAAAGTTGGGTATGCGGCGGATTGGAGCGAATATTTCGGATACCAGCCTCAAGATGGCAGTGGCGATAGTTTTTTTCATCTCGATGCGCTTTGGGCTGACGACAACATTGATTTTGTCGGCATCGACAATTACATGCCCTTGTCCGACTGGCGAGATGGGCGGGATCACTTGGATGCCGAGGCGGGCTTTCGTTCGATCTACGACATGGACTATCTCAAGGCCAATATCGAGGGTGGTGAGGGCTATGATTGGTTTTATGCCTCGGTCGAAGATCGCGACGCGCAGGTTCGCACACCTATCACCGATGGCGCCTATAGCGAACCTTGGGTCTTCCGCTATAAGGATATGCGCAGTTGGTGGCAAAACGAGCACTTCGACCGCATAGGCGGCGTTCGTGCGCCAACACCAACTGCGTGGCAGCCACGGTCAAAGCCATTTCGGTTCACCGAGTATGGCTGCGCGGCTATCGACAAAGGCACGAACCAGCCCAACAAGTTTCTCGATCCAAAGTCTTCGGAGTCGGCCATCCCGTTCTACTCAGAAGGTCTGCGTGATGAATTGATCCAGTATCAGTATCTGCGTAGCACCATCGATTACTGGACCGATCCGGCGAATAACCCCGTGTCGCCTGTCTATGGCGAGGCGATGATTGATATGGATCACGCCTGTGCCTGGGCATGGGATATGCGGCCTTATCCGTATTTCCCAAGCAACAGGATGCTTTGGTCGGATGCGGGCAATTACACGCGCGGGCATTGGTTGAATGGTCGCATGTCGTCGCGGCCTCTGGCCTCTGTCGTGGCCGAGATATGTCATCGAGCTGGTGTGCCGGATATCGATACATCACGTCTATATGGGATGGTGCGCGGTTATACCGTTGATCAGGTTTCAGAGGCGCGCAGTGTATTGCAGCCGCTCAGCCTGAGATATGGGTTTGACGCTGTGGAGCGGGATGGCGTGTTGCATTTCATCACGCGTGATGGTGTGGCAGACTACGATCTCGATTTTGATCAATTGGTTCGTGACCCAGAACTGGACGGGTTGATTGAATATACGCGCGGCAGTGAGGTTGATCTGTCCGGCCATGTTCGGTTGCGTTTTGTAGAGGCGGATGGCGACTTTGAGGTGGCTGCCGTTGAGGCGAGCCTGTCCCGCGAGAATGAGACCGCTGTTTCAAGCTCTGAAGTGCCGCTGACCATGACGCGTTCCGAGGCACGTCAGACGGTCGAAAGATGGTTGGCTGAGTCGCGGGTCGCCACGGATACGGTGCGCTTTACTCTGCCACCTTCTCTCTACGATCTCCGTGCAGGTCATGTGGTGTCGCTGGAGGAACCGGGCGGTAAGGGCCTTTACAGGATCGATCGGGTGGATCAGGCCTCTGGTCTGCAAAAAGTGGAGGCGGTTCGGATTGAGCCGGAAAACTACCGCCCTGTGCTTTTTGAGGAAGACCGCTCTTCTACGCGTGCCTATGAGGCGCCAGGCCCTTTGACGCCGTTTTTCCTCGACCTTCCTTTGCTGAGCAGTGAAGCGGTGCCACACGCGCCCTACATTGCGGTGAATGCAGAACCTTGGCCGGGGGCCGCGGCGCTTTATTCATCTGACGAGAATTCGAATTATGAGCTGAACCAGTTTATTGCCGCGCGTACACCTTTGGGCGTACTTGAAAGTGCCTTATTGCCTGCGCCGTCGGGTCTAACGAATAGTGGCGCACCACTCCGCGTGAAGATGGTCAGTGGAGAGTTAGAAAGTGTAAGCGAACAGGCGTTTCTCAATGGGGCGAACCTTTGCGCAATTGGTGATGGTTCGCCAGACGGCTGGGAGGTGGTTCAGTTCCGCGATGCAGAGCTGGTCGACACCAATACCTATCTGTTGCGCAATCTGCTGCGCGGGCAGGGAGGTACGGATCACTCCGAGACCTGGTCAGAAGGCAGCTTTATCGTGCGGCTTGATAGCAGCGTTCTTCAGATTTCGCTGGCGGAGACAAAACGCGGGCTGTTGCGGTACTATCGCATTGGCCCCGCTGCTCTGCCCCTGACGGACCCGACCTATTCGGTCGCGCAGCTGGCGTTCCAAGGGAATGGTTTGCGACCTTTGAGTCCGGTCCATCTGCGCTTGTCAGGATCATCCGGAGAAGACAGAGAACTCACCTGGATCAGGCGCTCGCGGATTGACGGGGACCGATGGGAAGTGCCGGAGATCCCGTTGGGTGAAGAGGCGGAGAGTTACATCATTCGTGTGCTACAGGGTGAGACGCTGGTACGCGAAGACGCCTCGGTCACCCCTTCATGGACGTATACTGCCGAAGATCAGGCCGCCGACGCAATTAGCGGTGATTATCGGATCAATGTGGCGCAGCTTTCGGCGCGGTTCGGGCCAGGGCGGTTTGCAGAATTGGGCGTCGCGGGCTGATCAGCCATTTGCGCATTCAATGCACTTCGTTGCCGCCGGATTGAGTTTTAGCCGTCCGGCGGCAATATCGTCTCCACAGTCTTCGCAGTAGCCAAACTCCCCTTCTTCAATACGCGCTAATGCTGCTTCCAGCCGGGTGCGCTCAATTCCGCGCCTCGCATCCGTTGCTTTCGCCATCGCCTGATTTTGCAGTGCGTCCATGCGACTGAGCCGCCCAACCGCCTGCTGATCGAGCTCGACCGTGGCCTGTCCGGCCTCACCAAGGGCGTCCTCAGCCGCCAAAGCGGTCAGCCTCTCTTGGATCAAATCGACAAATTGCTTTAGCTCAGCGCCATTCATTCTTGTGATCACTGCTATGACGCCTTTGCATTTCAAGTTTCGTGCTTATCTGTTACGTTAACACTCGGTATTGAGGAGTATAGCCATGCCACAGTCAAATACGAAACTGGCAGAGCTGGATCCAGTTTGGGCGCGGATCAAGGTTGAAGCGGAAAAAACCGTTTCTGATGAGCCACTTTTGGGTGGCCTTATCCACTCGTCGATCTTGCACCATAAGACGATCGAATCCGCGCTGTCCTATAGGATTTCGTTGAAACTGGCCTCAAACGAGATGCCAGAACAGATTGTGCGCGAGATTTGTGATGAAGCGTACAGCGATGATGCAGCTTTGGGTCATTCTGCGCGCGCTGATATTGTCGCTGTGCATGACCGCGATCCGGCTTGCGACAGATACATCCTGCCGATGCTCTTTTTCAAAGGCTTTCAGGCCATCCAGGCCTATCGCGTGGCCAACTGGCTTTGGCGCGCGGACCGCAAGGATTTGGCGCGGTTCTTTCAGATGCGCTGCTCTGAGGTGTTTGGCGTTGATATCCATCCGGCGGCAACCATCGGTAAAGGCATCATGATTGACCACGCCCATTCCATCGTGATCGGTGAGACGGCTGTGGTGGGTGACAACGTGTCCATGTTGCACTCGGTCACGCTTGGCGGCACCGGCAAGGAAGAAGAGGATCGTCACCCCAAGATTGGCAATGGTGTGCTGATCGGGGCGGGGGCGAAAGTGCTCGGCAACATTAAGGTTGGTAATTGCTCACGTATTGCGGCGGGTTCCGTGGTTCTGGAAGAAGTGCCGCCCTGCAAGACAATGGCGGGCGTGCCTGCAAAGATCGTGGGCGAGGCAGGCTGTGATCAGCCCTCTGTTGCAATGGATCAGCTTTTGGGTGTTCGCTAGCACACCGTACGCTTCGCGATACTGCTGGAACCCACTGCAGTTCGCGGATTTCGAAAAGCTTTCGATTTTGTGTTAGATTCGAAGTCAACACGCGTCTTTGTGATTGGTAAAATTCAAAAATAACGCTCTGAGACCATCAATTAACGACAAGTTAACGCCATAAGCGATGGCGCTTTAACTTTTGGGTCTCAGGGTTAATCCGGAAACGATTAACTATCAGCTGCCAATGGCGGCGAGCAGACCGGATAAAATTTGTGTATTGGTTCAATTACTTAAGCTTTGATTTCATCGTTATTTGCCGGGCCATTGGCCTCATTGGGTTCAGTCTTTATGTGATAGGATTCTTCTGTCTTTGCACGGGTCGATTAACCAGTTCTACGCCGTGCTACTTCATTGTTAATTTCTGCGCTGCATCGTGCGTGATGGTCTCTCTGTTTGCGGATTTCAATTTGAGCGCTGCACTTATACAGGGCTTTTACATCATCATGTCCTTGGGCGGCGTGATGTTGCGTTTGAGCCAAGTCGTTGGCGAGCCAAGCTCAAACATCGCCCCTGATGTTAAGTTCTCGCGGCGAACCCATTGAGGGGCTTTCAAGGCGCAATCTGTTTGAAACGTGATTTAGCAGAACTGTTTTGCGATAAATTCAAATCCTAATAGGAGCCAGTCTTTGCGGGCGAGAAATGCCGCGAGTACATTACCGTTGCCGTGTCCGCTGCGTTTGCAAATTGTCCCATCACGTTATGCAGCCTTTGATAGGCTTCTGTTTTGAGCGAGCCATCCTGAGCGACGGATTTCAAAATGAGAGACGCTTCTCTCCAATGTCGGCGCATGTCGCTGATTGCCAATCGAATGGGCTCTGTCGGCGGGGAGGTGACGCGCAATGGCTCATCTCCTCGCTCGAGCATTGAAAGGCTTCTGCTGATCTCTGCAATGGTCGCGACAAGGCTTTCTGCATTCTCTTCAGGTCGAAAGCCCTGCAGGATAAAACAGGCCTCTTTTACCGACTTTTCGCCCAGCATACCCATCCTGCCAGAGTGATTTACCGTGCTCAGGCCTGTTCTGGAGACCCCCCGTCGCGCGTAGGTGCTTTCGATTTCTGAAACGAGCTCATCTGATCGCTGCATTAGCAGCATGTTGTCGTCGATCAATTCAACGTTCAAAAGGGCATCGTGCTGACCCAATGACAATTGCCAAAAATGCGGCCCGGCATGGTTCCATAGCTCACCGACTCTTGCGATTGCTCCAGTAACTGTCGCGTGGGTTTCTTGTTTTTGAATGCCCTGACCGCCGCCGTGATGCAGCACACGCAAAGACCAATCGAATAGCTGAATTGCATCCTGTGCTTCTTTTGAATGTGCTTCTGCATCAATGATGGAAATGGAACAAATCGCTTTGGCAATACGTTGCGACAACATGCGTTGCCGTCCCGCGATTTTGATGCGAAGTGCCGCTTCGTCCGTGCCTGCAAAAGCAGGCGTGTCAAACACAACTAGAACTGCAATGGAGAGGAAGGCAAACACCAGCCGCCGGAACAAAACGAACATTTGAAACTCAATAATCACCCTAGATTGGCAACCAGAGTAGCTTCAAAGTATTAGCGGCGCATTAATGCTTCACTGCGATCCAGTGTCGGTAAACAGCCTGTTAAGTATGAAAGCCTCAGATTTCGATCTCGTCTTTATCTTCGAGCAATTCTTCCATCGGTGTTTTACGTCGAATGATTATGTCGCCGTTTGGTAGGATCTCAGGAGGGTGATAAGCGCTGAAATTATCAATTTTTCCGAGCAGGTCCGCGAAGGCAGGCCCCATTTCATCAACAAACTCACGTAGACCAGGTTTGATCTTTTCGGCCATGCCACGCAGGTCTTCGATCGCTGGTGACATCTCTTGCATTAGACCTTCAAGCAGCATCTCCGCGCCGCGTTGCATCATGGAAGTACCTTCATCGGCTTCCGTTTCCTCGGAAGCGGAAACAAGTGACGCAGACAAAACCAGCACTGTGGTCAGGGCAATGTTTTTCATATGCCTAATATAGTCGAGAAACGCTTCGATTTTAAGACTCAAGCGTGACATCCATTGTTACCGGGAAATGATCGGATGCAGTAAGAAGCGATCGGCTAAGCTCAGAACACTGCCAACAATCGGGATCGTCAAACGGATGCCAGATACGCCAGGACGGGCGTTTGTGCAGAAAATGATCCGACACCATGATGTAATCTAGAAGCGCCTGTAAGTAACGTTTTTCCTTTTTATTATAGAACCTTGCAGTTGTATGCACAGCGCCCATTCGACGGCTGAGCGCGTGCTCTGCGTGCGGATCAAAAAGTGTCAGGTCCTGTGTTTCGCGATTGCCCAGGATGACCTCAACTGAGGATCGACCAAACAGCTGTTCGTATGCGTCCAAACCCGGCCCATCATTGAGATCCCCCATCACCATAATTGGCTCTTCCTGATTCAGATGTTGCAGAACGCGTCGACGCAACCATATGGCTTGAGCCTGTTGTTTGCGTCGATTGGCGATGGCCATTCGCATCGCTTCTTTGTCCGATCGTGCGCCGTGCGGTGCTTTTGATTTCAGATGAGCGCCGATCAGACGAAACTTGAAACCCGTTTTCAGTTCAACAGCGACTTCAAGCGGAGGTTTGGAGAAATCAACTTTGTCCTGACGATCATCGATATCGAGATCTATGCGAAACGTTCCGTCAAATCGTGGTGCATCGCTTGCCGCAGATTGCTCGCCTTGTGGATCATGAGTGCAGCTCATCTGCTCAGGATCATAAAGCAGCGCAATCTCTTGCTGCGTGTCGTTGGCGAAACCGATGAGGGCTCTGTCTGCGCGCAATCCAAAAGCTGCAGCAAAGCCTTCAAGAGCAATCTTTGATGAGCGTTTTGAGTTGGTGTCCGGCGCTTCAATTACCATGATGGCGTCGGCATCCAGTGCGGCGAAGACGGCCCCGGCTGCATTCAGCTGCTCTGCGCGGCTTACCTGATATCGTGCCGAGCGCCCATCATCATTGAGCATGTGACCGTCGTCGTCGAAAAGCGCATTGAACCATTCCACGTTGTAAGTGGCAAAGCGCATATCACGCCCCTTCGCTGATCTCTTCCCAGGCGCTGTTGATCGCGATCAATCGCTTCTCTGCCAGCTTGACTGCTTCTTCAGGCACACCTCTGGCAATCATCCGGTCGGGGTGCATTTCGCGCACCAGGGCACGCCATCTTTGACGAACGTCCTCGATTGGGGCGTCTGGACTGATACCTAGCACGTCGTAGGGATCAGGTTTTGCATCTGGCACAAACCGACAGCGAAGCCCTCGAAATTGATGGTCCGAAAGTCCAAATATTTCAGCCACTTCTTCAAGAAACGTGTTTTCGTTTGGATGATAAGACCCGTCCGCAACCGCAATGTGAAACAGACCTTCCAGAAGGTCATAGAGCATTTCAGTGTCGTCATCGAACATGGATTTTATGCGCCGGGCATAATCGTCAAAACCAGCGACGTCACGGCGGGCCATGTTGAAAACCTTTGCCGCGCCTTCCTCATCTTCCTTGCGGATTTGGAAAACCTCACGAAATGCGGTCACCTCGTCACGCGTAACAAGGCCATCCGCCTTGGCCATCTTGGCGCCAAGCGCGATCACTGCAATGGTAAAGGCCACGCTGCGCTCTGGCGGAGTTCGCAGACGTTCGAACACCTCGCTGAGGGGTTCACCGCTTGCCAGGGCGGACAATGCTTCGCTGATACGTGTCCAAATCGACATAGGGCGAAACCTAACTCTTGTCCTGGGGCGTTAACAGCGGTTTTTGGACCAGAATGAGATCGATCCAGCGCTCGAATTTCCAGCCCGCGGCAGGTATGCGCCCGACTTCTACAAATCCAAGTGCTTGGTGAAAGGCGAGCGCTTTGGGGTTTTCTGCGCTAATCGCTCCAATGAGTGATCCGACACGCGCTTCGAAGGCGTGTTTTTCGAGATTTTTTATAAGAATTCGACCGATTCCCTGCCCCTGAACTCCTGGCAATACGGCCAATGAATGCTCCATTGTTCGCGCATAACCCACACCGCTCCGAAAAGGGCGGTAACTGGCATATCCAACAATCTCGCCCTTCGACGCTGCAACAAAGAACGCCATTTTTTGATCGTGTGTTTGCGCAATTTCATCACGCACCATCATTTCGGTTTTTTCAATGCTGTTGAATGTTACGGCACTGTCGCGGATGTAGGTATTCGCGATCTCGCAAATTGCCGCTGCATCTTTATCATTTGCCGGTCGGACCATCATCGCAATACACGAAGGCCCGACGGTGTTTTGATTTCGGCAATCAAGCCGGGCGGACCAGACGAGAAACCAATCCGCTCATCCGTTAGCATTGGAGTAAGTCTCTTTTGGAGCTCGGACGCGGAGGGGTGCGACACAATCAACCTGTGAAGGCGGCAGCCAGACTTTGGCAATAAGTTCGCCGGATGAGCTTTGCCGTCCCATTCGATCACCGCGGGAAAACAATTATCATACGGCAACACTCCACTGTCTGGTACAGCCATTTGCCAGCTAAGCTCACCGCGCGACAAAGCCACCGGTTTGCCGGCATCTGGATGAGCAGTCGCAATCTCGGCAATGTTGTTGGTGCGGCAAATCCAGTTTGCAAAACGCGGCGGCCCTTGGAAACGGTCAAGGTCAAACCAACGTGGACGATTTGGTTGCGGCGCGTCAGGATCGACGGAAATGACTTCTAAATATATGTCATCTGAGAGGCCCAGAAGCCTATTGTGCGTCCCAAAATGGGGATGCTTTCCGCCCGGACGCAACGCTACATTGAGCTCAGATTGTACGTAGTCTACACCGCTTTCGAGGTGCGTTGCGCAAATCGCGATATGGTCTAGTTGCAGCGACGCCATGTCCCACTTATTTAAGTCGTGTTCAGCTTGAAAATAAACGCTTTCAAACCATGTTCACTTGTTAATTGATCATAATAAAACGGGATTACAATGCTTCTTCGCGCGATGGACAAATTCTTTAGAAATGAAGCTTCTGGCGGCATTCTTTTGATGTTGTCGGCCATTGCGGCACTGCTTGTGGCAAACTCCGCCTTTGCGCCAGTTTATGAGGGTGTCCTCGATAGCAAGCTGGCGATTACGATAAACGAAGACGGTCTAAGCAAACCCCTTATCCTTTGGATTAACGATGGGTTGATGGCGATTTTCTTCTTTCTCATCGGTTTGGAACTGAAACGAGAAATCCTGGAAGGAAAGCTGCGTAATCCCCGCGATATTGTGCTGCCCGGTGTGGCCGCGATCGGCGGTATGGCGATCCCCGCTTTGATTTTCGCTGCGCTCAACTGGAACAGCCCAGAAACGCTTGCTGGTTGGGCTATTCCCGCCGCTACTGATATCGCTTTTGCGCTTGGCATTCTCGCATTGGTGGGTACACGTGCGCCAGCTGCGCTCAAAGTGTTTCTGCTGACCTTGGCGATCCTCGATGACCTTGGTGCAATTATCATCATTGCGCTTTTCTATACCGCAGAACTTAAGGTGGAATATCTGATGTACGCCTTGGTGCCTCTTGCAGGACTAGCGTTGTTCAATATTCGCGGAGCGCACCGAATAGCACCGATGATCCTATTGGGTGCGGTGATGTGGGTGCTTGTGCTCAAATCAGGTGTGCACGCAACATTGGCTGGCGTAGTTGCTGCTATGTTTATCCCCTTGAAAGACAAATGGGGTAAGTCGCCGCTGCACTCGCTCGAACATGCGCTCGCGCCATATGTGCTGTATCTCATCGTGCCAATATTTGCCTTTGCAAATGCGGGTGTTGTGCTCGATGGCATCACCTTTGCTGACCTACTACAACCGCTACCACTTGGTATAGCGCTTGGCTTGATCGCCGGTAAGCAAATTGGCGTCTTTGGCTTTACTTGGGCTGTGGTCAAACTGGGTTATGCTCGGCTGCCTGACGGTGTGAACTGGCTCCATATTTATGGTTTGGCGTGCTTGGCCGGTGTTGGTTTTACAATGTCGCTCTTCATCGGCTCATTGAGTTATGCCGACCCAGCGTTGATGAACCAAGTCCGGATCGGGGTTCTGTCGGGCTCAGCTGTTTCAGCAATCTTAGGTTACTTTGCATTGATCGTTGCTTGCAGGCGCCAGAGTGATCATATGGCCGAGCAAGCGCCTGCCGAATGATGCCTTAGCTGCCCAATAGCAATCGGAATACGACTAGAACAGCGACCAGGAGCGTCGGCGCAAGTGTTGCCGTCGCACCGAATACGGCAAGGGCAGGGGATCTGTGCGCTCCAAGCCAGTAGAATAAGCGCGCGATGGCAAAACCAATGCCAAGTGTAAAAACCAGACCGGCGCCTATGAAAAGCCCGCTCAAAGGCCAGACGCAAAGCGCCAGTACGATCTGACGTTGCGTGTCTAGAATTACACTTTGATCAATCACTTTTGATTGCTCGGACTTATGTCCGATGGTGGCGCGCGCGAGCATGGCGGCAAATATCAAACCCGGTGCAAAAAGCGCGCCCATCAGCAGGGGTTGAATAAGCGCAATAGGAACTGACGCCATTTGTCCTGCAGAAACAACCGTGACCGCCCATATCAAGCCTGTGACAATCGCGATGGTGCGCGACATGACGGGCTCAGGCTCTTGCTTCGCGGATCAGGTGCAGGATGTCCTCAGCGGCCTCAGGGATATTGGTTCCTGGGCCGAAAATCGCCTTTACGCCTGCATCTGTAAGAAAATCATAGTCTTGTTGCGGAATGACGCCGCCGCAGATCACGATGATGTCTCCTGCATCCTTATCCTTTAACGCCTGCACGAGTTGCGGCGCTAGCGTTTTGTGACCGGCGGCCTGACTGGATATGCCCACCACATGCACATCATTGTCGATGGCGTCCTGAGCCGCCTCATCCGGTGTCTGGAAAAGCGGGCCAACATCAACGTCGAAGCCAATATCGGCAAAGGCGGTCGCGATCACTTTGGCGCCGCGATCATGGCCATCCTGACCCATCTTTACGACGAGCATACGGGGCCTGCGCCCTTCATCTTCGGCAAATTTCTCCACCGAATTCTGAATAGCCGCAAATCCCTCATCGCCGTCATAGGCGGCTCCGTAAACGCCTGCCAATGTCTTCACCTCCGCTCTATGCCGTCCAAAGATCTTTTCCAGTGCCATGCTGATCTCACCCACGGAAGCTCGCGCACGCGCCGCCTCAACAGCACCTTCCAATAAGTTGCCGCCTTCGGTCGCCCGACGAGTAAGTTCCGTTAAAGCCGCCTCACAAGCGTCTGCGTCACGGGTTGCGCGGATTTTTTCCAGGCGGGCGACTTGCGCGTCGCGCACAGCGGAATTGTCGATATCAAGCAGGTCAATCGGGTCTTCATTATCAAGACGGTACTTGTTCACGCCGACGATCACTTCCGTCCCGCGGTCAATCATGGCCTGGCGCGTGGCGGCAGATTCTTCAATCCGCAGCTTGGGCATGCCGCCGGCGACGGCTTTTGTCATTCCACCCATCTCCTCGACCTCTTCCATCAGCGCCCAGGCCTTCTCGGCCAGCTCAGCGGTGAGGCTCTCAACGTAATACGAGCCAGCAAGCGGATCGACCACATTGGTCACGCCGGTTTCTTCCTGCAAAATCAACTGTGTATTACGCGCAATTCGTGCAGAAAAATCCGTTGGCAAGGCCATCGCTTCGTCCAACGCGTTGGTGTGCAATGATTGCGTGCCTCCCAGCACGGCGCTCATCGCCTCATAGGCAGTGCGTACCACGTTATTGTACGGGTCCTGCTCCTGCAGACTCACCCCAGAGGTTTGACAATGGGTACGTAGCATTTTGGAGCGTTCGTTCTTTGCATCAAAGTCTGTCATGATCCGATGCCAGAGAAACCTTGCTGCTCTGAGCTTTGCGGCTTCCATAAAAAAGTTCATACCAATTGCGAAGAAGAAACTTAACCGACCCGCGAATTTATCGACATCCATGCCAGCATCAATCGCGGCGCGTACATATTCGCGCCCGTCGGCAAGGGTGTAGGCAAGCTCTTGCACGAGGTTCGCACCCGCTTCCTGCATGTGGTAGCCGGAGATCGAGATCGAGTTGAACTTTGGCATCTCATTAGCGGTGTATTCGATGATGTCAGAGACAATGCGCATCGAAGGCTCAGGTGGGTAAACATAGGTGTTACGCACCATGAATTCCTTCAAAATATCGTTCTGAATTGTGCCCGAGAGCACGGATCTATCATGTCCTTGTTCTTCGCCTGCAACGATGAAGCTGGCCAGAACCGGGATCACGGCACCGTTCATCGTCATTGAGACGCTGACCTGATCAAGCGGGATTCCGTCAAAGAGAATCTTCATGTCTTCGACGGAATCAATTGCCACACCCGCTTTACCAACATCGCCGACGACGCGCGCGTGGTCGCTGTCATAACCCCGGTGCGTCGCCAGATCGAAAGCCACCGAAACACCTTGCTGTCCGGCAGCAAGGTTGCGGCGGTAGAACGCGTTGGATTCCTCTGCGGTTGAGAAGCCGGCATATTGCCGAATAGTCCAGGGACGACCAGCATACATTGTGGCCTTTACACCCCGAGTAAACGGTGCCTGACCGGGCACAGTACCCAGATGGTCAAGTCCATCTAAGTCATCTTCTGTATAAAGAGGTTTGACGGGAATACCCTCAAGGGTGTTCCAGGTCAGTTCGTCCAATGGCCGTCCGCGCAGCTCTTTTTCCGCGGTTTCACGCCAGGTGTCGGTCTTCGATCCCATTGCGTCTTCGTCCTCTATCGGTCCGGCCGGTCGCGACACTTCCTCTAAGGCGCACCGTCCGTTTATTTTCTTTCAGTACGGCGTGCCCATCTGCACCTGACCGCAACCAGTATAGGTCATCGGCATAGGCTTCGCGTAGCTGCGATTGCTGCGCTTTGTCAAATGGTTGCCATCGACCACTGTCAAATGGCAGCCGTTCAGGATTGTCGCCCCGTTCTTCCATTATTTTTCGCAGATATTCCAGACTGGGCGCGCGATTTAACCATTCCCTCGCGTAATTCCGCGGTAAATCGGTGGTATTTGTCATCTGTTCCAATGCCCGTTCTGGCATACCTGCATACTCTTCAAATGGCATGACCTGAATTTCCGTACCCGGCATTGCACAGGCAAGATCGGTGATGACATCGCGCCACCGTCGTGAAGATTGGACAAGTTTCTCTAGATCACCTGTTTTGAGCGGTGCTCGGCCATTTTCAATTTCAGCGGAGAGTAAAGAAGCCCAGAAGCTCTCATAACTGCGTATATTTAGCGCAATGCGGCGGACTTTGTGATCAAAAGCCGCGCAAAACCGTGCCATGCGCTGACCAATATCGGCGTATAGGGAATTCGTCTGCGTTGTTCCGATCGGTCCGATAAATGCCGTGTCGCTTACGACAAGCCAATCAGCGCCGATGTCTGAAGCCCTTGCGAGATTCAACGCTACACGGGCCTCTGAACGGGAAAGCCTATCGTTACGCGGTTCTTTGTAGTTTTTAGGAGTTTCAACTTTCAAAAGGCTATTATGGGTCATACCTGGGGAGCAAATTGCAATACCGAGATGCGCCAACGCTTCGGCATTGCAGGTCAGATAGTTCTGAAACGTACCGCGCGCTGTACGATGCGCGCCAATATGTAAACACAAATCCAACGATATGGACCTTTCCAAATCCGCCCGGGAAATCTGGCCTTGCGAGCCGGGTTTAACTGTGCCGCATTGGATTTAACTGTCGATTTAATTTAAAAATTTTCGTGATGTTTAATGCAAACAATCTTAGCAATTTTGTTAAACCCGCATATATCTTTCTAGACGGGAGATAGCATGTCATTACGGTTTATTATTTTCGCGATGCTGGTCGGTGCCGGAGCGGTGAGTGCTCAGGACGCTGGTTCTGTGGACAAAGAAGGCGTGCAGGAGATTGTCATGTCTGCGGAGGGCATTGATCTGGCGGAATTCAAATGGAAAAAGCGACCTTTGGTGATCTTCGCCGACAGTCCGGCCGACCCTCGCTTTATTCAGCAGATGGATTTCGTCACGAGTGAACTTGAGGAGCTCATAGAGCGTGATGTTATTGTGCTGACTGATACCGACCCTGACAATAAGTCGGGCCTTCGGCGAAAGTTACATCCACGTGGCTTTATGCTTGCCCTGATTGGCAAGGACGGTACGATCAAACTGCGTAAGCCTGTGCCGTGGGATGTTCGAGAGTTGAGCAGAACCATCGATAAGATGCCGCTTCGCCAGCAAGAGGTCCGCGACAGGCGCGGTGATAGCTGATCCGGATTTAGGCCAACATCGATATCGGATTTTCGAGATTATTGACGATCTGGGCAAGCAACTGTGCGCCCAACGCGCCGTCGATCACCCGGTGATCCACGGAAAGCGTCACGGACATGACCGTGGCAACAGTTAGCTCTCCATCCTCGCCGACAACCGGTTTTTTGACGCCGCTGCCCACGGCGAGGATACCGCCATGGGGCGGGTTGATGACGGCGTCGAAGTTATCGATGCCGAACATGCCGAGGTTCGAGATTGCGAAACTACCGCCCTGGTACTCATGCGGAGCGAGTTTGCGGTCGCGCGCGCGCGCGGCGAGGTCTTTCATTTCGGCAGATAGTGCAGAGAGCGATTTTTTGTCCGCATCCTGAAGGACCGGCGTGAACAAACCGCCTTCAATAGCCACAGCCACGGCCACATCCGATGGTTTGAGCTGCAACACGCGGTCACCGGCCCATACTGCGTTACATTCTGGAACGGCTTGCAGAGCGGCGGCGCAGGCTTTGATGATAAAATCATTCACGGAAAGTTTCACGCCGCGCGCTTCTAGGCCTTTGTTCATGGTGCTGCGCAGTTTCAGCAACGAGTCCAGTTTGATGTCCCGGCGCAAATAGAAGTGCGGGATGGTCTGCTTGGCCTCGGTCAGGCGACCTGCAATGGTCTTGCGCATGCCATCAAGCGCAATCTCTTGAAATTCGCGACCCTGATACATGGCGAGCACCTGTTCGGTGCCTGGACCGGCCGGCATGCTGACAGAAGCAGGCGCGGCTGCGGCAGGTGACGGCGCCGTCTTCAAACCGGGTTCAGCAGCTTCCACATCTGCCTTCACGATGCGGCCATGTGGGCCGGACCCTTTGATCTGGCTGAGATCTAAACCTTTTTGTTCGGCAATACGTCTTGCCAGGGGCGAGGCAAAGATACGCGATCCGTCTGCCGCAGCGGGGCTCGCCGGGGCAGGGGTGGGAACAGGTGCGGAAGCGGGCGCTGGTTCTGCCGCCTCAGATACTGGCGCGCTTTTGGGTGCGGCCGCCGAGGTGTCGCCGATGTCATCGGCACTTTCGCCTTCTTCCAGCAGTACGGCAATGACGGAGTTGACTTTTACCCCTTCGGTGCCTTCTGCAACCAGGATCTTACCGACGACGCCCTCATCAACGGCTTCAAACTCCATTGTGGCCTTGTCGGTTTCAATTTCCGCCAAAAGGTCGCCGGAAGAGACCGTGTCGCCTTCCTTGACCAGCCATTTCGCAAGCCTGCCTTCTTCCATTGTCGGCGACAGCGCGGGCATCAGGATTTCAGTTGGCATCTTTCGCTTCCTCAATCAGCGTTATTTCATCGAATGGAGCTCTTGGACGCTTTGCGCCGCGGGCAAGCGCGGTGATGGCGGCTTCGATTTTTTTCTTGTTGGCCGCTATCCAGACATAAGCCGTCTGATGAGATGGGCGGGCGCCGAGTATCAGGCGCTCTGCAGCCAATCTCTCAGGAACCAACGCCATGACCACTTGGCCATCGACGTTATGGGTGACCCGGTAACTCTCCGTGGCGATATCTCGGCCTCTGATTTCCATCACCGATACGTCACCTGCTTAACGGCTTCGAGAACCTCGTTCGTCGATGTCAGCGCCAGTTTCTCAAGGTTGGCCGCATAAGGCATCGGAACGTCCTTTCCGGTGCAATTGATCACCGGCGCGTCGAGATAGTCGAAGGCTTTTTGCATGATCACCGACGAAATATGATTGCCGATCGAGGCCACGGGCCATCCTTCTTCCACCGTGACGCATCGATTGGTTTTCATGACAGAGGCCAGCACCGTATCATAGTCAATTGGGCGCAACGTGCGCAGGTCGATGACCTCGGCGCTCACGCCGTCCTCAGCAAGCTTTTCAGCGGCCTCCATGGCATAGCTCATGCCAATTCCAAAGCTGACGATGGTCACATCGGACCCTTCGCGTGCTATCTTGGCCTTGCCGAGTGGAATGGTGAAATCGTCAAGCTTGGGTACGTCGAAGCTGCGCCCATAAAGAATTTCGTTCTCCAGAAAGACGACAGGGTTCGGATCACGGATCGCCGATTTCAACAACCCCTTGGCATCAGCGGCTGAGTAGGGCTGCACCACTTTGAGACCCGGCACCTGTGCATACCACGCCGCATAGTCTTGCGAGTGTTGTGCCGCTACGCGGGCTGCGGCGCCGTTGGGACCCCGGAAAACAATCGAGCAACCAAGCTGCCCGCCGGACATGTAGTTCGTCTTAGCAGCCGAATTAATAATTTGATCAATGGCTTGCATGGCAAAGTTCCATGTCATAAACTCTACGATCGGTTTCAAGCCTCCCCAGGCCGCCCCGACACCAATCCCCGCAAAGCCGTGCTCGGTAATTGGTGTGTCTTTGACCCGTCTGGAGCCAAACTCTTCCAACAGGTTTTGCGTGATCTTGTAGGCGCCCTGATACTCAGCAACCTCTTCGCCCATAATAAAGACGGTCTCATCGGAGCGCATTTCCTCGGCCATAGCCGAGTTGAGCGCCTCGCGAACCGTCATTTTCACCATTTCGGTGTCTTCCGGCCAATCGGGAGAATTATCGGGTTGCGGCGCAGAGGGTGCTGCAGGTGTTGCAGCAACGGGTGCGGGCGCCTCGGCAGCGGCGTCTGCGGCGGGTGCACTTGTATCACCGATATCATCGGCGCTTTCCCCATCCTCCAGCAAAACCGCAATTACGCTGTTCACCTTTACGGCCTCGGTGCCTTCCGCGATCAGGATTTTGCCGATAACACCTTCATCAACGGCCTCGAACTCCATTGTGGCCTTGTCTGTCTCGATTTCTGCGATGATGTCGCCGGACGAAACCGTATCACCTTCCTTGACCAGCCATTTGGCGAGCGTGCCCTCTTCCATCGTGGGCGACAGCGCGGGCATCAGGATTTCAGTTGGCATAGTGTGGCTCCTGTTGTCGCGAACGCTCAGGCGTCGACATAGATATCTGTATAAAGTTCTTCGAGCGTCGGTTCCGGGCTCTGCTTAGAAAACTCGGCGCTGTCGTTGACGATCGCCTTGATCTCTTTGTCAACGGCTTTCAAATCATCTTCTGTGGCGTGTTTGCCTGCTAGAAGCAGATCGCGCACATGTTCGATGCAGTCCTTTTCGTCACGCACCTTTTGAACCTCTTCGCGTGTGCGGTACTTGGCCGGGTCTGACATGGAGTGACCGCGGTAGCGATACGTTTTGACCTCTAAAATGTACGGACCGGCGCCGGACCGACAATGTGCCACGGCTTTCTCACCGGCGGCTTTCACGGCCAGCACATCCATGCCGTCCACAGCCTCGCCGGGAATGCCGAATGCCGCACCCCGTGTGTAGATGTCGGGGCTGGAGGTGGAACGCTGCATTGCCGTACCCATGGCATACTGGTTGTTCTCGATGACAAAGATCACCGGCAATTTCCAAAGCGCTGCCATATTGAAGGTCTCATAAACCTGACCTTGGTTGGCCGCGCCGTCGCCGAAATAGGTGTAGGTGATGCGGTCGTTGCCCAAATACTGGTCGGCCAACGCTAGCCCGGCACCTAGCGGAACATTTGCTCCGACAATGCCGTGTCCACCGTAAAAGTGCTTTTCGCGACTGAACATGTGCATAGAGCCGCCTTTGCCTTTGGAATAACCGCCCTCGCGGCCAGTGAGCTCTGCCATGACGCCGTTTGGGTCCATGCCGCAGGCGAGCATATGTCCGTGATCTCGGTAGGTGGTGATGCGCTTGTCGCCTTCTTCCGTGCTGGCCTCAAGGCCAACAACGACGGCCTCTTGACCGATATAAAGGTGACAAAATCCACCGATCAAACCCATGCCATAGAGCTGTCCGGCCTTCTCCTCGAATCGACGGATCAAAAGCATGTCCCGATAAAGCTGTTTCAATTCATCGGCGGAAATATTTGGTTTTGCTGAAGTTTTCTTGGCAGCCATATGGCCTCGCCCCCTGCTTCCGAAAGATAGTTCAGTATTAAACTATCTATAACACGAACCGTACAGCAAATGCGAGACTATAATTTCAGGATACGCCGCACGGGTGAAATTCGTACCCGCCGTGATGCGAAAAGAAAAATACAAGACTTAGCGAATGACGATTTCGTCTGCGCGCAACAGGCCCAGCACATCGCGCGCTTGTTGATCCAAAAGGTCAAGATCGAGGTAGCCGTCGGACAGTCGTTTGGTCAGGTTTTCCATCCGTGCAACCTGCGTGCTCAGCTCTTCAAGTTGCAGACGCAGTTCGTGTTCATGCGCCTCGATCTCTGCTCTTTTGAACAGACCATAGTCGCCTTGTACCGCTGCGAAGACAAAATAGGCACCAATGCCAAATGCAATGAAGGAATAGACAAGAAGGCCATATGCCGGTTTGCGGTTGATGCTCATAAATGCCCTGTCCTGCCCATGGGCCGCTTCTTCCGAGCGACTATGCCGGGACATTGTCACAGCCAGTCACTCTTGGGAATCCCCTTTCAATGAGTTGGCTCGAAAAGCTAGACTGAAATTTGAAGGAGGGGCATTCATGCCACATCTACCGCCAAGAGACGCGCTTTCCACCCATAACGTTTCAAATCAGCCAGCACTGCAGCGGGATCGCGACCTATGGCTGGAGGATACAGTGCTGCGAACCTATGCAGCTAAGTCCGGCGCTGATTCCGCGCATCTGCAGAAATTTGGTGCTGAGCTTGGCACGCAAGAGATGGCTGAAGCAGGACAAGCTGCCAACCGAAACACGCCGGAATTGGTCCTGTTCGACAAAGGTGGGCGACGGCTCGACGAGGTTCACTTTCATCCGTCTTATCACGCGCTGATGCAGGCGGGCATTGGTGCAGGCTACTCTGCGTTACCTTGGGACGGAGCAAAAGGCGGCCACGCGACACATGCCGCGATGGTTTATCTAATGACCCAGATTGAGCCGGGCGTTTGCTGTCCGATGACCATGACCTATGCAGCAGTGCCCGCGTTGCAGGCCGATGCAGGGCATGCGGCGCAATGGGTGCCGAAGCTGACATCGCGAACTTATGATGCCACGGTGGCGCCGTTGGCGCGTAAACAGGGCGCAACTCTGGGCATGGCAATGACGGAAAAGCAGGGCGGTTCCGACGTGCGTGCTAATCAGACACGGGCGGTTCGTGATGGTGAGCATTACCGCCTGCGCGGACATAAATGGTTCTGTTCCGCGCCCATGTCGGACGGATTTTTGACGTTGGCGCAGGCGGAGGACGGGCTCACCTGTTTTCTGGTGCCGCGTTGGCTTGGGGGCGAGCGCAACGGGATTGAGATCCAACGGCTCAAAGATAAGCTTGGAAATCGTGCCAATGCGTCGTCGGAAATCGAGTATGTTGATGCGCTGGCATACCGGCTAGGCGAAGAGGGGGCAGGCATCCGCACCATTCTCGAAATGGTGCATCACACGCGGCTTGATACGGCCATGGCCCCCGCCGGGTTGATGCGCGCGGCCCTTGCGCAGGCTGCCCATTGGGCGCGGCACCGCACGGTTTTTCAAAAGACTTTAATTGATCAGCCGCTCATGCAGTCGGTGCTGGCCGATTTGGCGCTCGATTGGGAAGGGTCGGTGGCACTCGGGCTCTACGTGGCTGGGTTCTTCGATAAAACCAGCGAGGAAGAGCGCGCTTTTGCCCGGCTTGCGGTGGCTTTGGCGAAGTATCTGAATAACAAGCTATGTCCGGGGTTAGTCTATGAGGCGATGGAGGCGCTTGGTGGCATGGGGTACGTCGAGGAAAGCGGCATGCCGCTCCTCTACCGCGAGGCGCCGCTCAACTCGATCTGGGAAGGCTCGGGCAATGTGATCTGTTTGGACGTGCTGCGAACGCTAGCGAAGGTACCGCTTGCAGGGGAGGTTTTGCAGGCAGAGTTGGCGGCGGCCAAGGGTCAGTATGCCGGATATGATGCGGCGCTTAAGACCCACGCGGACCGGTTCGGTGCCATGCCGGAAGAAGCGCAAGCACGTTGGTACGTAGAGAGCCTCGCTACGTTGCTTACCGCTTCTGTCCTCATCCGGCTAGCGCCGCCCGAGGTTAGCGACGCGTACTTAGCGACGCGACTCAATGGACAGCATGGCCGAACTGCCGGGGCGATCGGCGGACTCAATACCGATGCCTTAATTGGAAGGCTCTAAATGCTTGGAATCAAGGGCGTAGTCCGCCGATCTGACGCAAATCAGTAACTGTTCAGATGAATATTGAACGTTTCGCGCAAGGCTTTATCGAGTGCCGGTTCAAACCGAGCCGCAGGGGCTTCGCCTAGGATGGTTTCTTTCCGGGCGATGGCCTTTTCGATCAGATTAGGCTTGCCTAACTCTGCCCATTCCTTCGGCGAAGAACGGTCTCCAAAGGTCGGATAGACGTGATCCGTCTGCATCCGCGCCAGTGTCTGCTCGGTGCCGAGGTAGTGACCAGGGCCGCCCATGCAGACCTCTTTGATCTGGTCCAATGCCAGCGTCTCGTCATCCACCTCAATTCCTCGCACACAACGCAAGGCCTGACCGATAAGGTCGTCGCCGAGGATCAGGCTTTCATGGCAGAAGCCCAGTAGAGACGCATGCATGCCTGCAGCCTCATAGACCATATTCACACCTGAGAGCCCGGCCATCACGTTGGAGCACATCTGCTCCCACCCGGCCTGCATGTCTGGCATTTTGGAATCGGACGCACCCGCCGCTGCCCCGCCGGGAACCCCATAGAACGAATGCATCTGCGCGCAGCCTGCTGTCAGCAAGGCCTGCTCGCCCGACCCGATCGACATCGCACCGGTGCGCAGATCAAGTCCGAATGGCCAGGTGCCAAAGATCGCCGGATGGCCTTTCTCAACGGCATTGACATAGACCAGGCCGGCCAAACACTCTGCTGTGGCCTGAACAATCGCGCCTGCTACTGTCGATGGCGCGGTGGCCCCAGCCATGCCCGCGGAAAGCAGCAGCACGGGCATACCGCCCTTGATGCAATACTCCATCGTTTCGCAAGACTCGGTGGCGAATTTCATCGGCGGGACAACAAAACAATTAGAATTGCTCATGAAAGGGCGTTCACGAAACTTATCCTCGCCGCCTGCAATCATGTAGAGCATCTCTAGGCACGGCTTCACATGCTCGGGTTCGCTAAAAGACGTGCCGATATGCTTGGTTGTGCCCGAACAACTGGCGTAGACCGTGTTGAGATCCATCTCCAGGTTATCGGGAATATCCCGCGCTACCATCGGGCGCTGCACAAAGTGGATGTTATCGAGCTGATCACAAATCCGGGCGGCGTCATGCAGGTCCTGGATCGTGCTTTCGCGATAGGCATTGCCCTCAACGTCCACCATATGAACCGCCGCTCCAGCTGTGCCGTAATGCACGCGTTCTCCGGCAAGCTCCAGATCGTTGAGCCCGTCACGGCTATGCAAGGTTATCGAGCGGTTGGCGTTGGCAATCGTGTCCTCGACAAGGGCGCGCGGAAACCGAATGCGTCCGTCATCGCCTAGCTCTGCGCCCGCGCCGGTCAAATACTCGACACCGCTTGGCGGGGCGTCGATCAGGCCCACCTCTTCCAGTGCGTCCAGTGCTGTCTGGTGGATGCGTTCGATTTGGGCTTCTGTCAAAGGTTTGTAGAAACCTCCTTCTAGACCTGCCTTGACTGGGCGAACGGCAGCTTCTAACGGAGCGGCGCGGCTGGCACGACGAGCGGCTCGACCGCCAGAGCGTCGGGGGGAGATATCATTCATACTCATGTCCTTTCGTGGGTTGGCGTTTGGTCTGGCTAAAACCAAACAGGCCCTCCACGCGCAGCCCGGCCCCTCTCGGCGCCAATGGTGCGGACAATGATCTCAACCTTGCAGCGCTGGTTCATGCGCGGCTCCCTATTTTGGGCGATTAACTCAACCTCATAGCACAGATTCTGTCTCATTTGCGACCTATGGTCCAAAGGCGACATGAAATGTGGCCTTGCCGCATCTGATCTTGCTTTTGCTTTGATACTTCTGCGGATTTCACCGATGCTTAGGCGATGAAAGACCGCATGCTTGACCCGCTATTGATATCGGCCACAGAGCAGCGCCGTGCGTTAAGCAACGGTCGTTTGACCGCAGAGGCCCTGATGCAGGCGACGCTGGACCGGATTCAGGCTGTCAATTCAAAGCTGAATGCGTTGGTGTTCATTCGTGACGCATCGACGCTTTTGTCAGAAGCCAAGGCTGCGGACGCAACTGAACCAATTGGACCGCTTCATGGGTTGCCACTGGCAGTGAAAGACCTGGCTGATGTGGCCGGGTTACCTACGTCTCAGGGCTCACCGATCTTTGAGGGGCAGATCGCTGAGGCAGACAGCCCTCATGTTGCTCGCCTGCGCGCGGCGGGTGCCATCATCATCGGCAAGACCAATACACCTGAGTTCGGCCTAGGCGGACACACCTATAACCAGGTTTTCGAGCCGTGCCGAAACCCTTACGACGCTTCTCGCTCTTGCGGCGGGTCTTCCGGGGGGGCAGCAGTGGCGTTGGCTACCGGGATGACATCGCTAGCCGACGGCTCTGATATGATGGGCAGCTTGCGCAACCCTGCGGGGTGGAACAACCTCTATGGGTTTAGGCCAAGCTGGGGCAGGGTGCCGGGGGCGGCGAGTGGCGATATGTTTCTGCACCGGCTCTCGACCAGTGGCCCGATGGGGCGCTGCCCGGCAGACATAGCGCTTTTGCTGGATGCGATGTCAGGGCCATTACCGCATAGCCCGCAACGGATGCCATTCACGCCGGTGGGAGAACCGAGTGTTAAGATCAACAGCAAGCGGATCGGCTGGCTTGGCGATTGGGGCGGGGCCTGGCCAGTGGAAGACGGCATTTTGCCACTATGCGAAAAGGCGTTTGGCGCGTTCGAGCAGGCTGGTGCGCATGTCGAGAGAGTACCGCCACCGTTTAGCGCAGAGGCACTATGGCACAGCTGGACAACCCTACGCTCCTGGTCGATTGCGCGGGAACTTGTGGAAATCATGGATCAACCCGAAAAAGCCGCCCAACTTAAACCAGAGGCGGTATGGGAGGCCGAGCGTGGGTTGAATTTTTCCGCGATGGATGTGCACCGGGCGAGCGAAATTCGGTCAGAATGGTATCGCACAGCAGACCAGCTTTTTGAGATCTACGACGCTCTTATTTTACCGACTGCGCAGGTTTGGCCTTTTCCGATTGAATGGCCCTGGCCAAAGAATATCGCTGGGCAGAGGATGGACACTTATCACCGCTGGATGGAACTTACGATCCCGGCAGGCTTGATCGGCTTGCCCGTGGCTGCGGTTCCGGCTGGCTTCGGTGAAAGCGGCCTTCCGATGGGTCTTCAGATCCTCGGCCGAGATGGGGATGACAAAGGCGTGCTGGAGCTGGCCGAAGCCTATCACCGCGAAACCCTCTGGCCGGAGCGTAGACCGGCGCTGACCGGGCAATCTATTACGAATGGTCGGTTGCCAGACGCAATCCCAGAAAGATAAGAATTCCGCCACCCAGCCTATGCATCAGTTGTGAGATTTTGGAGGATTGTCGTGCTAGACGGGTAAGTCTATCAGCCAATACAACACAAACAATATCTGCGCTTGAAAACATCAGGTTCACTACGGTTCCCAAAATCAGAAGCTGCAACCAAATAGGAAACGCAGCCATAGGGTCTGTAAACTGCGGTAAGAACGCTAAGTAGAACAAGGCGGTTTTGGGGTTGAGCATCTCAACTGTGGCACTTTGCCAGAAGCTGCTGCTTTTTGGAGGGTAAGTGTCTGGATTTGCCGCCGTTGGGTTTGAGGCGGTGCTTCGGATCATTTTGACGCCGAGCCAAATCAGATATGCGGCCCCGATCAGTTTCAGCACGGTGAAAAGGCTCGGGACTATTTTGAAGACGATGGCGAGCCCGAACGCTGCCGCGGCAACATGCAGATAGCCGCCCATATGCAGGCCCAATGCTGCCGCGAAACCGGCCCGCCGCCCACCAGAAATCGTCTGCGCCGTGGCATAAAGAATGGCTGGACCCGGAACATAAGCAAAGACCGCGGTTGAAATGAGAAAAGCTAAAAGAATATCAAATGATGGCACGACAACCTCCGGTAATGTGCTGTGCGACGTTGCGAGCGACGTTGATCATTGTCAATTGCAATTTGGATTGAACTTCGGTTCAATCCCGTAGTCTTAAAGTTGGCTCTTCGTTCGGGGGGTATCTTGCCACACATTATCATCGAACATTCATCCGGCCTCGATCAAAGCCATAATTTGCAGGGCCTTTGCGATGCACTTTGGCACGCTTTCGCGGATCACCCTGCGATCAATGGGTCAGACACCGTCCGAACCCGCACCATTGCGGCCAATGCGAGCCGGATTGGGGTAGAGCCACAGACGTTTGCGCACGCGACCCTGCTGTTGTTGCCGGGGCGTAGCGATGAGACGCGTTTGGAATTGGCGCAACTGATCCTTGATCATCTCGACAAGCATCTGTCCGACGTGGGCAGTCTGACCGTGCGGATCGACGAAATTGTACAACCTTATATCAAACGCATGCTGTGAGCTGGAAAGGAGCCCGCAATGGACGATCAGACCCGGATTGAGCTTGAAGCTGCTGCCTTTCGTGCACTGCGCGCGCATTTGATGGAGAAGCGGACCGACGTACAGAATATCGATCTGATGAACCTTGCCGGTTTCTGCCGCAACTGTCTTTCTCGTTGGTATCAGGAGGCTGCGGCGGAACGCGGCATGGAAATGAGTAAGTCGGAAGCGCGCGAGAGCTTTTATGGCATGACGATGGATGAGTGGAAGGCGAATTATCAGACCGAGGCCACCGAGGCGCAGAAGGCGGGTTTTGTCGAAGCTTTTGCCAAAAACGTGGGCGACAAGGGGTGAGACGTGGCCATAGATATCGCCCGAGTTCGCGCTGAAACACCAGCCTGTAACGATCTGATACACTTCAATAATGCGGGCGCGAGCCTGATGCCGCTTCCGGTACAGGAAGCGGTCAACCGCCATTTAGCGCTTGAGGCACGTATTGGGGGGTATGAAGCGCATGCCGAGGCTGCCTCCGACATTCAAGCGTTCTATGATCAGATGGCGGGGCTATTGAACGCCGCACCCGATGAGATCGCCTTCGTCGAAAACGCCACGCGGGCCTGGGATATGGCGTTCTTCAGCTTGCCGCTACAGGAAGGGGATCGGATCCTGACCCATGCCAGCGAGTATGTGTCAAATTATCTGGGCGTTCTGCTACAGGCGAAGCGGCGTGGATTAGAAATCGACCTGATCCCCTCAGATGGCAGCGGGCAGGTGGATGTGGGCGCAATTGAGGGGTTGATCACGGCCAAAACACGGCTCATCGCGCTGACGCACGTGCCGACCCAAGGCGGGCTGGTGAACCCGGCTGCAGAAGTGGGGCAGATCGCCAAGGCGCATGGGCTTTTCTATCTGCTCGACGCGTGTCAGAGCGCGGGTCAGATTGCGCTCGATGTCGAGACCATTGGCTGTGATATGCTCTCAGGTACGGGGCGAAAGTATCTGCGTGGACCGCGAGGAACAGGGTTCCTTTATGTTCGTGAGGCGCTGGCGAAAACGCTCGAACCACCGTTTATCGATCTCTTCGCCGCGCGCTGGACATCGGCAGATACCTATGAGCTTGTCCCTGATGCAAAGCGCTTCGAGAACTGGGAACGCTTCGTCGCCGGGCAGATCGCTTTGGGCGAGGCCGTGCGTTATGCCCGCTCGATTGGTTTGCTGGAGATTGAGGAGCGGGTCGGCGCCCTCGGCGGGCAACTGCGCGCGGCGTTGGCAGAGGTTTCGGGTGTCACGGTGCACGATCTCGGCGAGCGGAAATGTGGAATTGTGACCTTCACCAACGAGGGCATACCACCGGAACCCATGGCGGACGCACTTCGTGCGCAAGGCATGAATATCTCCGTCTCCTACCAGACCAGCGCGCAGCTTGACCTCGGCCCGCGTGGCCTACCGCAACTGGCCCGCGCTTCGCTGCATTACTATAACACTGAGGATGAGATTGGGCGGTTTGTGGAGGCGGTATCAAGTATTTAACATCAGGCATCCTGAAGAACGGATAATTAATGAGAGGTTCAAACTATGGTTTTTCCAGATCTTCGATTATCCATGTGGCGTGATCGCTGATATACTTGTTTTCCGACTTGGTAAGTTTTTTGAAAATCGCAATGTCTTCTTTCATAAGTAGACGTAGCTTTGCTGCCCAATGGGGTCTTGTCTCTTCTCCTTCAAAATAACTGTCTGCCGAGCATGAAGCGAAACCCCAAATGATGCGTAGAATTTCATCCGCTACCTCATCGTTAGAAATGCGTAAAATGAAAAGCAATATAGGGTAACTTGGAAGCGACGCCGAAGAGATGAATTCGTCTTGATGACATAACCCGCACCAAAGTTCGAAAGATGCCTTCATGGCTTTATCCATGTCAGAAGATGATAATAGTTCTAATAATTGGCCCACGTACTTGGCATTGCCGTAAGCCGTTTCATAATTCTCCCAGTCAACCGACCTTATTGTTTCCGTCAGATCATCCATAGGACATTTAAAACTCTTTCAAATACGAGTTCATTTCTAATGAGGAGTTGTGTCGAGCTTAAAGCTTGTAATGCTTATTGTGGCATTTCTGTCTTTTTTAATGCGCGGAATCAAGGCGAAGCCGCCGCGCTATCGACGGGCCTCCCTGATGGCTCGGCGATTTGTTTGAGCCTAGCGCTTCGTTCAGAACGTTCTGGGATTTGTCTGAGATAAAGCTCTATAGAAATAACGCCGGATCGCCGACCCGAGGCCCTTCGATGGCGCGGCTATGTTGCGTTCTTTTCTTCCGCCTTCGCCGCATCCCAAAGCGCGTCCATCTCGTCGAGCGTGCTCTCCTCCGGTATTTTGCCCCGTACGGATAAAAGTTCCTCGATCCGCCCAAACCTACGCGTGAACTTACCATTGGCGCGGCGCAGCGCTTGTTCGGGGTCAATCTTCATGTGGCGGGCGAGGTTGGCCATGACAAAGAGCAGATCGCCGAACTCTTCCTCGATTTTTTCTGCTTCACCGCCTGCAGCCGCCTCGTGTAACTCGACCACTTCCTCGGTGATCTTATCCAAAACCTGCGCCGTCTCGGGCCAGTCAAACCCCACCCGAGCCGCACGTTTCTGTAGCTTCACAGCACGCAGTAGCGCGGGCAGACCCACCGCGACGCCGTCCAGCACACCGGTCTGCGCCTTGGCGGCCCGCTCGGCGGCTTTGACCGTTTCCCAATCACGGGTCTGCTGTTCGGCGGATTTGTCCCGGCTCTCATCGCCAAAAACATGTGGGTGACGGGCGACCATTTTGTCAGAAATGCCATTGGCCACATCGTCAAAGCTAAACAGCCCGCGATCCTGTGCGATCTGGGCGTGAAACACCACCTGCAGGAGCAGATCGCCTAGCTCATCCCTCAACTCCTCCCACGCCTCGCGCTCAATTGCGTCGGCGACCTCATAGGCCTCTTCAATCGTGTAGGGCGCGATGGTGCTGAAATCCTGCTCGATATCCCACGGACAACCGCTCTCGGGATCGCGCAGCGCCCGCATGATCGCGCGCAGACGCGGCATGCCGCCGGTTTCATCATGGATCAGCGGATCATCTCCCATTGCACCTGTCTCCGTTCTGGCGTTCACTGCGTTCTGAAGAGCAATCAACAAGGAGTCCAGCCTTTGGCCGTGATCAACCGCATCGCCGGATATTCAGATGACATGACGGCCTGGCGGCAACACCTGCATCAACATCCCGAGCTTGGGTTTGATTGCTATGAGACCGCTGGATTTGTCGTTAAGCGGCTGCGTGAATTTGGCGTTGATCAGATTGAGACGGGCATCGCGACAAGCGGCGTTGTGGCGATCATTGAAGGGCAGGGCGAAGGACCGACAATTGGTCTTCGCGCGGATATGGATGCACTGCCGATCGAAGAGCAAACCGGTGCAGATTATGCCTCCAAAACCGTCGGGAAAATGCATGCCTGCGGCCATGATGGACACACCACCATGCTGCTTGGCGCAGCGCGCTATCTAGCCGAGACGCGCAATTTCAGGGGCCGTGTCGCGCTGATCTTTCAACCGGCTGAAGAGGGGCCCGGTGGCGGCGAGGTTATGATTGACGAGGGTATAATGGAGCGCTTTGGCATAGACCAAGTGTTTGCCATGCACACCAACCCTTGGATGGAGGAAGGTAAGCTCGCCTCAAACACCGGCGCGATGATGGCGGCGGTGGATACATTTCACATCGATATCAAAGGATCAGGTGGTCATGGCGCCAGTCCGCACAATACGCATGATCCGGTCGTAGCGGCTTGCGGGATGGTGCAGAGCATCCAGACCATCGTTAGCCGTAATCACGACGGACGTAAGGATTTGGTGCTTTCTGTGACTCAGATTCACACAGGCTCGGCGGAGAACATCGTGCCTGAGACTGCCTATGTGAACGGCACGATCCGGACCTTCGACGAAACAGTGCGCACCATGGTGCATGAGCGCTTGAAAGAGATCGTGGCGGGCCTCGCGCGGGGCTATGGTGTTGAAGCTGAGCTGAGAGTTGTCGTTGGCTATCCAGCGACGATCAACCATGTCGCTCCGGCCGAGTTCGCTCTGGATGTTGCGCGTGAAGTGGTGGGTGAGGCGAACGTAAACGACGCCCATGAACGCAGCATGGGTTCGGAAGATTTCTCCTATATGCTTCAGGCGCGACCGGGCGCTTATGTCTGTCTTGGTCAGGGTCTTGGGCCTTCGCTGCATCACCCGAAGTTTGACTTCAATGATGCAGTTGCGCCCATAGGCGCGTCTTTTTTTGCCCGCCTTGTCGAACGGGCGCAACCGGTGGGCTGAAGGAGATTTGAATGGCGCTTAAAGACGCAAAGGAACAGGTTGATCAGGCCTTCACTCGCGAAGATTTGCGTGGGCTTTCGTTTGAAAACACGTTTGGCGGCGCGCCGTCGTTTCTTCGACGTCGCTACACCAAGGATTTAACTGGCGTTGACGTTGCGATCACCGGCATTCCGTTCGATCAGGCGGTGACAAACCGGCCTGGCACGCGGCTGGGACCACGGGCTGTGCGCGAGGCTTCCGCGCTTCAACCTTTTGATCCGCCGATCTATTGGGAGGGCTACAGCCCGCTCGAAGAGTTTGCCATTATTGACTATGGCGATCTTGCGTTTGATTATGCTCGGCTCGATTTGTTTCCGGATGTGCTCACTGATCATATTCGCACCATTCTGAAGGGTGGCGTAGCAAGCATTTCGATCGGCGGCGATCATTTCATGACCTATCCGATCTTGCGCGCCTATGCAGAGAAGTTTGGCCCGCTATCGCTGTTGCAGTTTGATGCCCATTCAGACACCTGGCCGGACGATGATCCCAAACGGATCGACCATGGTACGATGTTCTACAAGGCGGTGAAGGAAGGGCTGATCGACCCGAAACGCTCGGTGCAGCTTGGTATCCGTACTGTAAACGAAGACACGCTTGGTGTGCACACCATCACCGCGCGTGAGGTACACGAGGCGACGCCAGCACAGACAGCGGCGCGCGTGCGCGACGTTCTGGGTGACGCAGAGGTATACCTGACCTTCGATATAGACTGCCTCGACCCGGCTTTTGCGCCGGGCACGGGTACACCGGTGTGGGGAGGTCTTGCCAGCTGGCAAGCGGCGGCGATCCTGCGTGATCTGGCAGGCATTAACATGGTCGGGGGTGACATGGTTGAAGTCTCACCGCCTTTTGACACGACCGGAGCGACGGCCGTCGCAGGCGCACATGTGGTCACAGAGTTGATTTGTTTGTGGGGCTGGACACGGCGCAAAGGCAAGGCGTGAAAGTGCTGTCGCTGATCATCGTTGGCGTTCTCGTCGGACTGCTTGGGTTTTCCGCTTACGTACGGCTCGCGCCCTCTGACCCGGTGGTCTGGCACAAGATGCCGAAGGGACTTAAAACAGGGAATTTTATCAATAGTGCTGTACGAGAGATTGAGGGTAATGCCGCGGTATTTGAGACGCTCAACCAAGTCATCGCATCATCAGATCGCACGGCAGTTCTGGCTGGCTCCTTAGAGGAGGGCATGGTGACCTATGTTACGCGATCCGCCTTGATGAAATATCCCGATTACACCACGATAAAGTTGCTCGATGGGAAAATATTACTTTACGGTCGTGCGCGTTTCGGTCGCAAAGACTTCGGCGCCAACACGCAAAGGATTGATGCTTGGCTAGCGCAGCTATGAGGTCAGACAACTGTCGCTGACCTGTCGCCACATCGGATTATTCAGCGACATCTGGCATTGCGCCATGAAGGATCTGCCATCGACATGCATACAGATCGTTTGACCAAGTTCAACGCGCGCGCCACTGCGGTCTGTGCAGTAGCATTCAATCGTTTTTTGCTGCGCCAGAGCTAGGTTTGGTGCAAGCAACAAAGTGATAAAGATCAAGCGTTTCATGCGCGAATGTTAGCATAGGTCCTACGCTTGACCAAGTCTGCGGAATAGGGGACACCCAGACTATGGTCCCTATGGAAAAACTCACTGAGATCCTGCAACGCTTCGAGTTTATCGAAGCACAGATGGCGGAAGGAGGCGGTGATATTGCCGCCTTGGGACGTGAATACGCGGAACTGCGTCCTGTTGTTGAGGAAATCCGCGCGTATCAGGGGCTGCTGGACGACATCGACGGTGCACGAGGCCTGCTTGGGGATCCGGAAATGAAAGACTTGGCAAGTGACGAACTTGCCGAACTCGAGTCACGTCAACCGGCTCTGGAAGAAAAGCTCCAACTGGCGCTTTTGCCGCGCGATAAGGCCGACCGCAGGCCCGCGATCCTTGAAATTCGCCCCGGCACAGGAGGCGAGGAGGCCGCGCTTTTCGCCGGAGATCTTCTACGAATGTATCAGCGCTATGCTGAGGCAAAGGGTTGGGGCTTCGACATTCTGGAGCAAAGCGCGACAGAGCTTGGTGGCGTAAAAGAAGTGGTGGTGCAAGTGCGCGGCGATGGGGTTTTCGCCAGACTTAAGTTCGAATCCGGTGTGCACCGGGTGCAGCGTGTGCCAGAGACGGAATCCGGTGGTCGCATTCATACCTCGGCGGCCACGGTTGCGGTGCTGCCAGAGGCTGAAGATGTCGATATCCAAATTGATCAGAACGACATCCGAATAGACACGATGCGTGCTTCTGGCGCGGGTGGGCAGCACGTGAACACCACGGACTCCGCCGTCAGGATCACGCATATTCCAAGCGGCATCGTGGTCACCTCTTCCGAGAAATCCCAACACCGCAATCGCGAAATTGCAATGCAGGTGCTTAAGACCCGGCTTTTCGATATGGAGCGTCAACGGGCCCATGATGAGCGCTCCGCTGATCGGGCCGCAATGGTCGGGTCAGGCGACCGCTCAGAACGCATTCGCACGTACAATTTCCCCCAAGGCCGGATGACCGATCACCGTATAAATCTCACGCTTTATAAGCTTGATCAGGTGATGCAGGGCGATCTTGATGAAGTGGTCGATGCGCTGATCGCTGATGCACAGGCCGCGCTTTTGGCCGAGATGGCGCAATGAGCCAAAGCTTCGGCGAGTTAATACGCGCCGCAGCGAAAAAGTTGGCTTCTGCGGGCATTGCCGATGCTTCTAGAGAAGCAAGACTGCTTATGGCGCATGCTGCCGAGATACCTAGAGACAGAATTGTCTTGATGAGTGACGACATCGCAAAGAACAGTATCAAAATGAAGTTTGAAGATATCGTTTCTGACCGTTCACGCCGCGTGCCGCTGTCGCATATCACCGGGACGCGCGCGTTTTATGAACATGACTTTATCGTCACGCCTGATGTGCTCGATCCACGACCGGAAACAGAGACTTTGGTCCAAGAAGCTCTGAAGTTGCCATTTCAAAACGTGCTCGATCTTGGCACAGGTTCTGGTGCAATTCTCTTGTCACTGTTGGCGGCGCGAAAGGATGTATCAGGCATCGGCACAGATGTTTCTCCCGCCGCTTTGGACGTGGCCCGGCAAAATGCGCAATCAATCGGCGTGACCGACCGCGCCATGTTTCTCTATTCGTCATGGTTTGACTCAGTTGAAGGCAAATTTGATCTGATCGTTTCGAATCCACCCTACATCGCGTCTGAAGAGATGTCGGAGCTGGAACCAGAACTGACCTATGAGCCAAGAATCGCGCTTACGGACGAGGCAGATGGGCTGACTTGTTATCGTGAAATCACGTCACACGCATCTACGTTTCTCAAATCATCAGGGCATCTCTTGGTCGAAATCGGGTATCGACAGAGTTTGGCGGTGACAGAGATGTTCAAATCAGCCGGTTTTGTGGACGTCAGAGTGGTTCACGACATCGACGCGCGCGACCGCGTTATAGTTGGAAAACCCCCAACGTGATCAGCAAAGAAGTGATCAAACGGCGGTTTTTTACAGAAAATCTTTCGATTTCCCTTGAGAATCGCGTCTCAGCATGTTTATTGATTGCCCATTACGCAGCGGATGCCACACGGGCGGTCCCGCGTAAAACCAAGCAGAAAAGTGATCCGAGCGTCCAACTATAAAGGCAAGGAACCGGATCGAACGCCTCTTAGAAACAAGGCTCACTACTAGATTATGAGATCTTCAAAGTCACGTTCGCGGAATAAATCGAACCGCAATCGCTCCAGTATGGGTAACGTTATCAATCGGGTTTTTGATAGTTCAGGACCCGAAGGTAAAGTTCGCGGCACACCACAGCAAATTATTGATAAATACAATCAGTTAGCGCGTGATGCTCAACTGTCTGGTGACCGGGTTGCGACAGAAAACTTTCAACAGCACGCCGAGCATTATCTTCGTCTTTTGAGCGTTGCTCAAAAAGAGCAAGAAGCGCGTCGTGAAGAGCAAGAACGTCACAACAGAGAGCGTCAGGCCGAACGAGATCGTGAACGGGCGCAACGTCAGGAACGCGAGTCAAATGGCGGCGAAATGGCGGATGTTCCTGGTTCTGGCGAACAACCTTCTTTTGTTGAGGCTCAGAATGAAGGTGATCAAGATTCCGGCTTAGTCGATACGCCGGAAGGTCAGCAAGAAGAACCGCCGGCTGAGCCCAAACGCGGCAGGAAGAAAAAGAAAGCTGCGACTGAAGATGACACAATAGCTGCTGATGCGGACGGTGTGGAACCCCCAGCAGCAGCTGAGTAAACGCACTATCCGCTTCTTTGTTGCGCCTTGGCGACTTCTCTCGCCAAAGCGCAGAATTGCTCCAAAGACACATTCTCCGCTCTTTCTGTCGGTTTTATCCCCGACGTCTCAAGCAGATATTCAATATTTGGCGTGAGGTCTTTCAAAGCGGCACGCAGCATTTTGCGACGTTGGTTGAACGCCTTGGCGACGACTTTTTCTAGTGTCTTGCGGTCGGCATCGAAGCGAGGTGTCGGCAAAGCTTTGATATGAACGACTGCGCTGGAAACTTTGGGGGGTGGCGTGAACGCCTCTGCCGGAAGCGTCATGGCAATTTGAGCTTCAGTTCTCCATTGCGCAAGAATTGCCAAACGCCCGTACGCTTTAGAACTGGGTGCCGCTACGATGCGTTCTGCAACTTCGCGCTGAAACATCAGTGTCAGGCTTTGCCAAAAGGGCGGCCATGTGTTGGGCGTCAGCCAGCGCACCAAAAGCTCGGTTCCCACATTGTAAGGCAGGTTGGCGACGACACGAATGGGTTTTTCTAGGTGTTGTTGAGGTTGAATGTCTAACGCGTCTGCTTGCACGATATTCAGCCGTTTAGGGTAGGCGGCTTTGATTTCCTCCAACGCGGGCATGCATCGTACATCTTTCTCAACTGCGAGGACGCTGCGCGCGCCTTCAGCCAAAAGACCGCGGGTCAGGCCCCCGGGACCTGGACCAATCTCAAGCACGTCACACTCGGTTATGTCACCCGCGCATCGGGCAATTTTTGCTGTTAGATTTAAGTCCAGCAAAAAGTTTTGCCCTAGAGATTTTCGTGCGCTCAGACTGTGCTTTGCAATCACCTCTCGCAGGGGCGGGAGTTTATCGATCGCGCTCAATGTCCTTGCGCCTGCGACATGCTTGCCGCCAGTTTCAGAGCTTCAATCATTGAGGTCGGATTGGCCATATCTTTGCCTGCGATATCAAGCGCCGTACCGTGATCGGGTGAAGTGCGAATGAAAGGTAATCCTAGAGTAATATTTACACCTCGATCAAAATCCAAGGTTTTGATCGGGATCAGTGCCTGATCGTGATACATGCAAACAGCAGCGTCGTAGGTTTCTCGTGCTGCTTTGTGAAACATCGTGTCCGCGCTCCACGGTCCACTGACATTCAAGCCTTCAGCCTTCAATCGTTCAATCGTTGGCGTGATGATTTCGATCTCTTCGATGCCCATTTTACCGCCTTCGCCAGCGTGCGGATTTAGACCGGCAACAGCAATGCGTGGGGCTTTTATCTGGAACTGTTGTTTGAGGCTTTGCGCAGTGATGCGCAGTGTTTCTTCCAAAAGTTTTGACGTTAGCGCGGCTTTGACGTCGCACAATGGAATATGAATGGTTGCTGGCACCACGCGGAGCTGGTCGCTCGCCAGCATCATGATCGCGCGGTCAACGTTGGCCAGCGACGCCAAGTACTCGGTATGGCCTGGAAAGCTAAAGTCGGCACTGTCCTGTAATGCTTGCTTATGGATCGGCGCAGTACATAGCGCGGCAGCATCACCCGTTTGAACGAGTTCCACCCCCTTCGAAATTGCTTCCACGACGCTTGTAGCGTGTTCTGGATTCGGATCACCTGGCGTCAGAACGCCCTTAAACGCAACTGGTAGAACGGGAATGCCTTTAGAAATGACGGCTTGAGCCTCACATGGGTGCTGAATTTCGATGCTTGGAATGTTGCTGGGCAAATGGTGGCTTGCGCCGAGCATGAAAAACGTCACCTCATCACGCAGTTGTTGCCACGCTTTAGAAATTATCTCCGGACCTATACCGGACGGTTCGCCGCAGGTGACGGCAATCGGCCGGAGCAAGCGAGAAGACATTACTGCTCTACGATCCGCGCCTCAGAGCGCAATTGCTCCAAAAATCCATTGGCGAAGGATTCGATCCGCTGCTGTCGGATCAAACCAGAAATTTGTTCTGGTGTGGGACCTTCTTCCTCGCCTTCAATGTTTGACTTGGGTGTTCGACTGCAAAGCATCAATAAGACAAGGGTTCGACCATTTGCGCGCGTCAGGTTTGTTGAGATTTCGCCTGGATCAAGTTTGGCGAGTTCGAGGGCTACATCCTGCGGTATTTCATTGGGCGCCTTGCTGCCACGCTCCAACACTTCTGGTGGCTGATTTTGCGCAATTCCGTAAAGATCGTCGCACGTATCTATACTTTCGGAAACGCGCGCAGCGCGCGTCAATGCTTGTTCGCTACGGCCACCTGAAATGTAGTATGCGGCATATTCGATTTCTTCGAATTCAGGCTTTGATACTTCCAGCTCTTCTATTCCGCGTAGCTGGAACAAAGCGATTGCACCCTGAAGCGGTAGGGGATCCGTGACCTCCCCAGGAGAGAGACCCAAGATGATTGGCCGCAATGTTGTTGGAAGCTGAGTTATGGGCAACCAGTTCAATCGACCACCCTGACTTGCACTGCCTGACGCGGAAAATTGTCGCGCAGCAAATGAGAATTCTTGAAAGCTCTCGATCTCGCTGAACCGCTCTGCTTGTTCGCGCACGATTTCTTCTTGTCCAGGGTCTACCGGAAGAATGATCTCGGCGACCAGTACGCGAACGCCCGCGTTTCCAGAGGTTGCCATACGCGCACGCTCGATATCCTCCTCGCTCACCGTGACCCGCCTGCCAAAGCGTGCTGTGGAGTAGTTTCGCCACGTCACCCCGGCTCGAACAAAATCACGCACGGTGTTTTCGTCAACACCGGCTTGGGCAAGCGCGCCAATAAACTCTTCTGGCGGAATACCGGCGCGACCAGCCAACTCTTCAATACCAAGATCGACCGTTTCTTCGTCCAAGATAAGACCGTCGCTTTCGGCAATGTCGAGTTTCAGTTTGTCTTCGATCAACTGTTCACGAGCAATTTTATCTGGATCGCCAGGTGCCCGAAAAAGCTCTAAAAGTCGCGCGCGCTGCTCCAATTCATACCGGGTTATAGAAAGATCATTGACCTTGATCACAGTTTCAAAAAGGCCTTGTGCGCGAGCCAATTGAGTGCCAGCGGCTAAACAAGTCACTGAGATCAAAAGCGCTAGGGTAAAACCACTCAACTGTAGTCTTGTAAGGGTCAGTTTTTGCATGTCCGAACGTAACTCTTGTCAGTGGTTTTCGTGGAAAAACCGCGTAGTCCAACGGTTATACTTATATCGGTTGATGGTTCAAGAACGGTCGAAGATGTGAATCTTCGTGCGGCATTCAACGCAATCTCTACGCATTCATTGGTGTAAATCAACCCGATACCGGCGCGGACGCTTTCTTCGCTAGCTACGTCAAACCGCCAATCAGCTTGTCCGGTCCAATGACGGGAAAACCTGTAGGTCGTGTCAATTGCCCATTCAGAAATGTTATTAGGTCTTTCCTCTGCAGGATCGCTGCGTAGCCATATGTAAGTGGCTGCAATAGAGGAATACTTAGATGCCCAACTTGCCCTTGCCTCTGCTTTTGTTGTTTGAAAGCCGTTGTCAAACAAGCCACGGGTGGTCATGGCAAACCCGTTATTGGTTTTAAGTTGACCGGCTAGCAGAAGGTCCGAATATTTGTCCTGCAAACCGGACGTGTCAGTAAAACTAAAACCGCCAGAGGGATCTATAAGCACTTCATCACGCACAACCTGACCGACGGCGAAAGATGTTTGCCAACCCTTTTGCCCATAACGCGTCCACAAGAGCCCATATGCCGCGCTGAAACCTCGCTCGCGGCGGTCCGGGGCAGTAAAGCGCGAGGTTGAAAAAAGATTACCCTCGTCAAAGTCTATGCGTGTGCTTTCGTCATTCGGGATGTTGGGGTTGCTTCCACCCACCCATGAGAATTGTACGACAGGCTCGACAATATGAGTTGCGCCGCTGCTTGATCGTTTGAGAAATGGCCATCGCAATTCTACCGCCACGTTGGGCGTCAATTCTGTAGCGCTGGACTCGTTTATGACACCAGACTGATTGATCTGGAAATGGTCCAATGCCAGACCGGCCTCGGCGCGCGCTAGAATACCCATCGGCAGGACAGTTGAACGATGCCAGGCGACACTGAATGTCAAACGCGAAACGTCTCGCCCATCTGCAAAGATATCAAAGTCTGGCCCATCAGTGTCAAGGCTTGAAGAACGCGAATGCAAATGACCTAGAAAGCCAAAGCGCACTTCTCCGCCGACAGGTCCGCTTAGTTGCAAGCGCCGTTCGTATTCCCCGTTCAAAATGAAACTTGGAAGAGTGGAGTTGCTCTCGCCCTCGCGTAACGACTGAAAAACGGTGCTAGCGGCACGGATATACTCATCGCGACGTGCGCGCTCCAGCTCAATTTCACTGTCAAGGCGGTCTTTAGATGAGAACCCATAGTCCAATAGATACGTGCGATCTGAAGAGGCTTCGACATCGAAAGTCAAATTGAAGTCTCTTGGCAAATTGAAAAACCCGTTTGCAAAGATGTAACCACGGGTATCTCTTACATCGAGATCATCTGCACCATATGCGCCATTGATCTCGATCCTGCCGTTGCGAAATGCCTGTCGATATCGTGCCTCCAGCGTACGTGTTTCGCTTGAAATATATGGTGTCAGAGTCAGGTCTTTGTGGTCACCAATACGGATGAAATACGGCACTTTGACACCGAACCCTAGAATGGATGAGTTCCTAATCGTTGGCACCAGAAAGCCTGTCGCGCGCTCCAACGTTGGGTCTGGCAATCGGAGACGGGGCAGATAAAAGATATCGGTTCCCAAAACGCTGAAGACCGCATCTTGAAAATAAATCTGTCGTTCTTCCTGATCATGGATCACACGTCTCGCGCGTATTTGCCAAAGCGGAGGCGTATCCGAATTACAGACGCGGCAAGACGTGACCGCGACTTTGAACAACTGGTTATATCGCCCGTTGATACGGGCCAACTCTACCGCGGCCAGCTGCAGCTGATCCTCCATCACCACGCGGGCACCGCGGAGCAAACCGTTGCGTAATTCACGATCCAGTTCCGCACTGTCAGCGAGCACCAGCACGGTGCCATCAGGTTCTTGAAGTGTAATCGGACCTTTGACGATCAGTCTTTCGGTCGGACGATCGTAAATGATTTCTCTTGCGTTAAGTCGTCGACCTTCGAACAAAGCTTCTACATTGCCAGTTGCGACAAGCTGCTCATCTCCTGAAAGAAAAACATCATCCGCGACGAGAATGGCTGGCGCATCTTCTCCGCCAAGACTTACTTGTTCGCGGTCTGTATTCTGCGACGATCCGGTGCTTGGCCAAATCGATGCCAAAAGCAAACAAATACAAGCTAAGGCGATTGTAGTAGCCCGCGATAAGCTCATCCGTCCTCCATATGGAGCAAGATTCCGATAGCAAGCATCAAGGAAGCAATCGGTGGAGCCCAAGCTGCCAGGTAAATTGGGATCTGCCCATTTTCACCTAAGATTTGCGCGAAGTTACGGATGTAATGCAAAGTAAACCCAAGCATCACTGCGATAAGTACCGAGATTCCGGTGTTGCTAAGCCTCGCATGCTTCATGGTGAATGCCGCCGCGACGATGACCAGCGCAACCAGAAACAAAGGCCGTGAAAGCTCCATCTGGAACCAAACCGTATAGCGCTTTGCGGAGAAACCAGCATTTTCCAGTTGACGAATAAATCGCGGCAAATCCCATAAAGAGATATATTCCGGCTTGCCAAAGCTATCGATTATACTGTCTTGCGTCAGTCCGGATGGCAGGCGCATCGCATCAACGTTTTGCGAACCGGCCTCGGGGTTCGCACCAAGCCCCAAATTCCAGATTTTCACATTCTTGAGCTCCCAAAACCCGTCACTGAGCGTGGCCGTATCTGACACGATGCGTTGTAACGGAGCGCCATTGGTGTCGAAGCTTATGAAAGTGGCGCGAAACAGAGTGCCAACATCAGAACTGGCACGTTCTGCGTGGATCACACTTTGGCCTTCACCGCTTCCTTGGCGTAGCCAAAGCCCATCCGACGAGATGGCCAGTACGTTGCTGCCTGCACCTAAATGGTTGTTCACAACATCGTTGTATCTCTTGGATGAGGCGGCCACGATTGGGTTGAAAATAGTGATCGCGAAAACCCCAATGAGCGCTGCGACGCAAATCGGTGCCAGCAGACTACGCATGCCAGATCTTCCAGCAGCACGCACAACGACAAGCTCTGATGATCTGGCCAAGCGCAGGAATAGCGCCACCGCAGATAAGATCATGATCAAGGGCAATATTTCGTAGTTCGCATGCGGTAAGTTGAGCAGAACCACTTCGAGCACATCAACAAAAGGGAGATTGGGGAAATCTCCCAGCTCGTCCACTAGATCGATCAGCGTCAAAAGGATAAGGAAAACCAGTGAAATCAAGAAGAAGGTTACAAAGAACTTTCGCGCGAAGTAATAGTGCAGGATCATGATGAGTCTCCCGCAGTGGGTTCCAGTTCTTCGCGTCGAAACACATTCAGACGCCGCAGTATCCCAGGTCGAGCCGCCAGGTAGAGCAGCACGACGATCAACACTACACCCGCGGCAGTAGGAAGATAAATCAAAGGCCAAGCTTTTGGATTGGACAGGATAACGCCCGACACGCCACCTTCGATCATCTTGATCAAAACCAGCAAAGTGAAGGCCACGATTACCTGCCACCAGACGCCATATCGGCTGAACGAGCCCAACAGAAGAGCTGCAAACCCAACCGTAGCAGCGACAATGCAAAGCATCGCTTGTGCAAACCGATTATGCCCAGCGTAGAGCACCTGCGCCTCTGTTGAACGTGTAAGTTCTGCGACTTCTTTGGAGTTGAAGATCAAATCGTAGGTGCTCGCAAAGTCCACCTTGTTTAAGTTGATCGGTCCGCGCGTGATCAGGTTGCTGACGTTATAGGAAAAATCATCGAAGTGCGTGGTAAACAATCGATTGCCATCGGGCTGATAGTGTTGAGCCAACCCGTTGACCATCACCAATTTTGTGCCGCCGCCCTCTTGCACAAGATAGGCTTGAGACGACGTGTAAGTGACGAGCGTTTCCGGCTCACGGCGGTCTGACAGAAAGACGGCCTGAAGCTCTCCCTCTGGCGTTATGTTGCGGATATAGAACGTGATGCCGGGGGCAGGGTGCAGAAATTCGCCTTCTGTCAACAGTTTCGCGGTGATGTTTTGGCTGACTTCGGCCTGTCGGACTTTGAGCTGACTGAGGCTTTTGGGGATGAGGACATGGCTGAGTAAAGACATCATCAAAGCGATCATAACGCCAAAAACAAGCACGGGTCGGGTCAACCGCCAGGGTGAATACCCGGTCGCTTGCACCACAGTAAGCTCGCTCTCAGATGACATGCGGTTCGTGACGTAAACCGTTCCTGCAAATGCAGCGATTGGCAGGACCACTCCGATCACGGTTGGCAGCGTTAAGGCAGTGAATTCAAGGAAGACCCAAGCAGGTTGGCCGTCGCCGATCAAACGGTCAAACATCCTGACCGCTTTGTTGATCCAAAAGATCGATACCAGCACGAGAGCAAAGAAGCCAAACAGCATCACAAATTGCGACAGCATATACCTGTCGAATTTTGTCACGCGATATCCCCCGAAACAGAACTAGCTCGACGAAACGGTATCTGAATTGTGTTTGGGGGAAAACAGTTAATGCATGGATTCTAGCTCACATTTTCAAGCACTGGCCAAGTCCTGCCCAAGACGCTAGGTGTTGGAACACAACCTTACCCTGCAGTTACGGAGCGCCCCGAATGAGCCAAGCGGTTTCAATCACCTTCACTGAGACGGATGTAGATCAATTTGAGAGCTTTGAGGGGCGTATAGCGGTCATCATTCCGTCTTCGGGAAAGATGGACGTCGCGGCACGCCGGTTGAACCGGCTGACCAAAGGCGCGCTGAAGCGTCTGGTAGAAAGCGACAGCTGGCAAGAGATGAAACCTGGCAAGGTGACCTCGCTGGCCTGGCCCGCCGGCATGTCCGCGAAGTCCGTCGATGTGCTCTGCATGGAGCGTAACGCGAGCACGCTTGAAACGCGGAAAGGGGGCGTGGCTTTGGCGCGCGCGAAAGGAGATGCGGCCATGTTAGTGGCCGCCGGACAAGTGCGTCGCGCCGCCGAGCTCGCCAATGGCATCGCGTTGCGCAGCTACGCTTTCACGGCCCGAAAGTCGAAATCAGAGAAGACCCCAGGTGATGTGACCATGATGGTGGCGAAACCTGATGAGATTAAAGCCGAGGCTGCGCCACTGCTGGCCGTAGCGGATGGCGTGCGATTGACCCGTGATCTTGTCTCTGATCCAGCGAACCACCTGACCACAACGGCCTTCGCCGACAAGATCGCAGAGCTCAAAGATGTTGGTCTCAAGATCAAGATTCTGGAAGAGAAAGAGCTTGAGAAATTGGGGATGCATTTGCTGCTCTCCGTCGGACATGGCTCTGTCTCGCCATCGAAGGTTGCGATCATGGAGTGGAATGGCGGCAAGAAAGGCGAGGCGCCACTCGCGTTGATCGGCAAGGGCGTGGTGTTTGACACTGGTGGCATCTCGTTGAAACCCGCGGGCGGTATGGAAGAGATGACCATGGATATGGGTGGTGCGGGTGTTGTGACCGGCGCGATGAAAGCTCTGGCGCTGCGCAAGGCAAAGGCCAATGTGGTGGGTCTTGTGGGACTGGTGGAGAACATGCCGTCAGGGCAGGCGACCCGCCCGGGTGATGTGGTCACCTCGATGAAGGGCGATACGGTTGAGATCATCAATACCGATGCAGAAGGGCGTTTGGTTCTGGCCGACGTGCTCTGGTACGCCCAGCAAACCTATAAACCCTCGGCAATGGTCGATCTTGCAACGCTCACCGGCGCCATCATTATAGCGCTAGGGCATGAGCATACGGGCGTCTTTTCGAACGACGATGCGTTCTGTGAGAAGTTCCTGCGCGCAGCGAAGGATGAGGGCGAGGGCGCCTGGCGCCTGCCACTGAGCGAGGCCCACGATAAAAAGCTGAAATCCGATGTGGCCGATATGAAAAACGTGGGTGGTAGGCCTGCTGGCTCTATTACGGCTGCGCAGTTTCTGCAGCGCTTTGTCGAGGACGGCGCCCCGTGGATTCACCTTGATATCGCGGGCACCGCTAAGGTCAGTGCTGAGAGCAACTATGCACCGAAGGGTGCGACCGGCTGGGGCGTGATGGCGCTCAACCGCCTGGTTGCGGATCACTACGAAGGCGATTGATGGGCGCGGTCTATTTCTATCACCTGACGCGTCAACCGCTGGAGCGCACCTTGCCGATGCTGCTGGAAAAAGCGCGTGGGGCAGGGTGGCGCGTGCTGGTGCGGGGGACGGACGCGGCGCGGCTCGATTGGCTCGATGAAAAGCTGTGGCTGGGGCCCGAGGAGGGCTTTCTGGCCCATGGCCGCGCAGGAGGGCCCCATGACGCACGCCAGCCGGTTTTATTGACCGAAGCAAATGGGGCGGCTGCCAATGAAGCGCAATGCCTGATGAGCGTGGACGGGGCCGAGGTGACGTCAGACGAAGTCACCGCCTACGAGCGCGCCTGTATCCTCTTCGACGGCAATGACGAAGCTGCCACAGCCCACGCGCGCAGCCAATGGAAAACCCTCACTGATGCGGGGTGCTCAGCGCAATATTGGTCAGAGGAATCCGGGCGTTGGGAGAAGAAGGCGGAAATTGGTTAAATGCCCTCACATGCTTAATGCAAGGTAAGGAAAGGTATCAACGGTATGGAGACGTATCCGCCTTGGTTCAATAAGCCGGAAAACACGCATTCAGGTAGAATTTTGGCACTCGCGCGATGCGTGTTTGAAATGCACCTTAGGACAGAAGATCATCGCGTGAACGGACCAATGAAAACCTTCGACAATAAATGCGCCGGTGACCTTGAGCGGACTGCCTATGTTCTTAACGAAGCAGGCTTCACCCGATTTATAGACGACATAAATCGAAGGAGCGTGTTCATTTGTGAGCCGTCGGATTTCGAAATTCAGTCAAAAAGCGAAAGCGCACTAAGGATTGACCCTGAATTGGTGTCCGAGGCTGTCAAGTGGCTAGCAGAGGGTCTTTTCCACTCAAGCGCAGAGGTTGAATATTTGGCGCAAAGAATTCCTTGACTGCAGTTTATTGCTGAACTGGAATTGGGTGTCTCGGTGGTTCAATAATTGAAATTCACCAAAACGTTTACGAGCGCTTCCTGAAAGGCGGCAGGTCAACAAGAACAGGTTTTTTTATGAACGCCGCGCGGAATCAAGGGCGAAGCCCGCCGCGCGATCGCCAGACCGCTCCCAAGGGCTGGCGATTTGTTCACGTTCGCGCATCAATCTGAATTGACAAAGATTTGACTATGATAAAGTGATTAACCCAAGCGTTTGATCGCCATCCCGCGATCTGGCAAGTGCGCGGCGCAATGCACGTCTTACGCGTCCGACAGGTCGGTGCTGCCCCATTTCGCATCGAGCTTCTCAATCGCCGCAATACGCTCGGTGGTTTTGGGGTGGCTCATCAACCAGGCCGGCACGACGCCTGCGCGGGTTTGGGTCAGCGCCTCAAGCTTCTCAAAAAGTGACTTTTGAGGACCCGTACCGATCCCAGCTTTGGTGAGCAGCGCGGCGGCGTATTCATCGGCCTCATATTCATCATTGCGCGACAGGCGCGCGGCAACCAAAGAGGTCAGCGCATTGGCGATCCAGACGCCAATCCCGGGCAGGAAGCGCGACAAGAGCATCGCGAGCGCCGTGCGCAGCGCGTTTTGACCCGAGAAGTCGATCATCCGACGTCGCGTATGGCCTAGGGCCACGTGCCCCAACTCATGGGCAATGACCGAGGCCATTTCATCGGCGGTCACTTCGCCGTTCTGAAATTTGCGATAGAACCCCCGCGTGATGAAAATCCGTCCGTCCGGAGCGGCCAATCCGTTCACCGGGTCGATCTCATAGATATGTACGCGGATGCGATCGACATCGAGCGCCGCTGCGAGCTTTTTGGTCATCACCATAAGCATGGGATCGGCAAGCTCTGTCGAGCGTTCTGTCAGCTCCCGCTTCGTACGCCAAGCGGAGAAGTGATAGAGCACGAAGGCATAGAGCACAGCGAGCAGGACTGGGGCGAGTTTGATCATATGATTGATATGGGGGCGTTTTTTGTTGTGGGCAATGGCAAGCGTTGCTCAACGTACCAATAAATCCAAAGGCTGACGCGAGAGCCGCTCAACGCCGGACTCCGTGACCAAAACCGAATGTCCAAGCGACATACCAAGACCGGCCTCGCTGTCCATAAGGATCATATGCAGGAAAAACACCTGACCGGCCTGCATCGGAAGTGGGTTGCCTTCATAAAACATCGGAAAATCAACCCAGATCGGGTTGTAGACCGCGCCCATGCCGTAACCGCAGGCCTGCATGCGCGCGTGGGAAAACCCGTGTGCATCCATCGTTTTGGCGTGGGCGTCAAAGACCAGACCCATCGGGTCGCCCGGCTTGATCGCGACTTCGCAGGCTTCAAGCGCAGCTCGGGCGGCCTCATGCATGCGTTTATGTTGATCGCTCGGCGTACCAATTATGACGGTGCGCATCATCGCAGCGTGATAGCGGGCATAGGCCCCGGCCCACTCCCATGTCATCTGATCTTGAGCATCGAGATGTCGACGCCCGGAGTAATACCGCACCAGAAGCGCGCCCGGTCCGGAGCCAAGAATAAATTCATTTCCGGCATAATCCCCACCACCTTTGAAGACGGCGCCTTGCATGGCGGCCAGAATATCGCCCTCGAAAGCACCAGCCTGCGTTTCTTCAAGCCCCGCATCCATGGCATCATCTGCAAGCTTCGCTGCCTTCCGATGCATCTCGATTTCAGCTGGTGACTTCACGCGACGCAACGCTCTGATCAGGTCAGAGCTATCGATGAGATCAGGCAACGCGTTGCGCAAAAGCTGACCATTATAGTCCGTCAAACCAGCAGTTTGTGATTCAAATCCGAGCCGTCCGTCCGCGACACCTAGTTCTGCCAGTAACGCGCGCAGGTTTTCGGCTGGATTCACGCCTTCTTTCTCAGCCCAGATGTGAATCTGATCTTCACTCAGTGTTGACGTCAGCCGCGCTTGTCGCAGATCGGGCAGGCGGGTCATCAGGTGTAAATCACCGTTGGCGGTCAACACCAGACATTGAAACATCGAAAACCCAAACGTGTCATAGCTACAAAGCCAATACTGGCTTTCAGGTGCGAACATCAGTAGGGCGTCGAGCCCAGCCTCTGAGACAGCCTTCGTCGCTGACGCCTGACGGCGCGCATATTCAGCATCTTCAAAGTGAAATGGCATGGTGTCTCCTCGACGCAATGCGCCGATCATGTCAGCCTATGCCATTGCCGAAAAGCGAAATTTTGAGGTTTAAGCCGAGCAGCTCGCGCCGCCCAAGACGCAGAACTTCGCGCAGTGAGGGTGGTTGAGGGAGACAGGCTTTTCAGCTTCTTTTAGTGTCTCGCCCATCTCGAACTCTTCGTCGTAGGGCAGAAGCGTGCAGGCCAAAACCGTGGGCTTCTCCGCCCCCTTCCGCTTCACCACCATACGGGAGGACGCGCACATTACCTCATCCGGTGACTTGTCGAGTATTCCCCAACATTTCGTTGTGATTTCTGGCACTTCGACCGTCTCGTCCATTTCCGGAAAAAGAACTGTCATGCCGGGGTTGAACGCATCAATTGAAAAGTCGTTTTCATCAAATAGGGCCTGATATCCCTCACGCGCTTCTGCGTCTGTTTCATTCCACATACTGCGACCAGCAACAGCCATGTTGAAGCCCTCATCGCGCAGCCATCGCATACCAACCAGCATTTTCGCAAAGCTGCCTTCGCCGCGTTCAGCATCATGAAACTTTTCGGACCAGTGATCGATCGAGATGCGAAGTGTGAGTCGGTCGCCAAAATCATCGCGCAATCGACGCAGTCCTTCCTGCATTATCGGACGCATCATGGGCTTCATTGCATTGGTAAGGATGAGAACGTCAAAACCACGCGCAAGCGGGTCACGTGCCAAACCAATCATATGCGGGTTCATGAAGGGCTCACCGCCAGTATAGGCGATTTCCCGGATCGGCCAGTTCCGCTCTGAAATCTGGTCAAGATAGTCGCAGACCTCTCTTCGGTTGATATACACCAGCCGGTCGTTTTTCGGAGAGCTTTCAATATAGCAGTTCAGGCACGTAATATTGCACAATGTACCAGTGTTAAACCAAAGCGTTTCGGGCTTTGTCAGCGCGACGCGGGCTCTTGTTTGGCCATCCGCGGTCTTATCCGGATCCAGGAATTTTCCGGCATTTGCGGATGGTTCAAAGGTGTCTTTCATGCCTGCATCGTCATAATTTCATTTGCCTTCTCGGCATCAATTGTCTTTCTGACAGAGAAAGTCGAGTATTGGAACGATGAAAGCTTCGTGATCCAATAACATTATCTTGTAAGGATGAAAAATTGGTCTCTCGTGTAATACCTGTGGATTGCTTTGATTTGGTGATTTTTGGCGGCACAGGAGATTTGGCGCGCCGCAAAATTTTACCAGGTCTGTTTCGAAGATATTGTTCCGGCCAAATCGGAGATGATGCGCGCGTCATTGGCGCGGCTCGGAGTGAAATGGACACCGGTTCCTACCGCGAATTCGCGCGCGAGGCGATAGCGGAGTTCGAACCGCAGGCAGCCAGTAAAATCGAGCAACTGGACGGGTTTTTGCAGCTCTTGCACTATGTGACCACAGATGCGCTTGGTGAAACTGGCTGGAAAGAGCTTTCCGGTCTCCTACGTGGCGACGTCGTACACGCGTTTTACTTCTCGGTTGGTCCAAGCCTGTTCGGCGCATTAGCGGAACGTCTTGAAGCCAATGACATGACTTGCGCGCAATGTCGTGTCGTGGTGGAGAAGCCGTTCGGGCGTGACTTGGAAAGCGCCAAGGAGTTAAACGCTACGCTCGCCAGATACTTTAATGAAGATCAGATTTATCGCATCGACCATTATCTTGGAAAAGAGACGGTGCAAAATCTGATGGCGATTCGATTTGGCAATCTGCTTTTTGAACCGCTTTGGAACAGCCAGTACATCGACCACATTCAGATCACTGTGGCGGAAAGTGTTGGCGTCGGTGGACGAGGTGAGTACTACGACCGCTCTGGCGCAATGCGAGATATGGTACAGAACCACCTGATGCAGCTACTGTGCCTGATTGCGATGGAGCCACCCGCAAAGTTCGACCCTGATGCTGTGCGCGACGAAAAGTTAAAAGTGATCCGTGCGCTTGATCCCGCGGGTGAAGAGGATGTGATACGCGGTCAGTATGAAGGCACCGATGACGAGCCGGATTATCGCACTGAATCGGGCCATCCAGATAGCCGCACAGAGAGTTTTGTAGCGCTTAAGGCGAAAGTTAGGAACTGGCGTTGGGCCGACACGCCGTTTTACCTTCGTACAGGAAAGAGGCTCAAGGACCGGGCCAGCGAGATTGCGGTGGTATTCAAGGACACGCCGCATTCGATCTTTGGGCAATCATCCACCAACAATATCCTGACGATCAAGTTGCAGCCAAACGAAGGCATCGAACTTGGCGTCACGATCAAGGAACCCGGCCCTGGTGGTATGCGATTAATCGACGTGCCATTGGATATGAGTTTTGCAGAAGCACTGGGCCCAGAAGATGCAGATTTTCCAGATGCCTACGAGCGCCTGATCATGGATGTGATCCGCGGCAACCAAACGCTCTTTATGCGTGGTGACGAAGTGGAGGCGGCCTGGGCTTGGGTCGATCCAATGATCGCTGCTTGGGATGAAAGCAAGGACACACCACTGAGCTATGCGACGGGTAGTTCTGGCCCGGATGACGCGCTGATGCTTTTGCATCGTGACGGGAGGCGTTGGCGCGAAATCAAAGCATGAGGTTTGTCGACTACCCCGATCGAGACCAACTATATTTGGATTTGGCCGGTATTCTTGCCGGAGAGCTGAAAAGTGCTTTGGATCACCAAGACAGGGCTCTGTTCATAGTCCCGGGAGGCACCACGCCTGGCCCTGTGTTTGATTTGCTTTCGGCAATCCATCTTGATTGGCCGCGGGTCGATGTGACGCTGAGCGACGAAAGATGGGTGCCAGAGGACCATACCCGTTCAAACACAAGGCTGCTGAAAGAGCGTCTGTTGATCGGTCCAGCGGCTCAGGCCAATTTAATTTCGCTGTACGATGGTGCCAAGCAGCCGGAAGACTCCGTGACGCGGTTAGAAACATCCCTGAACGAACATTTGCCGCCCGCTGTGCTTTTGCTTGGCATGGGAGCGGATATGCACACCGCATCCTTATTTCCGGGCTCTGATGGGCTTTCCCATGCGTTATCGCGTGATGCGGGCACACTCGTGGCTATGCGGCCAGCAGATCAGGAAGAGGCGCGGATCAGTTTTTCAGCACGGGTTTTGAATGGAGCATTGAGCAAGCATCTGATCATCACAGGAGATGAAAAGCGCGCAGCGCTGAATCGAGCCAAAGGGCTGAACGCGTTGAATGCACCGATTAATTCTGTGATGGACGACATGACTGTCCATTGGGCAAAGTGATTAAAAGCAAGAAAGATCAATGTTATGTGGGATGAAATTAAATCGCAAACTGGGTCAAACATACGCGATTTATTAAATGATCCGAAACGCCCGAAATCCTACTCGGTCAATGTTGATGGTATGCTGTTTGACTACTCCAAAACGTCGATCACCGATGCAGCAAAAGCAGCGCTGATTGCCCTCGCCGAAGCACGCGACGTGCCGGCTCGACGTGATGCGATGTTCTCGGGCGACAAAATCAATGAAACCGAAGGGCGGGCGGTTCTGCACACAGCATTACGTGCACGCGATGCTGTAAAGGTTTTTGTCGACGGGCAAGATGTTATGCCTGAAGTACGCAAAGGGCTGGCTCGAATGGGCGACTTTGTCGACGACGTACGGAACGGAGATTTCAAAGGCGCGGGCGGGGCAATTACCGATGTGGTTAACATTGGTATCGGTGGCTCACACTTGGGTCCGGAAATGGGCACTTTGGCCCTCGCGCCGTATCACGATGGGCCCAGGTGTCACTTTGTTTCCAACGTCGATGGCGCCGACATTAGTGATAAATTACAGAGGCTTGATCCTAAAACCACCCTTGTCATCATAGCATCGAAAACCTTTACGACCATTGAGACCATGACAAACGCCGCTACTGCGCGCGACTGGATGGCGCGAGAGGTTAAAGACCCCGGTGCACAGTTTGCAGCGGTTTCCACCGCACAAGACAAAACCGCTGCATTTGGGATTGCACCTGAGCGAGTGTTTGGGTTCGAAGACTGGGTCGGTGGGCGGTATTCGATGTGGGGACCGATTGGCCTACCGTTGATGCTTGCGATTGGTCCCGACCGTTTTGCGGAGTTCCTGGCAGGTGGTGCGGCAATGGACGCGCATTTCCAAAAGGCGCCTCTGGCCGAAAACATGCCGGTCATGCTGGCGCTTGTGGGCCTTTGGCACAATCAGGTTTGTGGTTATTCGACGCGTGCTGTTTTGCCCTACGATCAGAGGCTCTCGCGGCTTGCGGCTTATTTCCAGCAATTGGAGATGGAGAGCAACGGCAAGGGTGTGACAATGGAGGGCCATGCGATTGACGGAGGCTCAGGCCCTGTGGTTTGGGGTGAGCCCGGCACGAATGGCCAGCATGCGTTCTATCAACTGATCCATCAAGGCACACAGGTGATACCCTGTGAGTTTATGATAGCCGCCGCAGGACATGAACCTGAACTTGCGCATCACCACCGGTTGCTTGTCGCTAATTGTCTGGCGCAATCGGAGGCTTTGATGCTGGGTCGGGATTTGGAAGCTGCACTTGAACTGATGCGCGAGGCTGGCTTTGAGGGCGAAGAGCTTTCGCGGCAAGCAGCGCATCGTGTGTTCCCGGGCAACAGGCCGTCAACAACGCTTATCTACGACAGACTGACCCCTTTCCGCTTGGGTCAGATCATCGCGCTCTACGAACACCGCGTTTTCGTAGAAGGGGCCATTCTCGGTTTAAATTCCTATGATCAATGGGGCGTGGAGTTAGGCAAAGTTCTTGCCAAAACGATGGAACCGATTGTCGCTGGCAAGGCTAGCGCTGAGGGAAAAGATGGCTCGACAAGGCAACTGGCAGATTTTGTGCACCAATTTGGGTCAACCGCATAATTCATTCTGCGAACCGCGTGTCATTCTAGAGCACTGCACGCGGAACGGTGTTATCCACAAGCCCACTGCAAGTGGCACCGTTTAAGTGCGGAGTTTACATCTCAAAAAGTGAACAATTACTACGAAAAATAGCCATTGTTTCCAATTACGCTGATTGCCTTGTGCGGTGGGATTCTGTATCTTCACGATACTGTGAGCAATTAGGCTCGAGTGCCGCGTGGGGACGCGGTTAGTATTGGTAAGGGAAGTGGGGCAAAACATGCACACAAAACTACTTGCTGCGGCCGCGGGCTTGTCCTTGGCTGCGGGAGCAGCATCTGCGAAAACTGTCGAGTTTGTGTTTACGGACTCTCTGGCACCAACGACATCGTATTCGCAAACCGTTGACGGTTTGACGGTTACGATCACTGCAGGATCTTTCGTCAATGGGTTCAACTTTGGGGATTCGCCTCAGGTCACGCTCAATGATGAGAACAGCAATCCTGTTGATGGCTACATCGCGACCAACAACACATATGATGACGATGCTGTAGTCGATCCAGATAGCAATGGGCTTGGCGTAATAAACAACTCATCTGCTGGCACGGATGACCAAGACGAAGTGGACGGCAGCAATTGGGATGACTTCCTCATTCTGAGCTTCAGCGGGGACGTACAGCTCAAGTGGGCCAAGTTCGGCGATTATGACGCGAATGACGATTTCCGCATTTTCTACGACTTCAGCGGAGACGGCGTCTTGGGCGATGGTGACTTCTTGACGTATAAAGAAGATGGCAATCCGTTCAGCAGTTTTCCGGTTGTCACCACGGACCTGTTTGGGTTCGCAGCAACAGACAAAAAAGACAACTGGAAGCTCAAGAAGCTGAAGGTGCACTATACGCCGGTTCCGCTTCCTGCGGCTGGCTTCATGTTGCTTGCAGGTCTGGGCGGTCTGGCGGCGATGAAGCGTCGTAAGCGCGCTTCTTAAACCGGGTCGAGACCCACACGAACAGAAGGCGGCCTTTGGGCCGCCTTTTTTTTGTTCTGCGCGAGGAACTTTCAATCTGCTTATGGATCAGACCGGCGCGGAATATCAAACCCATCAGGCGCCAGCTCGAAATGCTCGAACTTAAATCCTGGTGAAACGGTGCAGCCGACCAGCGTGTAAGATCCCGCACACCGCGCCATTTGCCAGTGTCCGCCGGGCACAATCACTTGTGGGCGGTGACCGCGGCTGAGGGAAGGGCCTAGCGTATGATCGGTGGCAGGGCCTGCGTCATTATCCGAGATCGAAAGCACCAGAGGAGCGCCTGCGTAATAGTGCCAAATCTCTGCAGCATCGACCTTATGCCAGCGATTGTTGTCCTCTCCACGCAGCAAGAAATAGATAGCTGTTCCAGAGGCGCGTCCCGGTCCTGCCGCGCGCCAGGTCTCTCGAAAGAACCCGCCTTCTGGGTGAGGCGCTAGATCAAGCGCGGCGATGATGTCGTCTGCGTTCACCTCAGGATCGAACGACCCGCATAGACGGCGGTGTCGCCAAGCGCCTCTTCGATGCGGATCAGCTGGTTATATTTTGCTAGACGGTCGGAACGGGACAGCGAGCCAGTTTTGATCTGTCCACAATTGGTAGCCACCGCTAGATCGGCAATGGTTGCGTCTTCGGTCTCGCCAGAGCGGTGCGACATCACGTTGGTATAACGCGCCCTGTGAGCCATATCGACCGCTTTAAGAGTTTCTGTTAAACTACCGATTTGATTAACTTTCACCAGCATCGAATTTGCTACGCCGCGCGTTATCCCATCGCTTAAACGCTTCGGATTTGTGACAAACAGGTCGTCTCCCACAAGCTGCACCTTGTCTCCGATCATATCGGTCAGCACCTTCCAGCCGTCCCAATCATCCTCGGACATGCCGTCTTCAATCGAAATGATTGGATAATCGCCGACGAGGGATGCAAGATAGGCCGCGTTCTCTTCCGATGAGAGCGTTTTGTCCTCGCCCGACAATACATACTTGCCGTTTTTGAAATACTCCGTCGCCGCACAATCGAGCGCCAGATAGATATCTTCCGCTGGCTTGTACCCGGCCTTTTCAATCGAACGCATGATGAAATCGAGTGCTTCTCGTGTAGAGCCGATATCAGGCGCAAAACCACCTTCATCACCGACCCCAGTAGCAAGGCCAGCTGCAGACAGCTCTTTCTTGAGCGTGTGGAACACTTCACAGCCCATGCGCACGGCATCGCGGATGTTGTCCGCAGCCACCGGCATGATCATGAATTCCTGTATATCAATCGGGTTATCAGCATGTTCGCCGCCATTAATGATATTCATCATTGGCACGGGCAGGGTGCGCGCCGAGGTTCCGCCCACATAGCGAAACAGGGGTTGTGTGGTGAAATCAGCGGCTGCTTTTGCGGTGGCGAGCGAGACGCCAAGAATGGCGTTGGCGCCCAGACGAGATTTGTTTTCCGTCCCGTCGAGCTCGATCATGGTCTCGTCGATCGCCACCTGTTCGGTCGCATCAATGCCTGCGAGCGTTTCTGCAATCTCGCCATTGACCGCTGCAATCGCTTCCAAAACACCTTTGCCAAGATAACGCCCTTTGTCTCCATCGCGTTTTTCTACTGCCTCATAGGCGCCAGTAGAGGCACCCGAAGGCACCGCCGCACGGCCCATCGTGCCGTCTTCTAGTATGACATCGACCTCAACCGTCGGATTGCCGCGGCTGTCGAGGATCTCGCGGGCGTGAATATCGATGATGAGGCTCATGGTGCGCTCCGAATGCTGCGTGTTGCGGCTGACATATCAGCCTCTTGGATGAATGCAACCGATGGAGTTTGCTCAGTTTGATTGGGAAAGCCGCCTTTCGCGGACGTATGTATAGAACCCACTGGCGATGACGATAGATCCTCCGAAGAGCGTCAGAAGATCCGGTCTTTCGCCGAAAACAATCATTGCAATCAGAAGTGTGAACAGGAGTCGCGTGTACCGGAACGGCATGATTGCAGAAGCATCAGCGATGCGCATTGAGACGACAATTCCGTAGTACCCCAGGGCACCAAAGATCACGCCACCCAACAGCATCCACCAGAGTTGCGAGGTTAACGAGACCACGCCTTGGTCTGTGAAGATAAGCAGCAAAGCGCCTGCAAAAATCAGCGCCGCAAAGCCCTGAAAGGAGACAACAGTTGAAGGCACATTCGCATCGATGCGTCGCGTTACAAGATCGCGTACGGCAATGAAAACAACTGTGATCAGTACGATGAGGACAATTGGTTCGAAGCCCTCAAGCCCAGGCCGTATGATCAGAAGCACGCCGGCAAAACCAACGCATATCGCACTCCATCGTCGCCAGCCAACGGTTTCGCCAAGAAACAACGCCGCGCCCATCGTGACCACCAGGGGTGTGGCTTGGAAAACCGAAGCCAAAACCGATAGGTCGATCAGAGAGATTGCTGTCACGAATGTGAGTGCTGCCCCGCCTTCTGCGAGTGCGCGCCATAGACAAAGTGGCTGCCAAGCGACACGCGAGAAAAGTGCGTGACCTTGCTGCCAAGTCAGCACGCCAAAGATGACGCTGCTGCCGATCCCCAACATGATCAGGATTTGCGCAACTGAAACGTGTTCTGACATGGCTTTGACGAAAGCGTCCTCAATACTGAAGGCCGCCATAGCCATGATCAAGAGAAGTATCCCGCGCAGATTGTCCATATCGCGCGCGTAGAGTGCGGCGTCAGAAATGACAAGTGGCTAATTCAGGCGGCCATAGAATGTCATACGCGCGTTCTCAGAGAGCGACACGCCTGGTTCCGAATTGTAGGCTAACACGGCCAGCATGCGTGTTGCGTCGCTTTCATTTGGAGACACGCGATGAACGGAATTACGCCCACGAAACAGCACCAACGTGCCCGGCTCCATTGAAAGCACCCGTGGTTTCGTCTCACCGCTAAGCAATGCGTCTACGCCTTCGTAATTCATCTCGCCGGCATCGGCATCCCGAAGGTCTTTGACATACTCAAAACGGCCGCCCGCGTCTGGTTTGGCAATCAGCAGAGTGATGGCAAAAGACGAATTGTCGAAGTGCCAGCCAAGCTCTTGCCCGCGATTGGCGTAGTGGATGTTGATAGAAGAGAGCGGATCCGCATAAGGATGCAATTCCGCCTGACCCGTAGTGCGTTTGACAAACTCGCGGAAAACGTCGGCGTTATAAAGCGTCCTAAGCGGTGACGTTTTGTCCAGATCGTCATCGCAAATACAGCCTTTTGAAGACTCGACCTGTCTGTTGACCGGATGCTCGGACGAAAAGTCCGGGTTGGGTGGTGTGAGATACACCGAATGGTTCTGGGTACAAAAATACGCCTTTGCCTGTCCGGCTTCGGCCTCTGCGCGCATTTCCTGCAGAGCGTCGGGCAGGATCAGGTCTTCAAGCACCAAAACGCCCTCTCCATCGAGCCTTGCCGCGCATTCTTCCGCGAAACTGGCATCATGCAGTGGATAGGTGGTTAAATCGACGATGCTTTCAATGGCACGGGTCATCGGCTCAGGCTTTCTTTATCGGGACGCCGTAGAGCTCAAGTTTATGTCCTTTCAGACGATATCCCAGTTTCGCAGCGATCTTTTCCTGTAGCTTCTCGATCTCGGCATCAACGAACTCAATCACCTCGCCCGAATTAATGTCGATCAGGTGGTCGTGGTGGTCACGTTCCGCATCCTCGTATCGTGCTCGGCCGTCACCAAACTCGAGTTTGTCCAGGATGCCAGCCTCCTCGAAAAGCTTGACGGTGCGATAGACTGTGGCGATCGAAATGCGCGGGTCCAGTGCACTGGCACGTGCATAGAGTTCTTCAACATCGGGGTGATCGGCAGACTCCTGCAACACTGCCGCAATGGTGCGGCGTTGTTCCGTCATGCGCAGGCCTTTTGCTTCGCAACGATCGATTATTGTGTCCGTCATGCCGCGTGTGAGTCTTGTTCACCCTGTCCGTCTGCCCGGTTTAAATCAGAATCGCCAAAACCGAAAGACAAAGCGCGGTCAGGTGCCGCAAAACGTCTGACGCACGATCTCATCGTCCAGAGGTGGTCGCGTCAGGTCTTCGGCATCGGGCTGATCTTCATAAGGACGGCTCAGCACATCGGTAAGGCGCTCGAAGGGGGAGTAATCACCTGCGACGGCAGATTCGATCATTTGTTCCACACGGTGATTGCGCGGGATGAGTGCTGGGTTCACGGAGCGCATTAATTCATCTGGCGCCTCCTCGTTCTCGAGCCGCGAGCGCCACTCAATTTCCCACGTGTCAAACGCCTCGGGATCGAGGAACTGATCGCGGACCTTACCGCTGAGAAGCGCGCGGAAGGTGTTGGTAAAATCGGCTTGTCCGCTCTCCATTAGGCCAAGAAGGTCATAGATGAGTGGATCGTCGCCTTCTGTGGCTTCAGCAATGCCGATTTTTCGACCAAAGGCGCGGCGCCAATGGCTGGCGGTCAACTCTGGCATGGCGTGAACCGATTTGGTGAACGCTTCCACCGCTTTGTCCTGATCCGGCATCAAAGGTACCAGAGACGTGGCAAACTGCGCCATGTTCCAGACGATGACGCGTGCCTGGTTGGAATAACTATAGCGGCCTTGTACATCGATTGAGCTGAAGACTTTGTCCGCATGATAGCGGTCCATGAAGGCGCAGGGCCCATAATCAATGGTTTCGCCAGATAGCGTGGTGTTGTCTGTATTCATCACGCCGTGGATGAATCCGACAGAAAGCCACCGGACAACCAATTCCGAGTGTTTGGCGATCACCGCATCAAGGAGTTCCACCGGGTCTTTGACATCAGGGTAGTGGCGATCGATCACGTGATCATAAAGCGATTGGAGAGAGTCCTTGTCTCGTCTCGCCGCAAAAAATTGAAACGTGCCGACGCGCACATGGCTGGCGGCCACACGGGTGAGAACCGCACCGGGGAGACCGCGCGCCTCGCGGAATACCATTTCGCCGGTGGTGGCCGCAGCTAACGCACGACTTGTTGGTATACCAAGTGCTGCCATCGCCTCCGACACAACATATTCGCGCAGAACAGGGCCTAGCCATGCCCGACCGTCTCCCATGCGCGAGTAAGGGGTAGGACCGGAGCCCTTGAGCTGAATATCGCGGCGGATATCGTCGTGCAGGACCTCACCCAGCAGGTTGGCGCGCCCATCACCCAATTGCGGTGAAAAGCCACCGAACTGATGACCGGCATAGACCTGCGCGAGCGGCTCTGCGCCGTCCGGGATCGCATTGCCCGCAAAGACACGTGCCATCTCGTCTGGATCGCCTTCGGTAATGCCCAGTTCTTTGGCCAGTTCGGTGTTGAAAGCGATCAGGTGAGGTACCTTGACCGGCGTTGGGTTTTGCCGCGTGAAAAAATGCTCTGGCAATCTCGCGTAGGAGTTATCGAAGGGAATGTGCAGGCTCATGCAATTGATATAGCCGTAGCGCCCAGCGTTTAAAACACGCGCGACATCAACATATAACGTTCGCGTCTTTCAAATCTTAGTTTTTCGTAGAGCGCCACGGTTTCGCTGTCTTCGCGGTCTACTTCCAAGTGAAGCACACGTAACCCAGCATCCGCCAGTGTCCGTGGTAAGTTGGTTAAGATTTCTGTGCCAATGCCGCGGCCCCTGACACCAGGGCGAATATAAAGTTCGTCTACGAACCCATCGAGCCCACCGAATTCAATCGACCAGCCAAAGCAAACAGCGACGTATCCCACCGGTGCACGGCTTGGTCCCGCGAGGTAGACACAGCCGTGTGGCGACCCTTCTAAGAGCGGCACGAGTGCAGCGCGCCTTGTCTCGTCGTCTTGTTCCAATTTCATTTCTGAATGAAATGCTTCAACGAGCGGCAATAGACGATCTAGATCATCTGGTGTGGCAAGCGTCAGGCGGGTCATAGGCGGGCCAGTCTTTCGGTCAGCAGGGTGAAAAAGCCATCGGCGTCGATATCGCCCATGAAGGTGGCATTGGGCGTGCGCTGCGTCACGCCCCACCAATCAGCGACGGTCATACCCATAGTGAGCTCTGAAGTGGTTTCCACTTCGACGTTGATATGCCTGCCGGTGAAAAGCTCTGGCTTTATCAGATAGGCAATGGTGCAGGGATCATGCAGTGGCGCGCCGGCCGAGCCATATTTTTCCCGATCATAGCGTTCAAAGAAGTCAGTCATCTCCGCAACCGCCGTTCCAACAGGCGTATTGAGGGCACGCAGGGCATCATTACGCGGGCGGGTGACGAGCGCTTTGTGCGTGACATCAAGCGGCATAACCGTGATTGCGATACCTGAACGAAACACGATATCAGCCGCAGGTGGATCGACATAAATGTTGAACTCCGCCGCTGGCGTGACGTTGCCCACCTCAAAATAGGCCCCGCCCATCAGAACGATTTCCTGCACCTTTTCGGTGATTTCAGGAGCTTTCTGAAATGCTGTCGCGATGTTGGTTAACGGACCGATGGGCACAAGAGTGACGGTTTTGCCGGGCGCGCTTTGAAGCGTCTCAACGATGAAATCGACGCTGTGTTGGCTTTGCAGCGGCATGGTCGGCTCTGGCAGAACCGGCCCGTCGAGCCCGGTTTTCCCGTGCACATGCTCAGCTGTCACCAGATCGCGCGTCATCGGGCGATCACAGCCGGCAAAAACCGGCATGTCTTGTCGCCCGGCAAGTTCGCAGATGATCCGCGCGTTGCGGGTGGTAAGCTCCAACGGAACATTACCGGCCACGCAGGTGATGCCCAGAACCTCGATCTCCTTAGGGCTCGCCAAGGCCAACAGGATGGCCACCGCGTCGTCCTGTCCCGGGTCTGTGTCTATGATGATCTTGCGTGCGCTCATGCTTTCGCTGTCTCATGGCGGCGAGGGATTGTCTACCTTGAAGCAACACCTTCGGCGGATGACCTCTCGCGATCACCGTCCGAGCAATTTCATGCCTTTTTCAATCCCGCTCAGCGTCATTGGCACCATCCGATCCTCGAAAATCT